>NZ_JBIALK010000014.1:0-205608 GCF_042873275.1 Kitasatospora sp. NPDC004745 | reverse complement strand
GTCGCCCTGATCACCGACGCCATGGGCGCCGCCGGCATGGGCGACGGCCTCTACCCCCTCGGCCCCCTCCAGGTCCGCGTCCAGGACGGCGTCGCCATGCTCCCCGACGGCAGCTCCATCGCAGGCTCCACGCTGACCCTCGACCGGGTGTTCCAACGGGCCGTCACCGTGGGCGGGTTGACCCTCGCCCAGGCCGTCGAGTCGCTCTCCACCACCCCCGCCCGGCTGCTCGGCCTCGCCGACACCACCGGCTCCCTCGAGACCGGCAAACTCGCCGACCTCGTCGCCCTCGACTCCGAGACCCACGACCTGGTCGCCGTCATGCGCCGCGGCCACTGGGTGCTCGGCGCCGAGCGCTTCGACGTGGTGACACCCGCCTGACGGCCCCCGGGACGCCGACGGCCGCCCTCCCCCACGGGGACGGGCGGGGAGCAGGCGCCAGATATAAACACCAATCAACAAATTCAGCCAGCCTGACGGTACGCAACTACGGCGAGTCCGGGGCCACCAGAGGGCCCCGGACCGCCCTGCCGGCATGCCCCTGCCAGGCCTATTGACGCTGCCCCGGCTTTGCTCGAAGCTGTCCAGGGCAACGGAGCAGCAGCCGACAGGCGCGCCCGATCACAGCAACTACCTGCTGTGACAGAGGAAATAACGACTCAAACCACCGACCTCACCACCGTCCGCGGCGTGGTGACACCACCACAAGGCCTCCCCGACTCCCGTCGCGAAACCTGGGCTTGACCCGCCTCCGAGCTGGGCACCCTCCCAGGAACCGTCACGTTTGATTGCGATGTTTTCTGATCGCTTCTGTTGTTTCCCGTAGCTTGTCCCCCACCCCTCAGGAGCCCCGCCATGCACCTCTCCCCCCGTGGCCGACTGGCCCCGATCGCCGCCCTGAGCCTGGTCACCTCCCTAGGGCTGACCGCCTGCTCCACCGGGCAGACCTCCTCCGGCGCCGCCGACGCCCCGGTCGCGCCGGTGTCCGGCAAGGTCTCGATCACCTACCTGCAGAAACAGGGCGACCAGCAGTACTTCGTGGACGAGGCCGCGGGCGCGAAGGCCAAGGCCGCCGAACTGGGCGCCGACCTGAAGGTGGTGAACCTCGGCAACGACGCCAACCGGACGGTCGGCGAAGTGCAGGCCGCGATCGCCCGGAAGAGCAACGGCCTGATCATCGTGGTGCCGGACCCGGCGGTCGGCCCGCAGGTCGTGCAGACGGCCCGGGACGCGAAGGCCGCACTGCTCACCTCCGACGACCAGGTCTGCACCAGCGGACCGGCGCCGGCACAGTGCGCGGCGACCGACCTGGTGCCGCGGATCGGCTTCTCCGGCCAGCAGATGGGCCAGCAGGTCGGCCGGCGCGCCGCCGAGGAGTTCCGGAAGGCCGGGTGGAACGCCGCCGACACCCGGATCATCTCCGCGTGGAAGCAGGACGTCACCGTCTGCGGCGACCGCGTGAAGGCCGCCGGGGCCGCCTTCGACCAGGCCGTGCCGGGCGTGCAGCTGCTCGACGTCGCCACCGACAACTCCCCCACCGGCGCGCAGGACAAGGTCGCCGCCACCATCACCGCCAACCCCGGCGTGAAGCACTGGGTGGTCTGGGGCTGCAACGACGAGAACGTCCAGGGCGCCGTCACCGCCCTGCAGAACGCCGGGATCAGCCCGGACGACATCGACGGCGTCGGCCTGGGCGCCTACCTCGCCTGCAAGGACTGGGCCGCCGGCAAGCCCTCCGGGATGAAGGCCGCCCTGTTCATCAGCGGCCGGGACGTCGGCGCCCTGTCGGTGCAGACCATGTACGACAAGCTCAAGAACGGCAAGGACTTCCCGCAGGAGGCGTTCGCCCCGACCACCATGGTCGACCCCGCCACCTGGCGGTCCGCGGGCGTGACCTGCAGCTGACGCCTCGTCCGGCGCCCACCGGTGGCGGCCCGCCACCGCGCCGCGGGCGTCGCCCCGGCAGGCCCCGCCCCCGGCCGCGCCGGCCGGACGCGAGCGCCCCTCCCCCGGCCGGACCCACGGCCCCTCCCGACCGTTCGCACCGCACCGCCGACGAGGCCCAGATGACCACACCCGTACCGCCCCCCGTCCCACCACCGAACCGGTCCCCGGGCCTGAGCGCCGAGGGCGTTTCCAAGCGCTTCGGCGCCGTCCGGGCGCTGGAGGGCGTCACGCTCGACTTCCCTCCCGGCCGGGTCACCGCCCTGATGGGCGAGAACGGCGCCGGCAAGTCCACCCTGCTGCGCATCCTCACCGGCGACCACCGCCCCACCGAGGGGCGCGTCCTGCTGGACGGCGAGACCGTCGACCTGCACTCCCCGCAGGACGCCCGCCGCGCGGGGATCCGGATCATCCCGCAGGAGCCCGAGATCATCCCGCACGTGCCGGTCGCCGAGAACGTCTACGCCGGCGCGTTGCCACGTACCCGGCTGCGCCTCCTGGACCGCGCCGGGCTGCGTCGCCGGATCACCGCGGACCTGGCCCGGCTGGGCTTCGCCAAGGTGCTCGACCCCGACCTGCTCGGCTCCGAACTCACCCCTGCCCAGCGCCAGTTGGTCGAGATCATGCGAGCCCTCACCGGCTCCGTCCCGCCCCGGGCGATCGCCTTCGACGAGCCCACCTCCTCGCTCTCCGAGCACGAGGTCGAGGCCCTCTTCGCCCTGATCGGACGGCTGCGGGACGCGGGCGTCGCGGTCGTCTACGTCTCCCACCGGATGAAGGAGGTCTTCCGGCTCGCCGACCGCATCGCCGTACTGCGCGACGGCCGGGTCGCCGGCGTGGTCGAGGCCGCCGCCACCGACGAGGCGGAGCTCGTGCGCCTCATGGTCGGCCGGGACCTCTCCTCGCTGTTCGTCCGTCAGCAGGTCGCCACCGAGCGCGTGGTCCTCGACATCCGGGGCCTCACCACCGACGACGTCGCCGGTGTCAGTCTCCGGGTCCGGGCGGGCGAGGTGGTCGCGCTGGCCGGCCTGATCGGCGCCGGGCGCTCCGAGCTCGCGCTCGCCCTGGCCGGCGACGCCCCCGTCCGCTCGGGCACGGTGGCCCTCAACGGCGAGGTGCTACGGCTGCGGAACCCGCGTGACGCCGTCGCCGCCGGAATCGGCCTGGCCCCGGAGGAGCGCAAGGCCCAGGCGCTGTTCCTGCAGCGCTCGATCCGCGACAACACCTCCCTGGTGAGCCTGCACCGGCTCCGCCGCTGGCGCTTCGTGCGGCGCCGCCAGGAGCGGGCCCTCGCCCAGGAGTACGCCGACCGCCTGCGGGTCCGCGCCCCCTCCGTCGAGGCCGACGTCCGCACCCTCTCCGGCGGCAACCAGCAGAAGGTCGTCCTGGCCCGCTGGCTCGCCCGCAAGCCCGACCTGCTGATCCTCGACGAACCCACCCGCGGCGTCGACGTCGGCGCCAAGGCCGAGATCTACCGGATCATCGCCGACCTCGCCCGCGAGGGCACCGCCGTCCTGGTCATCTCCTCCGAACTGCCCGAGGTCCTCGGCCTGGCCGACCGGATCGTGGTGATGCAGAACGGCCGCACGACCGGCGAACTCAGCCGCGACCAGGCGACGGAGGAGGCCGTCCTCGCCCTCGCCATGGCCGAGGACCTCGCCGCGCCCGCCGACCCCACCACCACCGGCGCCTGCGCCGACGCAGCGGCCGCCAGCGCCACCGACGCAACCCCCGACGCAGACGCCGACGCAGCCCAGACCGGAGAGACCCGATGACCACCGCCACTCCCCCGACCGCCCCGGCCCCCGAGGCCGGGGCCCTGCCCGCACGGTCCGGCGGCCCGCGCCGCCTGCTCGCCGCGATCGGCGGCCAGAACCTCAGCCTGATCGGCGCCCTCGTCGCCGTGGTCGCCCTGTTCGGCTGGCTCGACCCCAACTTCGTGGGCTGGGACAACATCCGGGTCATCGCCGAGGCGGCCACCATCTCCGGCCTGCTGGCCGTCGTGCAGACCGTCGTGATCATCTGCGGCGGCCTGGACATCTCGGTCGGCTCCCAGGCCGGCCTCGCCTCCGTCACCAGCGCCATGGTGTTCACCTCCGCCGGCGCCGACCCCTACCTCGGCATCGGCGCCGCTCTGGCCATCGGCACGGGCATCGGTCTCTTCAACGGGGCCGTGATCGTCTACGGCCGGGTCAACCCCACCATCGCCACCCTCGCCGGGCTCGCCGCCTACAAGGGCGTCGCCCAACTCGTCTCGGACGGCCGCGCCCAGGGCTACGTCCTGGGCGATCCGGTGTTCGTCTTCCTCAGCCGCGGCAGGATCGCCGGCCTGCCCACCATGGTCTGGCTGCTGATCCTCACGGCCGTCGCCGTGCACGCCCTGCTCACGTACACCGACATCGGCCGCAACGTCTACGCGATCGGCGGCAACGACACCGCCGCCCGCCTGGCCGGCATCAACCTCAACAAGTACCTCCTCGCGGCCTACGCCCTCTCCGGCACCGTCGCGGCCCTGGCGGGTGTCCTGCTCACCGCCCGTACCGGCAGCGGCCAGCCCGTCTCCGGCAGCGAGGGCCTGGAGCTGCAGTCGATCACCGCCGCCGCCCTCGGCGGCTGCGCCCTCAAGGGCGGCCGGGGCGGTGTCGGCGGCACGCTGCTCGCCGTCGCCCTGCTCGGCGCGCTGCAGAACGGCCTCACCGTGCAGGGCATCAACTCCTTCTGGCAGAACGTCGCCCAGGGCGCCCTGCTGGTCGCCGCCGTCGTCATCCAGCAGCGCCGCAACCGCGAGCGCGCGGTCGGTCTGCCCGCCTGACCGGGCGCTCCCCTGCGCGGGAGCGCCGCGGCAAACCCTGTGTCCAGAACTCGGCAGACTCTGCTCAGAGTTGCTCATTAGGTCATTCATATTGACAGTACTGCGCAGACGCAGTGCACTTGGGGCGCACTTCTCCTCACCTCCCCCTGAGCAAGGAGTCCGCCGTGCCCCCCTCCCGCACACCCCGGCGCCGGCTCGCCGCCGGCGCCCTGTCCGCCGCGCTGCTCGCCCTGTCCCTGGTGTCCACCGCACCCGCCCAGGCCTCCCCCACGCCCGAGCCCGCCGCCACCGCAGCCACCCCCCGAGCCCTCGCCGCCACCCCGCCGATGGGCTGGAACGACTGGGCCCACTACCAGTGCGCCATCGACGAACGCACCGTCACCGCCAACGCCGACGCCCTGGTCTCCACCGGACTCGCCGCCAAGGGCTACGACACGGTGACCGTGGACGACTGCTGGATGTCCACCGCCCGCGACCCCGCCGGCAACCTCACCGCCGACCCGGCCAAGTTCCCGCACGGCATGGCCTGGCTCGGCTCCTACCTGCACGCCCGCGGCCTGAGGTTCGGCATCTACGAGGACGCCGGCTCCACGACCTGCGGCGGCTACCCCGGCAGTGGCCTCGGCACCCGCGGCGAACCCGACCACTTCGCCCAGGACGCCGCCGCCTTCGCCGCCTGGGGCGTCGACTACCTCAAGCTCGACGGCTGCAACCTCCACCTCTCGCCCGGCCAGAGCCAGCAGCAGGCCTACCGCCAGGCCTACGACGCCCAGGCGGCCGCGCTGCGCGCCGCCGGCCGGGACATCGTCTTCTCCGAGTCCGCGCCCGCCTACTTCCAGTCCGGCGAGTGGGGCAACGCCGACTGGTTCAAGGTGCTGTCCTGGGTCGGCCAGGACGGCCAGCTCTGGCGCGAGGGCTACGACATCGCGACCTACGACGCCGCGCACCCGAACGCGAGCCGCTGGTCCAGCGTCCTCGGCAACTACGGCTACAACCGCTGGATCGGCTCCTTCGCCTCGCCCGGCCACTGGAACGACCCGGACTTCCTGATCGCCGGCGACGCCGGACTGACCGACGACGAGGCCCGCAGCCAGGTCGCGCTCTGGTCGATGTCGGCCGCGCCGCTGATCCTCTCCTCCGACGTCTCCAGGCTCTCCGCGGCCGGCCTCGGCGCGCTCGGCAACACCGCGCTGATCGCCGTCGACCAGGACCCGCTGGGCCGGCAGGCCGCCGTGGTCTCCAGCACGGCGGCCGCCGACGTGCTGGCCAGGCCGCTCGCCGGGGGCGACCGCGCGGTGGCCGTGCTCAACCGCTCGAACAGCACGCAGACGCTCGGCGTCGCGCTGAGCGCCGTCGGCCTGCCCGGCTGCACCGTCACGGCCCGGGACCTCTGGACCGGCGCCACCTCGACCACCTCGACGGCCCTGAGCCAGAGCGTCCCGGCCCACGGCACCGCCGTCTGGCGGCTCACCCCCGGCGCCGGCTGTGCGGCCGCCGTGCCCACCGGGCAGGTCACCGGCAACGGCGCCCGCTGCCTGGACGACTCCGGCAGCGGCACCGCCGACGGCAACCCGGTGATCCTCTACGACTGCACCGGCAACGCCAACCAGCGCTGGGCCAGGGCCGCCGACGGCACCGTCCGCACCCTCGGCAAGTGCCTGACCGCCACGGGCGCCACGGCCGGCAGCGCGGTGGTGCTGAGCACCTGCGGCAGCGGGCTCCAGCAGTGGACGGCCGGGCCGGACGGCACGCTCGCCGGCTCCGGCCTCTGCCTGGACGTCTACGGCGGCGGCAGCGCCAACGGCACCCGGGTGCAGCTGTGGACCTGCGGCGACCACCAGGCCAACCAGTACTGGTCACTGCCGGTCTGACGCCCGCGTACGGTTCCGCCGGGGGCGCCACGGCCCTCCGGCGGAACCGGCCGGTCACCCGGCGCCGGGTCAGCCCGCGTACACGTCCTCCACGTAGCGGCCGTCCTCGACCAGCCCCTGGAGCCAGCCGCGGGCCCGCTGCTCGTCCGCGCCCGGCGTCCGCCGCAGGAAGAGGTCGCGGAAGGCGGCCCGCACGCCCGGCGCCATCCGGGCGCCGTCCCCGCACACGTACACCTGCGCGCCGGCCGCGAGCAGCGCCCAGACCTCCGCCCCCTCGGCCGCGACGCGGTCCTGGACGAAGCGCCGCCCGTCGACGGGCCGCTCGCTGAACGCGGGCCGCAGCGACACCGCGCCGGCCCGCTCGGCCGCCTCGAGTTCGCCCCGGTGCAGGTAGTCGGCCGCCGCGTCGTCGCAGCCGAAGTACAGCAGCGCCGGGGAGAGTTCGGCCCCCGTGGCGAGCAGCGCGCGGCGGTCGGCCACGGCACCGCGGAAGGGCGCCAGCCCGGTGCCCGCCGCGATCATGATCACCGGGGCGCGGTGGCCGATGCGGAACACCTCCCGGCAGGGCCGGACCCGGGCCAGCACGGTCGCCCCGACGGCCAGCCGGTCCAGGTACCCGGAGCCGGTGCCGCGGAAGGTGCCGCGGCCCGAACGGGCGGGGGCGCTGAGCACGGAGACCATCAGGTCGACCTGCCGCGCGTCGCCGGTGGGAGAGGAGGAGATCGAGTAGTGCCGGGGGCGGATCGGCGGCAGCAGCTCCAGCAGCACCGGCCAGGTCAGCACCCCGCGCAGGGCCGGGTGGTCCTCGATCAGGTCCAGCAGGGTGCGCGGGTCGTCCTCGCGGAGCCCGGCCAGGGCGGCGCGCTCGGGCGGGCAGGGGTTGAGCGCGGCCAGTGCGGCGCGCTGCGCGGCGGTCGGCCGGTCCTGCAACTCCACGTGGTGGGTGAGCAGTTCGCGGACGGTCAGCGGGCGGTCGACGGCCGGGCCGGTGCGCCGGTGCGCCACGACGGAGAGCACCGTCTCCGGGTCGGCGCCGAACAGCCCGGCGGCCCGCTCGACCAGCGCCGGGTCGTTGGCCGGCAGCACGGTGAGGTGGTCGGCCGTCCGGTAGTCGACGCCCGCCGGCAGCCTCAGGCGGACCAGCCGCTTCACCCGGGGGTATCCCGGGTCGGTCAGGTGGCCGACCTCGGTGACGGTGAGTTCGCTCATACCGTGCCGGGCGGCCAGCGCGTCCAGCGGGCCGCCGACCAGTTCGGTCACCGTGTAGGCCGCCGCCTCCTCCACCGGGCGTTCGGCGGGCGCCTCGGCGTCCCCGTACCGCTCCAGCAGGAGGTCGCGCAGGGCGGTGGTGAACGCCTCCACCGCGCCGGCCAGGTCGCCGGAGGCGTCGGCCTCGCCACGGGTGAGCAGCCGGGTACCGCCGAGGGCGGCGAGCCGCTCGTCGATCAGCACCGGGACGCGCTGGTAGGTGGCGGCGTAGGTGCGGTCGCCGATGCCCAGCACCGCGTACTCGACGCCGTCGGCCGCGCCGTCCGGCGACTCCCGCAGGCTCCGGACGAACCCGGCCGCGTCGTCGGTCGGTTGCCCGTTGTAGGAGGCGGCGGTGATCACCACCGGGCGGCCGGTGGGCAGCCCGTCCGCGTAGGCGTCCAGCGGGGCGGTCGCGGTCTCGCAGCCGAGCTCGGCGGCCGCCTCCGCGAGCTGCCGGGTGAACTCGCGGCAGGCCCCGTAGTTGGAGCCGTGCAGGAGCAGCAGGCCGGTGCCCTGGCGGACGCGTCCGGGCCGACCGGTCGCGGCGCGTGCGGGTGAGTCGGGTGCGTCGGGTGCGGAGGGGGTGTCGGCGGCGGCCGGGGGTGTGGGCGTGCGCGGGGCGAGGGCGAGGGTGAAGCCGTCGGGCTTGATGGTGAGGGTCTGCTTGACGGCGAGCCGGTAGTCCGCGTGGTCGATCAGCCGGTAGCGGTGCACCAGCATGGCGAGCAGCATGGTCGCCTCGTGCAGCGCGAACTGCCGCCCGATGCAGGCCCGTTCGCCGGTGCCGAAGGGCTTGAAGGCGTGCGGCGAGCGCGCCGCCTCCGCCTCCGGGTCGAACCGGGACGGGTCGAACAGCTCCGGGTTGTCGCCCCAGGCCGGGTCCCGGTGCAGCATCGTGGTCGCCACCAGGACGGGCTCCCCGGCGCGGACCGGGATCCGGCCGCCGAGCAGGGTGTCCGCCCGGGCCTCGCGGCTGAAGGCGGGGGCCGTCGGCCACAGTCGCAGCGCCTCGTTGAGCACCTGCCGGGTGTGGCGCAGCCGTCCGACGTCCTCGTAGGAGGGCTGCGGGTCGGCCTGGTCGCCCCAGAGCACGTCCACCTCCTGCTGGACCTGCCGCAGCACGGACGGGTGCTTGACGAGGTGGTAGAGCGCGAAGGACAGCGCGCCCGAGGTGGTCTCGTGCCCGGCGATCAGGAAGGTGATCACCTGGTTGCGGATGTTCGCCGGGTCCAGCCGCGTCCCGTCGGCGGGGTGGACCGCGCCCAGCATCAGGCCGAGCAAATCCTCGGCCGGCTCCCCATGCGTCGCAGCGGCCGGTGCGCCGTCCTGCCGCCCGTCCGAGGTGCGCGCCGCGATCACCTCGTCCACCACCGAGGCCAGGTAGTCGGCGTCCCGGCGGAAGGCCTCGTCACGTTCGGTGTGGTCGAGCTCCGGGGAGCGGATGAGCCTGGTCATCGCCCATTCCAGGCAGCGCACCATCGCCTCGACGAACGGGTGCGGCTCGTCCCGCTCGAAGGAGCCGAAGTCGAAGCCGAACCCGGCCAGCCCGATGGTGTCCAGGGTCATCCGGGTCATGTCGCCGGACACGTCCACCGTCAGTCCGGCGGCCGCCCGACGGTCCCAGGTGTCGATCAGCCGGCGGGCCACCCGCAGCATCACCGGGTGGTAGGTGCGCATCGAGCCGAGGGCGAAGGCGGGCATCAGGATGTCGTGCGCCCTGGACCAGTTCGGCTCGCCGTTGTAGGCGGTGAACAGGCCGTCCCCGGTGAACTCGCGGACGTTCTCCAGCGCCGGGCCGATCGCCTTGGTGAAGCGCTCCTCGTCGGCCAGCTCGGCGACCAGGTCCAGGCTGCCGACGATCAGGGTGTCCCGGCCGTGCAGCCGCTGGACGAAGGCGGGGCCGTGTGTTCTGCCCAGTTCCAGGGTGCGCAGGACGGGGGCGGCCGTCGGAGGGGCCGAGGAGATGTCCACCACCGGAACTCCGGTCATGGCACCGGCCGACGCCCGGGTCAGGGGCTCGGTCAGGGACTCGGTCGACGAGTCGGGTAGGAACTCGGTCAGGAACCCGGTCAGGGACGTGGCCAGGGACCCGGTCGAGGAGTCCGGCACGGTGTCCGTCATCAGTGGTCCGCCTTCCGCAGCAGGAACGTTGTCGGCTCTCCCTCCACTCTGAGCCGCCGTACGGACCCGCGGGCCGCGGTCACTACATGATTGTGTAGTGCCGACGCGGTCCGCAGACTTGCCTACGAACCGTCAGGTCTGCCTGCCGACCCTGCGGACCCGACCCACCCGGCTACCGGAGGAGACGAACGGCGCATGGGAGCCATCGACGAATGCGGGCTGGCGACGGACCCCCGGCAGAACCCCGCGGTGGTCTGGCGCAACCGCGCCCTGCGGCTGCTCGACCACGTGTCGATGCCCATCGCCGTCTGCGAGTTCGGCGGCCGCCTGCTGATCGCCAACCGGGCGATGGCCGCCGAGTTCGGCCTCCTGCCGGGCCAGCTGCGGAACCGGAGGATCCTGGAGTTCTTCACCCTCCGGGACAGCGCCACCCTGCCGGCCCTGGCCGAGGCCGTCCGGCTGCACCGCCGCTCGCGGTACCCGGCCCGGGTCTCCTGGTCCCCCGCCGACGGCACCCGGCGGCACGGCGAGATGACCGTCGACCTGGTCGGCGACACCCCGGAGGAGACGCCCTCCCTGCTGCTCTCGCTCAGCCGCGTGGACGCGCCCGCGCCCGCGCCCGCCGTGCCGCCGGCGGACCGGCGCGCCGAGGCCAGCCCGGTCGAGGCCCGGATCCTGGCCGCCGCCGCCCGGGGCGCCACCACCGCCCACATCGCCCGGGAGATCGGGCTCACCCCGGACGGCGTCAACTACCACCTCGCCCGGCTGAGCCGGCGCTGGCAGGTGCCCAACCGCACCGCGCTGGTCGCCCACGCCTACGCCACCGGTGTGCTGGCCGCCGGCACCTGGCCCCCGGAGCCCGCCAGGGTCGCGACGGTCTGAGCGGGCCCGCCCGGCCCGGGGCGCGCGAACCCGGCCCGTCCGGACCCAACACGTCCGATCCCGGCCCGTTCGGCCCCGGCTCCCTCGAACGCGCGCGGCCCTGGCGCCGCGTTCAGCGCGGGGACACCCAGCCCGGCCGCCAGGTCCCGGCCGCGTCGTGGCCGGCCGCCGTCGCGGCCAGGTGGGTGCGCAGGGTGGCCAGCGCCGGGTGGGGGTTGTCCCGGTGCCACAGCAGCGAGTGCGGGTAGACGGGCGTCGGAGCGGTCACCGGGATGCGGCGCAGCCCGTGGCCGGTGGGCCAGACCAGGCGGGTGTCCACTCCCGTGAAGGTGGCCAGGGCCGGGGTGTCGGCGATGGTGTCGAGCAGGGCGTCGGAGCCGAAGTTGGGGCCGGTGGCCTCGATGGTGAGACCGAACTCGGCGGCGAGGTCGTCGTAGTAGGCGCCCCATTCGCTGCCGGGGACGATGCCGGGGATCCAGATCCGGTGGCCGGCGAGCTCGGCGGGGGTCACCGACCGTGCCTCCGCCAGGGCGTGGGCGGGGCCGGTGAGGAGCTGCAGGGTTTCGTCGACCACCCGGACGGAGGCGATGTCCTCGGGGAGCGGCCGGCCGGGCATCGCGACGGCGCGGAAGGACGCGTCGATCGCGCCGGAGCGGATGGCGGCCACGGCGTTCTCGATGTCGAGGAGCATCAGCACGTCCAGGTCGATCCCGGGGTGCGTGCGGTGGAAGCCGCGCATCAGCGCCGAGGCCGCGCCGCGCGAGTTGATCACGTCCACCCGCAGCGGGCGGCGGTCGGTGCGCACGGATCCGGCCGCGCGCTCGGCGACGCGCAGCAGCTCGCGGGCGTGGGGCAGGAACGCCTGGCCGTCGATGGTGAGGTCGGCGCCGCGGGGCGTGCGGGTGAACAGGCGCACTCCGAGGTCGCGCTCCAGGGCGGCGACGCGCTTGGAGACGGCCTGCTGGGTGATCGACAGCTCGGCGGCGGCCAGCTGGAACTGGCCCGCCTCCGCGACGGCGGCGAAGGTGCGTACGGCTTCGAGGTCCATGCCGACCCACTGTAGGGAACAACGGATGGTTGTGGGTGTGGGCCCATGAGGTTGTTTGACCTGCGCTTGTCCGGACCGGTTGGCTCTCTCCGGTCAACTCGGGTTTGTTCGGTCGGGGCGGGCAGGGGAGCGTGCTGGGCATGGTGGGCAGGAGGCCGTTGGGCCGGGAGTTCGGCTGGCTGTGGTCGGCGTACGCGGTCAGCGCCTACGGCTCCGGGCTGGGGTTCGGGGCACTGCCGCTGGTCGCCGTGCTGGTGGTGCACGCCGGCCCCGCCGAGGTGTCCGCCCTGTCGGCGGTCGGGCCCGCGGTGGGCGCGCTGATCGCGCTTCCGCTCGCACCGTGGGTGGAGGTCCGGCGCAGGCGCCCCGTCATGATCGCCATGGACCTGACCAGGTTCGCGGCCATGGCGACGGTCCCGGCCGCGTACGCCCTGGGTGTGCTCGGCTTCGCCCAGCTGCTGGCGGTCTCGGCCGTGGTCGCCGCCGCCAGGATCGCGTTCACCGCGGCCTCCGGCGCGTACCTCAAGACCCTCGTCCGACCGGAGGACCTGCTGGTGGCCAACGCCCGTTTCGAGTCCACCACCTGGAGCTCCCTCGCGGTGGGACCGCCCCTGGGCGGCGCCGCGATCGGCCTGTTCGGCCCGGTCGCCACCGTGCTGGCCGACGCGGTCAGCTACCTGTTCTCCGCCCTGGCCGTCAGCGCGATCCGGGACCGGGAGGCACCGCGGCCGACCGGCGGCAGCCCGGTGCGGGCGGGCGCGGTGCTGGACGGCTGGCGCCACATCCTCGGCGATCCCGGGCTGCGGGCGCTGTACCTCAACAACCTGCTCGTCTCCGGCCTGATCATGGCCACCGAACCGGTGCTGGCCGTGCTCCTCGTCCGCCGGCTCGGGTTCGCTCCCTGGGAGTACGGCCTCGCCTTCGCCCTGCCCTGCCTCGGCGGGCTCGTCGGATCGCGGCTGGCCCGCCGTGTCGTGGCCCGGCACGGCCGGCGCCGGGTCCTGCGGACCGTCGGCACCCTGCGCGTGGTCTGGCTGATCGGCCTCGCCTTCGTCCGCCCCGGCGTGACCGGCCTGGTCACGGTGATCGCCGTCGAGCTGGCGATCATCGTCCACATGAGCCTGTACACCCCGGTGCTCGCCACCTACCGGCTCGAACGCACGCCCGGGCACCTCGTGGCCCGGACCCTGGCCGCCTGGTCGATCGGCCAGCAGGCCTCCGTCGCCGTCCTCACCGCGCTCGGCGGACTGCTCGCCGGCGTCACCGGCCCGCGCACCGCCCTCGCCGCCGCCGGACTGCTCGCCCTGGCGACCCCGCTGCTGCTCCCCCGCCGCGAGCCGGCGCCGCGGGCCGACCGGGAGCCGGCCCGCAGCCGCGCCTGAGGCCCCCGAGGCCTGCGACGCGTCCGGCCCGCCCGCCACCCGGCGGTGGCACCCGTCCGAAGCGCCCGCCACCCGGCGGTGGCACCCGCCGAAGCGCCCGCCGCACCCGCTGTCCGGGTCACCTGGCAGGATCTCCCGCCATGACGAACGACGTGCCCGCGCCGCGGCGCCCACGACGGCGCAGGAGCCGCGGAAGTGACGACGCGTGGCCGGCGCGCCCGCTGCTGACGGCCCTGTGGCTCCCCGCCGCGGCCGTCCTGCTGCCGGTCGGCGGCGCGCTCGGCGCCTTCGGCCCCTGGCTGCTGGCGCCCGCCCTGGTTCTCGTGATCACCGGGCTCGTCGGTCTGATCACCGCCCTGTGCTGCCTCTGCCCGACGGGCGTCCTGCGGCGGGTGGCGCTGGCGCTGGTGTTCGGCCCGGTGATCGCGGTACCCCTGCTGAGCATGAGCACCGCGCAGGCGACCGTGCTGACGGCCCGCGGCGTCGCCCACTCCGGCACGGTCACCGAGGTGCGGGAGATCCACGGCAGGACGACCAGCTACCGCTGCGCCGTGCGGTACGCGGACGCGCCCGGACGGGTCCGGAGCGTCCACTGCCAGGCGGGTGACACCGTCGGGGAGCAGGTCGACGTCACCGAGGACCCGGGCGGGCTGGTCGACCCGGAGTTCTCCGCCGCGGCCGGGGC
Source organism: Kitasatospora sp. NPDC004745 (assembly GCF_042873275.1). Lineage (NCBI taxonomy): Bacteria > Bacillati > Actinomycetota > Actinomycetes > Kitasatosporales > Streptomycetaceae > Kitasatospora > Kitasatospora sp. NPDC004745. Next base: position 191,612 of record NZ_JBIALK010000014.1, on the reverse strand, counting down.
GGGCCGGGCGGACCTCGTCCTCGCCGGATTCTTCGACGTCGTCCTGCTGGCCGTCGCCACCGCCTGCGCCCTGGTCGGCGCACTGGTCCACCGCAGCCGGACGCGACGGCGGGCCGCCCCGACGCCCGGCGGCCCGGACGCCCCTCTGGTAGGACGGTGACGCACGACGCCCCCACCGGCGGCGACCCACCGGACGCCCGGGCGCCGACCGGGCACCGACCGGGCACCGACCGGGCGGCGTCCACCACGCGGAGAGGGAACGAACGATGACGGACGAGCACTACCGGGCCCGGGCCATCGGCCGGGTGGAGTCACCGCTGCTCCACCGCGCGGACGCCCCCAAACAGGGCGACGAGGGCGGCCCCGACGCCTGGCTCCGCTTCGACCCCTCGGTGGAGCGCGGCCTGCGCGACCTCCGGGTCGGACAGGACGTCCTGCTGCTCACCTGGCTCGACCGGGCCGACCGCGGCGTGCTCGCCGTCCACCCCCGCGGAGACCTCTCCCGGCCCGAGACCGGGGTCTTCGCCACCCGCTCGCCCGATCGCCCCAACCCGATCGGACTGCACCGGGTCACCATCCTCGCCGTCGACCTGCTGGCCGAGGACGGGCCGCGCCTGCGCGTCAGCGACCTGGAGGCCGTCGACGGCACCCCGGTGCTGGACGTGAAGCCCGTCCTGCCCCGCAGCACCGAACGGTAGGGGCGAGGGCCGCCGGCGCCGACCGGGGGGAGAATCCGAACGATTGATCGGACTTTTCCGTTATCGCCGGGCCCGCCGGCGGTCTCCACTCCTGTGAGGCCGAACCCCTCGGCCCCGGGCGCCGCCCGCAGGCACGCCCGCCGCCACGGGAAGGATCCACCGGTGACCGCCGCCCCCCGTCCGTTCGCCCGAGGCTGGCTGCTCGCCTCCTGCATCCCCGCGCTGCTCGTCCTCGGGGTCGTCGCGACCGCGCCACCGGCCAGTCCCGACCCCCGGCCCAGCGGCCCGGCCACCGCCTCCCCGACCGACCCGGGGCTCTCCCAGGCGCTCGGCCAGGCGCTCGGCCAGGGGCTCGCCGCCGAGCAGGACGGCTACCGGCTCGACACCGGCACCACCGAACTGCCCGCGGGCCGCCCGAACGCCTTCCGCTTCCGCGTCATCGGGCCGAACGGCGCGCCGGTCACCGCCTTCACCGCCCACCAGGCCCGCACGTTGCACTTCTACGCGATCCGCACCGACCTCACCGGTTACCAGCACCTCCACCCGGAGATGGCCCCCGACGGCACCTGGACCGCCGAGCTCGCCGACCTCGCCTCCGGCACCTGGCGGCTGTACGCCTCGTTCGTCCCCGCCGACGCCCGCCGCGGGCAGGAGCTCGTCCTGAGCCGCACCGTCACCGTGCCCGGCCGGGCCGCCGCCGTAACGCTGCCCGCCCCGGCCAGCAGCGCCACCGTCGACGGCTACACCGTCGCGCTGCGCGCCGAACCGATGGCCGGCGCCCACCAGTTGACGGCGACCGTCACCCGGGACGGCAGCCCGGTCACCGACCTCCAGCCCTACCTGGACAGCTACGCCCACCTGAGCGCCTTCCACCAGGGCGACCAGTCCCTGGCACACCTCCACCCGACCGGCACCGTGGACGGCGACCACGGCGGCCCGACGCTCACCTTCCTCGCCCTGCTCGGCGAGCCCGGCGACTGGCGGGTCTTCCTCCAGTTCCAGACCGACGGCCGGGTCCACACCGCGGAGCTCACGCTGCACGTCGACTGACCGGCCCCGGGCGCGCAGGCGCCCCCCTCCCCACCTGCGCCGCAGTGCCACCGGGTAAGATCGTTCCGCAACACGACGCGAGAGCTAAGGGGAGCCAGTGGCGCGGGTTGCAGTGATCGGTGGCGGTATCAGTGGGCTGGGAACGGCGCTCATGCTCGGCCGGCGGGGCCATCCGGTCACGCTCTTCGAACAGGACGCGCGCCAGGCCGGGGACGACCTCGACCGCGACTTCCACGACTGGAACCGGCCCCGAATACCGCAGGCCAACCAGCCCCACTCCTTCCTCGCCCCGGTGCGCACCGTCCTGCGCGCCGAGGCCCCCGACGTCCACGCGGACCTGCTGGCCCGCGGGGCCCGGGAGTACCACGACTTCGACTGGTTCGACGAGCACCCTCCGCACCGGCCCGGCGACGAGGAGCTGGTGACCCTGCGCACCCGCCGGATCGTGCTGGAGGCGGCCCTGGCCGCGGCCGTGCGGCGGGAACCCACCGTCGAGGTGCGGCGGGGCGTCCGGGTGACCGGCCTCGACTTCGCACTGGACGACCCGGACCGGCCGGACCTCCCGGACCGCGTCACCGGCGTGCGGGCCGGTGCGCACACCCACCCGACCGACCTCGTCGTCGACGCGGCCGGGCGCCGCTCGCCCGTCCCCGGCTGGCTGGTCTCGGCCGGCTGCCGACCGCCCGTGGTCGAGAGCCACCGCACCGGGATCACCTACCTGTGCCGCTGGTACCGCCTGCGCGCCGAAGGACCGCGCAACCCCGGGCGGGTGCAGAACGGCTCCACCGCGGCCTTCGCGCTCGCCGGTGTCTTCCCCTCCGACAACGACACCTTCGCGCTGAGCATGGTGCTCTCCACCGGTGACCCGACGCGCACCGCGCTCACCGACCCCGCGGTGTTCGAGGCGGTCGCCCGCACCTTCCCCGCGACCGCCGCCTGGCTCGACCTCGACCCGGAGCCGCAGTCCGCCGTCCTGCCGATGGCCGGCCTGGACAACCGCTGGACCTCGCTCGTCGACGAGGCCGGACCGGTCGTCACCGGCCTGGTCAACGCCGGGGACAGCCTCGTCCACACCAACCCCACCCTCGGCCACGGCGTCGCCCTGGGCCTGCAGGCCGCCCAGCAGCTCGCCTCCCACGCCGACCGGATCGCCGCCGACCCGGCCGACTACCACGCCTGGACGCGGCAGTCCCTCCGCCCGTGGTTCGACGCGCAGGTCAAGGCCGACCAAGCCGCCGAGCAGCGCCTCGCCGAGGGCACGACCCTCGCCGAACGGCGCGCCGCCGCGCTGTCCGCCTGCGCCTTCGAGGACCCGGTCGTGATGCGGGCCCGCGCCCAGGTGCGCCACCTGGTGCGGTCGGCCGCGGACGCCTACGGCAGCGACGAGGTGGAACGCCACGTCACCGCCTGGCTCGACGCCCGCCCGGAATTCTCCCCCCGGCACGACGGCCCCACCCGGGAGCAGTGGGACGCCCTCGTCCTCGCCTGAACCGCCGAACACCTGAACCGCCGGACGTCTGAACCACCGGACGCCGAACCGCCGACGGCACTCCGGGCCCCGCGTCCACGCGCGGCGCCGCGCCCCGGAGCGCCGTCGGCTGGACAGCCCAGCACCGTTGGCCGGCTCCCTCCCCGCGAGGTCACGATGACCACGGCGGCCCCTCACCGAGAAGGGGCCGACAGCCGACAGGGGTACCGCAGATGAGTTTGATCATGGGATTTGCCGACGTCACGAAGGACGTCAACGGCGTACCGGTGACCAGCGACCGGATCATGAAGGTGGCGACACCGGAGAAGTTCGACCCGAAGCACGTCGAGCTGGCCACGAGCGACCTCAGGGCCATCCTCACCTCGCTCGAGAAGTACCCGGAGAAACACCTGGACCTCCAGAACGCCCTGGTCCGGCAGGACGTGCCGGCCGTCCGCCGGCTGGTCGGCGAACTCGGCATCAGCGAGGAGAAGTTGTCGGCCGGCGGCGGCCACCTGTGGGGCGTGGTCGTGCTCATCGCGATCGGTTGCGCGGTGGCGCTCGCCCACGACTGAGCCGGCGCCCGGTGCGGGCCCGTTCCTTACGCGTGCCGTGGAACGGGCCCCGCGCCGGGTGGGTCAGCCCTCGACGGCGGAGATGTGCACGCCGTGGGGACCGACCGTGGACTCGGCGCAGCGCTGCTCCTGCATGCCCGTCAGCCTGAGCACCACCGCGGCGGCGAGGCCCGCGGCGACCAGCTCCAGCACGTCGGAGGCCATGATCCAGAGCAGTGACGTCCGGTAGCTGCCCCAGTCGGCCGCCCCGGAGTTGATCCGGGAGCCGATCCGCTCCAGCAGGTTCGAGATCCAGAAGGCGCCCCACCAGAGGTTGAGCAGCCCCTGCGGCGCCGGCGGGCGCACCCCCGACTCGTCCGGCCGGCCGCTGGCCTTCCAGATGTCACCGGCGATCTGACGGGGGATCCAGAGCGTCCCGACGGGGACGACCCAGCCGCCGACCGCCCAGCCCTGCGAGAACCGGTGCCCGAGCGGGTCGAACACCCCCGCGTTCGCCCGCACCCGCTGGAACCAGTTGACGAAGACGACCGCCGAGACCAGGAAGGCCACGAGGTGGATCGTGCCCGCCGTCTGCTGCAGCTGGTCCACGTCCGTGAAGTCGGCCTGCTCGGCCAGGACGACGCCGCTGGCGAGGCCTCCGGCCAGCGAGAACAGGCGGACGTCGGTGGCCAGCACGAACAGCGTCGCCGCGCCGACGACGGCGAGCAGGACGACGGCGGCGGTCGCGGCCGCCCGGGGCGAGCGGTACGCGGTGGGCGTGGGCATCGGTGAGGAGCTCCGGAACGGGTACTGGTGCCGGCGGCGGGCCGGCGTGACGGAGCGCCACGTTAGAGGTCGCACGCCCGTTCGCACCAGTCGAATTCCGCGAACCACCCCGTCTGCCCGGCTCCTCACCGGCGGTGGCTCGTTGATCCGGTGTGACGGATGAGACGGACCGGGGTCAGGCCCCGGTGGTGTGGGCGTTGGCGGTGCGCGAGGCGGCGGACGGGCTGCCGTTCGCCGAGGTGCTGGTGGAGGTCGGCCCCGCGTTGCACGGCGAACTGGTGGAGGCCGCGGTCGACAGCGGGTTCGTGATCGCCGCCGGGGAGCCTCCGGACACCACCGGGCTCGTCGAGGTCGGCGGCGGCCGGGTGGTGCGCCTGGTGCTGGTCGGCGGCCGGTCGGTGTGGGAGCCCGACGCCCGGGTCGAGGTGTCGCCCGGCTGGCTGACGGCGGCCCGCGGCCGGGGGGCCGCCCTGGTCGTCCTGGTGCCGCCGGGCACCTGGCCGCCCGGCCTGATCGAGCTGGAGCCCGAGGAGCGACTCGCCGTCTTCACCGAGCAGCTCGACCGCGAGCGCGCCGCCGGCCGGGTGCTGCACGGGATGGCGCCGGTCCGCTCGGCGTCCTGAGCCGGGCAGCGGGTCCGTCCGTCCGTGGAGGCCCGGCAGTCCCCTGATGTACCGTAAAGCCCGAATGATCCGGAGCCGGGGAGCCAGGGGTGCGAGCACTGTGACCGACGACAGCTCCGACCGGCAGGCCGCGTCCGAGGTCCACGACCGGCTCGGCCACGCCATCAAGCGGGCCGAGCAGGCGCTGATCGGCGAGAAGTCGCGGGTGCTGCGCACCGTCGACCTCACGGTGCCCCAGTACGTCACCCTGCTGCTGCTCCAGCAGTCCTCCGGGATGTCCGGGGCGCAGCTCGCCCGCGAGTGCATGGTCACGCCGCAGACCATGACGACGATCCTGACCAACCTGGAGGCCAAGGGCCTGATCACCCGCGAGGCCTCCAGCATCCACCAGAAGGTGCTGGTGGCCAGGCTCACCCGGTCCGGCCGCACCCTCACGCGGAAGGCGGACGCCCTCGCCCGCGGCGTGGAGCAGCGGCTCTCCGACGCCCTCGACGCCGGGGAGCGCGCCCAGCTGCGCACCCTCCTGGAGCGTTCGACGGCCGCGCTGCGCGGGACGGCCTGAGCGCGAACCCGGCCCGGAGCGCGACCTCTCCGTTCCCGTCCGGCCTCGGGTCCTCCACCGCCGCGTCGGCGGTGATCGGGTGCGGGCGTAGGCTCTCGGACTGATCACCGCCATCGCGAGAGGAAGACATGGGCCAGAAGATCATCCGGTTCTCGGACCTGACCGGCGAGCACGTGGACAACGACGGGGACCTGGTGCGCATCGTGGTGCGCCAGCACCCCGAGCTGGACGGCGGCCCGGTCGAGATCGAGGCGCTGAGCAGTGAGTTGACCGCGGTGGAGGACCTGGCGCTCGACCTGGTGACGATCGAGCTGCACTACCCGGATGCCGACGAGCCGGAGACGGTGGTGCTGGAGGCCGAGGCCTTCGACCGGCTGGCGTCCGCCGCCCCGATGGCCGAGGTGCTGCGCGGTGCCAAGCGGGTGGCGCAGGCCGTTCCGGTCCAGGCGGCGCCGGCCGGATCCAGGGAGCGGGTCAACTACGCCAGCCTGGAGCACGCCGGCCGGCCGCACAAGGGCCGTACCACGGAGGCCGAGAAGCAGCTGGTGCAGGGTCATCTGGACGCGATCAACGAGCGGCTGACGGCCGAGGGCGTCCGGCCGATCGACCTGGGCAACGCCGAGCACGTGGCCAGGTACGGTCTGGAGGCCCTGGCACAGGAGCGCGGGGCGACGCTCGGCTGACCGGAGGAGCGACGACCCCGGGCCCGGCGCAGCGACGGCTGCGCCGGGCCCGGTCGCGCCGGGGCCGCCTCCGAGTCGTCGGCCGGTGGGCCCCGCGGCCGCTCGGTCTCAGGGGGCGATCTCGAACTCGGGCGGCTGCAGACAGGCCAGGCACTCCGTGTCCGGCGCGGTCGGCGCGTCGAAGAACGAACGGGTGATCGCCTGCGCGCACGGCGAGTCGGCGAAGACCACGTGGGCGACGTAGGGGACGGTGACGGCCGTGGAGCGGCTCAGCGTGCGGGCGGCGTACGGCCCGCTGCTGGGTGCGGTCTGGGCGTCGAAGCCGCCGGACAGGACGAGGGTCGGGATGTCGCTGTGGGTCACGTCCCGGACCGAGGCGGGCGCGGCGGGGACGTCCCAGGCGCGGCAGTCCTCGTGCAGCCAGGGCAGCAGCGGTGCATTGGCCAGCACCGACTCGGGGAACGACGGGAACGCCCGCCGCCCCGCCTCGATCACGTCCTGCTCGGTCTCGAACGGTGTCCACTCGCTGCAGAAGACTCCGTAGGCGAGCCCGTGGGACATCCGCCCGACGGCCTGCGGGCTGAGCTTGCCGCCCGCCCACTGGGTGGCGATCCGCCCCGGGTCGCCGTGGGCCAGCTCGTCGATGGAGCGGGGCACGCCGGCGGCCAGGTGGCTGGCGAAGGTCAGCCAGTTCACCAGGACGCCGCCGTCCAGGGTGACCTCCACCGGGTCCGGGTGGTCCGGGAGCGTGACGGTCGTGGTGACCGGCCGGGCTTCGAGCTCGCGGACCAGGCGCTCGAAGGTGGCCTTCAGCTCCGGGTAACGGTCGTTGCAGGCGGGCTGGTCGGCGCAGGCCCGGAAGATGCCGTCGAAGCCCTCCCGGGCGGCCTTCCAGGTCACGGCTCCCCCGGCCAGCGAGGGCGGCAGGACGCCGTCGATGCCGACCGACCGGAGGCCTTCCGGGTGCAGGCGCTGGTAGAGCAGGGCCAGGTCGGTGCCGTAGGAGATGCCGAAGAGGTTCCACTGCCGGATGCCCAGTGCGAGGCGCAGGTCCGCGTAGTCCTGGGCGCTCTCGGTGCTGTTGTAGGCGCTCAGGTCGGCCCCGAGGCCCACCAGCCGGTCACGGCAGGCGCGCGTCGCGTCGACGTGCAGGCGCCCGGTGGACGGCGCGCCGTAGACGAGGCCGAGCGAGTCCGCGGCGAACCGGTCGACGTTCGGGCAGGTGAGCGCGGGGTCGGCCGAGTAGGTCCCCCGCTGGGACATGAAGATGACGTCCCGGTCCTGGTTCAGTCCGCCGCCGAGCGCCAGCTGGATCTCGGAGTTCGCGTCGTCCCCGGGCCCGCCGGCGAGCCAGACGATCGGGTCGGGGGCCCGTTTCCGCGCGGCCGGCACGATGGCGACGGCGAGGGTGATGGTCCGCCCGTTGTGCCGGGCGCGGTTCTCGGGCACGGTGAGCGTTCCGCAGCGGGCCCCGTCGAGGGCCGGGGTCGGGTCCGCCGTCCGCGGGCAGGGGCCGGGCTCGAAGTGGGCCCGGCCCGCCGTCCGGGCGAGCGTACCGAGCGGTGCGTCGGCGCCGTCCGCGGCCCGGGCGGGCAGCGCGGCGAGGCCCGCGAGGAGCGCGCCGGCGGTGGCCCCGGCCAGCGTGACCCGGATCCGTCGCCGGTCGCGTCGGCGGTGGGGCGGGGGAATCGGCGTCATGCGGTGTCCGTCTCTGGGGTGATGGTGAACGGTGGCGGTGCGAGTCCGGCGACGCACCCGGTGTCCGGTGCGGTCGGAGCCACGAGGAAGGACGCGAGGACGCTCTGCGCGCAGGGCGACTGGGGGACGACGAAGTGGCCGGTCCCGGGGATCAGCACGGTGGTCGAACGGGGCAGCGTCCGGGCCGTGAACGGGCCCCAGCTCGCCCCGGTCTTCGCGTCGAAGCTGCCGGAGACGATCAGGGTCGGCACGTCGCTGCGGGTGGCGACCCGCTGGACCCCGGTGCGGTCCGGGACGTTCCACACGCGGCAGACGTCGTGTTCGAAGGGGAGTTGCGGGGCCTGCGCCAGGACGGTGTCCGGCCAGTCGGGGAAGGCCCGGCGGCCCGCCCGGAGCAGGTCGGCCTCCGAGTGGCCCGGGACCCATTCGGCGCAGGCCACCGACTGCGTCAGGCCGTGGGCGAACTCGCCGATGACGGGCGTCGCTCCGGCGGCCTGGGCGCGGGCGAAGCGCTCCGGGTTCCCGTGGGCGAGTTCGTCGAGCGCCGCGGGGACGTCGACGGCCTTGACCGCGTTGGCGACCAGCAGGTTCACCAGCGCGCCGCCGTCCAGGACGACCTGCACCGGCTCGCCTCCCGCCGGCGGTTGCGCCGTCACCCTCAGCGGGTGCTCCTCCAGCCGCCGGACCTGCCGTGTGAGCGTGTCCGGGAGGTCGGGGTAGCGGCTCCCGCAGCGGGGCTGTGCCGCGCACGCCGCGAGGATCGCGCCGATCCCCTCCCGGGCGCTGTCCCAGGTCCACGGCAGGCTCACCACCTGCGGGGGCACGACGGAGTCGATCGCCACCGAGCGGATCCCCCGGGGGTGCAGCCGCAGGTAGGTGAGGGCCAGTTCGGTGCCGTAGGAGTACCCGTAGACGTTCCACCGCTCGACGCCCAGGGCCGTGCGCAGCGCGGCGAAGTCGGCGGCGTTCTCGGTGGTGTTGTAGGCGCTCAGGTCCACGCCGTCGGCCGTCAGCCGGTCCCGGCACTCGCGGGCCGCCCGGACCAGGAGGCGCCCGGTCGAGGGGGCGTCGTAGCGCAGCCCCACCGCTGTCGCGTTGAACCGGTCGATCTCCGGGCAGGCCAGGTTCGGCTGTGCGTGCAGCGTGCCCCGCTGGGCCATCACGATCAGCTCGCGGTCCCGGTTCACCCCGGAGCCGATCAGGAAGGGGATGCTGCCGAACGCGTCGCCGCCGGGGCCTCCCTCCATGAACACCACCGGGTCCGCGGCCGGCGTCGCCGAGACGGCCGGGACGATCGCGACGGCCAGCCGGAGCGTGCGCCCGCCGCCCCGCTCGCCGGGACCACCCCGCTCGCCGTGCTGGTGCCGCTCGCGGCTCTCGGGGACCTCCAGGAACCCGCACCGCCCGGGGACCGGCTCGGGCGTCTCGGGGCAGGGGCCCGGTACGAACCGCGCCCGGCCCCCCGTCGCCGGGGACGCCCGGTCGGCGGGCGCGGCGGCGGTGCTCGGCGTCGGGCCGACCGCGACGGCGAGGGCCAGCACGCCGGCGAGGAGCGCCGCCGCGGCGGGCGCGCCCCGGCGACGTCCGCGCGCGGACCGCTGCCCCGGCCACCGCCGTCCGGCCCGGCCGGTCCCGCCGGTTCCGCGCACGGGCGGCGGGTGGTCCGCCGTGATGCCCTGTTCCGTCATGCGATCCCGTCTCTCTGACGCCCCGGCCGCCCGATCGGGGCGGCGCCGGGTGGCTGCGCCCGCCGCCGGGTGGTTCCGGGCGGGCCCTGGCCAGCGTCGGACGCCGGGCGGCCGCCCACCACTCGTGGCCTCCACTCGGAGCAGACCGGCTCCCCCGGCGGCCGCGGCCGCCGGGGGCCCGGGAGGGCCCGGCGCCGGTGCCGCCGGGGCGGGCCGGGTAGGGTCCCGGGCATGCTCCTGTGGATCAACGGGCCCTTCGGCGGAGGCAAGACCCAGACCGCGCACGAGATCCGGCGGCGGCTCCCCGGCAGCGTCGTCTGCGACCCCGAACACGTCGGGTTCGGGCTGCACCGGATGATGCCGCCGGCGCTGCGCGGGGACTTCCAGGACCTCCCGGCCTGGCGGCAGGGTGTCTTCGAGGTCCTGGACCGCGCCCTCACCGGGCACGACGGTGTGGTGATCGTGCCGATGACGGTGGTGGAGCCGTCGTACTTCCGCGAGATCGTCGGCCGGCTGCGGGAGCGGCACCACGACGTCCGGCACTTCGCGTTGCTGGCCGGGCGGGACACCGTCCTGCGACGGCTGCGCGAACGCGGCTTCGGGCAGGCCGTGCGGTTCGTCGCCGGGAAGGACGCTCCGCTGCGCCGGGAGAGCTTCGCCGTGTCGAAGCTCGACCTCTGCCTGGAACGCCTGCGCGAGCCGGAGTTCGCCGAACACCTCTGGACCGACCGCCTCACGATCCGCCAGGTCGCCGATCACGTCGCCGCGTCCTGCGGGCTGGAACTCGCCCCGAACACCGACGGCGCGCTCCGGGGGCGCCTCCGCCGGGCCTGGACGGGCGTGCAGCACATCCGCTTCGACTGAGCCGCGGCCGACGGGCCGGCGCTTCCCGGCCGCCCCCGCTCCGGCGGGCCCGTCAGGACGCTGTGATCCGGCGCACGTTGACGCGGCGGGCCCGCGCGCGGTGCGATGCCGGGAACATCCTCAGGAGGTTCGCATGAGCAGTGCCGGCCGTGAGTCCGTCTCCGTGCGGGCGGAGATCGCCGCCGCGCCGGACGCCGTCTGGGCCGCCGTCGCCGATGTGACGCGCATGGGCGAGTGGAGTCCCGAGTGCACCGGCGCCTCCTGGCGCGGCAGCCCGGCCGCTCCGGTGCCGGGTGCGCGGTTCCGGGGCCACAACCGCAAGGGGGGCATCCGCTGGAACACCGTCTGCCGGGTCGTCGAGGCCGAGCCGGGGCACGCCTTCGCCTGGGACGTCAGCTTCGGGCCGATCCCGGTCGCCCGCTGGGGCTTCCGCCTCACCGGGGGCGACGGGGTGACGGTGGTGGAGCAGTTCTGGCAGGACCGCCGGGACCGGATCAGCGCCTGGACGACGGAGACCGTGCTGCGCACCGGCCACCGCGCGGAGTGGAACCGCCGGACCATGACGGAGACGCTGGCCGCGTTGAAGCGCTCGCTGGAGGCCTAGCGCCGGTCCAGCGGGCGTCCCCGTCAGCTGCCCGGCAGGCCGTGGGCGGGGCGGCGGCGGCGGGCGAGGTGGACGGTGATGTCGGCGGCGATGTCCACCGTGCCGGGCAGCGCGGCCGTGATCGCGGCGTACGCCTGCTCCCGCACCGCCGGCGGCAGCTGGAGGTAGGCCGAGACGGTCGACAGGTGGCCGACGTAGTCCGCGGCGCTCATCGTCAGGCGCCGGGCGACGACGACCTGTCGGACGTCGTGGAAGAGCGGGGAGCGGCGCAGTTCGGTGCCCGGCCACTGCAGCTCCGCCCCCGGGGCGGTGCCGTCGGGGGCGGGCACCTCGTCGTCCGCGAGGAACGGTGCCCGTGCCGCGCGCACGGCCGCCTCGACGGCCGGGTCGGCGAGCTGGACGGGGCCGCCGAAGCAGGCGAACACGCCCTCCGGCTCCAGCAGCGCGGCCACCCGTGGCCACCGGCCCTCCGGCCGCGTCCAGTGCAGGGCCGCCGCCGCGTAGACCAGCCCGTGGGCCCCGTCCGGCCGCAGGTCCTCGAAGGCGGCCCGTACGGTCGTGACGTTCCCGGGTACGGCCCTGGCCAGTTCGGCGAGCATGGCGGCGTCGGGGTCGGTGGCCGTGACCGCGACCCCCCGACCGGCGAACAGGCGGGTCGCCTTGCCCGTGCCGGCGCCGATCTCCAGGGCCGTCCGCAACGGCCGGCCCGCGTACGCCGCCACCAGGTCGAAGAGCTCGTCGGGGTATCCCGGCCGGAACCGTTCGTAGGCTTCCGCGACGGCGCCGAAGCTCAGGGCACGAGCAGACATGCCGAGCATCCTGGCACGACCGGGGCGGGGAGCGCTCGCGGTTTTCCGGCGGCCCGGTCCTGCGGTGCCCCGGTCCCCACCGGTCCCGACCGGTCCCCCGGCCGGTGCCGGTCACCCGGTGCCGGTCACCCGGTGTCGGCGGAGCGGGCCGGCGCACCGGGGAAGAGCCGGCCGAGGTGGTAGTGCAGGACGGCCGCGGCATCCTGCGCCGGCCGCGCCGGGCGCTGGATCGGGGCACGGCGCGGATCCCCGGGGTCCGGGCCGAGATCGTGCCGCGGGCCGGGCACGGGCTCACCCTGGAACGCCCCGACCTGGTGAACGAGCGCCTGCTCTCGTTCATCGACTCCTGCCGGGCGCCGGAGACGGCGGCCGGCCAGGCCTGACGAGGAGCGGACGGGAACCGGGCCACCCGGCCCGCCGGCGCGGGCCCTGCGCGGGGAATCCGCATAGGCTGGGCGAGGGCCCCGGGCCCGCGGAGCACGGGCGGGCCGGCCGCGGCCCACGGAGGTGCGGAAGTGGTGCCGGAACAGCGAACGCCGCCAGGGCGCGGCCCCCGAAGCGTGGCGGCGACGACCGTTCGGTGGCTCCCCCGGCCGCCCCGTGCGCGGGCCGCGCACGGGCCCCGGGGCTGACGGGGCACGGCGGCCGTGCACACCGCGGAAGTGCGGATCGAGGTGAACCTCACCGTGCCGAACCACGGCATCGGGCTCTGGATGCTCGGCGCGTTCGTGGCGACCTTCGTCGGCACCCGGGTGATCACCCGGCTGATCCGGGCCGGTCGCGGGCCCTTCCGCGACGTCCAGGTCGGCGGCACCCACGTGCACCACCAGGTGTACGGGATCCTCGCGATGCTGGTGGCCGGTGCGATCGAGTTCGCCTACCGCCCGGACAGCCCGGGGGTGCAGGTCCTCGCGGTGCTGTTCGGCGCGGGCGCCGCGCTCGCGCTGGACGAGTACGCGCTCTGGCTGCACCTGGAGGACGTGTACTGGAGCCGCGAGGGCAGGAAGTCGGTCGACGCCGCCTTCCTGGCGGTGGCCGTCGGGCTGCTGCTGGTCGCCGGGTTCAACCCGTTCTCCGACGCCGGCTCCGGCACCGCGGCCCATCTGACCTTCGCCCTGGTGCTGCTGGTCAACGCGCTGATGAGCGCCATCGCGATCCTCAAGGGCAAGACGGCGACGGGCGTGATCGGACTGCTGGTCTCCCCCGTCGCCATGGTCGCCTGCCTGCGGCTGGCCAAGCCCGCCTCGCCGTGGGCCCGCTGGCGCTACCCGGAGGGCTCGCGCCGGGCCGAACGCGCCCTTCGCCGCTTCCCGCCGGGGCGCCGCACCCGGATCGACGCCCTCAAGGACTTCGTCGGCGGCGTGCCCCGGAGCTGACGCCCGCCCCGGGGGCTCGTGGGCTCGCGGGCGTGCGGGCCCCTGCCTCAGCCGAGGAAGCGGTGCAGGGAGTCCGCCATGGCCCGGACGAGCCGGTCCGTGGTCGCGTCGTCGACGCGGTCCAGGGACAGGTAGGGGTTGAGGTCCTCCAGCTCCACCAGGAGCAGCCCGCCGTCCGGGGCCCGGCAGGCGTCCACCCGCTGGATCCCGTGGTCGAGGGTGTTCCACGCGACGAAGCGCCGCGCGAAGGCCAGGTCGGCCTCGCTCGGCCGGTAGGACTCCAGCACCCAGCGCCGGTGCGGATCGGGTGCGTACAGCGCGTACTGGAAGGCGTCGTCGACGAAGTAGAACGAGACCTCGTAGCGGAAGTCGATCCGGGGCTGGACCAGGACGTCCGTCCAGTCGATCCCGGCGAGCTCCGCGCGCGGGTGGAAGGCGAGGCCGATGCTGTCCGCGCCGGCCTTGGGCTTGACCGCGTAGGCGGCGCTGTCGGGCAGCCGGTCCAGGTCCCCGGGCCGGTCGACGGTCGGGATGACGGGGTGGCCGGCCTCGGTGAGGTCCAGCAGGTACTGCTTCCCCGCCATGTCCGCGCGCCCGGTCAGCGGGTTGTAGACCCGGACGCCGTCCGCGAGGGCCTGCTCGCGGAAGCGCGCGTACTCGTCCCGGTAGTGCAGCACCGGCCCGCTGTTGCGGACCACCACGGCGTCGAAGCCCGTCATCAGGGCGCGGGCGTCCAGCGGGTGGCACAGCGCGAGGTCGAACTCGGACCGGAGCCGGGAGGTCAGCAGGATGTCCTCGTCGCAGTAGCGCCGGCCGCGGGCCTGGTAGGCCAGGTCGGTCACGTACAGGAGGCTGGGCCGGTCGGGCACGGGAGTTCTCCCCTCGCTGGCTGGTACGGGGGCGAATGTACCGGCCCGCCCGGACGCCGCCGCACCCGGGCCTCCGTCCTGGTCGCCGTGGTCGCCCTGATCGCGCTGGTCGCCGTGGGTCCCCGGCCCGGCGGCCCGGGCGCCCTGACGGCCGTGTCCGGCGGGCGGGGGCACCCGGGCCGGGGCAGGGTGGGACGGATCACGGATCGCACCCCCTGAGCGCCCGCGCGGCGCCGCGCGGCGACCGCCGCCACCGCCCTGGCACGACCCGCGGAGGTACCCGGATGGACCGTCCGACCGGCACCCACCAGGAGCTGGCCGGTTTCCTGACCCGGCTGACGGAGGTCCTGCTCGGCGTCAGCGGGGAGGGCGCCGAGCAGGTCGAGCGGACGGTGCGCCGGGCCGCCCGCGACTGCGGGGGCAGCGCCGCCCTGCTGGTGGTGCCGGACGGCGCCACCGTCACGGTGACCTCGCACGGGCGGACCACGACGGCGGGGGTGCGGGCGTTCCCCGAGGTGTTCCGCCTCGACCGGGTGGTCGCCCTCGGCCCCCTGCTGGCCGAGGTCTCGGCCGGGCGGATCGGCGCGGCCGAGGCGGACCGGCGGCTCGCCGCGATCGCCGACGCCCCGCAGCCCTACCCGTGGTGGCTGCGGATGCTGGGCATCGTGCTGTTCTCCGTCGGCTTCGCCCCGCTGATGCAGGCCACCTGGTACGAGGTGTGGACGACGGCGGTGCTCGCCACGGTCAGCGCCGGGCTGGCCGTGGGGGCCGAGCGCGTGCCACGGCTGGCCGTCCTGCTGCCGCCGGTCGCGGCGGTGGCGGTCTCGGTGATCGCCCTGGAGGCCTTCGCCGACACCCCCGCCCACGGCGGGCCGGTCCTGCTGATGCTGCCTGCGCTGTTCTACTTCGTCCCCGGCGACTACCTGAGTGCCGCGGCCGCGGAGCTGGCCGCCGGGTACCTGACCACCGGCGCGATCCGGCTGGTCTACGCGGTGTTCCTGCTGCTGCAGCTGTACGTCGGGGTGCTGCTGGGGCTCGTCTTCACGGGGACGCCGCGGCACTCGCTGTTCGACGTCGCGGCCCACGGCGACCTGCCGCGGTGGATGCTGTTCCTGAGCTGGGTGGTCTTCACCGTCGGCACGGTGCTCTCCTTCGCGGTGCCCTGGCGGCTGCTGCCGGCGCTGCTGGTGCTGGTCTACCTGACCGTCGGCGTGCAGACCGTCGGCACCTGGCTGTTCGGCGAGTTCGGCGGGACCTTCGTCGCGGCCGTGGCGCTCGGGGCCGCCGCCGGCCTGCTCAGTCGCCGGCCGGGCATGCCGCCCCGGCTCGTCCTGGCGCTGCCGGGGTTCTTCACCCTCACCGTCGGCTCGCTGGGGCTGCGCGGGCTGACGGACCTGGCGGGCGGGCACCCGATCGAGGGCTTCCGGGACATCACGAAGCTGGTCACCATCCTGACCGTGATCGCCGTGGGTCTGCTGGCGGGCGCCGTCATCGCCGAGCTCCCGTCCGGCCGGTCGTCCGCGCCGCCCGCCGGCCCGTCCCCCGCCCCCTCCGCGGGCACGCCGGCGGCCGCGCCCGCACCGCCGGCCGCTGAACCGCCCGACCACCGGTCCGGCCCCTGGTGACCGGCCCCGGGACCCGGCTGGACCTGGGGCCCCCGTTCACGACAGAATGGTCTAGACCTCCTTGTCGTTTTCAGAAACGGTGGACCCGTATGGAAATCGTGATCGTCCCTGACGCCACTGCGGCCGGCGAACTCATCGCCACGGCGATCACCGATCTGCTGTCGCGCAAACCCGACGCCCTGCTCGGCGTGGCGACCGGATCCACCCCGCTGCCGATCTACCAGGCCCTCGCCGCACGCGTCGGCGACGGCCGGCTGGACGCCTCCCGCGCCCGCGTCTGCCAGCTCGACGAGTACGTCGGCCTGCCCGCCGGCCACCCCGAGTCCTACCGCTCGGTCGTGCTGCGCGAGGTCGTCGAACCGCTGGGCCTGACCGAGGCCTCCTTCCTCGGCCCGGACGGCAACGCCGAGGACATCGCCACCGCCGCCACCGCCTACGACCGGGCCCTCGCCCAGGCCGGCGGCGTCGACCTCCAGCTGCTCGGCATCGGCACCGACGGCCACATCGGCTTCAACGAGCCCTGCTCCTCGCTGGCCTCCCGCACCCGGATCAAGACCCTCACCCGGCAGACCCGCGAGGACAACGCCCGCTTCTTCGACAGCATCGACGACGTGCCGCACCACGTCATCACCCAGGGCATCGGCACCATCCTGGAGGCCCGCCACCTCGTCCTGCTCGCCACCGGCGAGGCCAAGGCCGAGGCCGTCGCGCTGGCCGTCGAGGGCCCCCTCGCCGCGGCCGTCCCCGCCTCGGCCCTCCAGCTGCACCCGCACGCCACCGTCGTGGTCGACGAGGCCGCCGCCTCCGGCCTCAAGCTGGCCGGCTACTTCCGCGACACCTACGCCGCCAAGCCGGCCTGGCAGGGGCTGTAGGGCCGGTCCCTCCACGGCCCGCGCCGCGGGCGACCGCGGCCGTCGTGCCACGCCACGCCACGCCACGCCACGCCGCCGGGACCGACCCGTCCCGGCGGCGTTCGCGTTCCCGGCGAGCTTTCGTGTTCCCGGCGGCGTCCGCGTTCCCGGCGAGCTTTCGTGTTCCCGGCCGCCCGCACGCTCCCCGGCACCCGCCGGGCCCGGGGACGGCCGCGGCGTCACCCGGCGGGCGCCGGGAGCGTCACCCGGCCGTCCACTCCGCGTTGGCCCCGCACAGCACCACGCACGGCCGGCGCCCCGGCACGAGCCCCGCCAGCCAGGCCGCGAAGCCCGCCGCCCCGGCCGGCTCGACCGCGATCCGGCACTCCTCCCACAGCCGGTCCCGCGCCGCCACCAGCTGATCGTCCCCGACCAGCACGGACCGCACCCCCGCCCCGGACAGCACCCCGAAGGCCAGGTCGCCCACCCGGGTGGCACCCAGCGCCGAGGCCGCCACCGACTCCACCGACGAGTCCACCGGCCCGCCCGCCGCGAGCGCGTCATGGAGGCACCGGCAGCCCTCGGGCTCCACCGCCACCACCGTCCGACCACCGGCGCCCAGCACCGTCCCGGCCGCGAGGCCGCCCCCGCCCGCGGCGACCACGATCGCGTCGACCTCGGGGGCCTGCGCCACCACCTCGGCGGCCAGCGTCCCCTGCCCGGCGATCACGATCGGGTCCTCGTAGGCGTGCAGGAAGCGGTGCCCGGCCCGGTCCGCCGCCTCCCGGGCCGCCACCGCGGCCTCCGCGAACCTGGCGCCGTGCCGCACCAGGCGCGCACCCGCCGCCTCGATCCGCGAGGTCTTCGCGACGGGCGCGGACTCCGGCACGTACACGGTGGCGGGCACGCCCAGCAGCCGCGACGCCTCGGCCACCGCAAGACCGTGGTTGCCGCCCGAGGCCGCCACCACCGGGCCCGCCGCCCCGGCCTCCAGCACCGCGTTGACGGCGCCGCGGAACTTGAAGGAGCCGCTGCGCTGCAGGTGCTCCAGCTTCAGCAGGACCCGCCGGCCGTCCAGCTCCAGGTCGAGCAGCGGGGTCCGGCGGGCGTAGGGGCCGATCCGCTCGGCGGCACGGGCGACGGCGGCGGGAGAGAGCGTCTGCGTCGGGTTCATGCCCTCATGATCGGCGGCGCCGAGCCATCAGCACCAGCGAGGATTCCTTGCCGGCCGTTAGCCGCGCTTACGGTGGGCGGCATGGAACGGGAACTGGACGTCCAACGGCTGCGCATCCTCGTCGAGGTGGCGCACTCCGGCTCGATCGCCGAGGCCGCCCGCCGGCTCGCCTTCACCCCATCGGCGCTGTCCCAGCAGATCGCCAAACTGGAGAAGGACCTCGACGTCCGGCTCCTGGAACGCCGCGCCACCGGCGTCGTCCTCACCCCGGTCGGCGCCCTCGTCCTGGCCCAGGCCGAACGGGTCGTCGGCGAGCTGCGCCGGGCGCGCGCCGAGATCGGCGCCGTCATCGCCGAGCAACCGCTGCGGCTGGCCCTGGGAGCGTTCGCCACCGCCGGTCAGGTCCTCGTCCCCTCCGCCCTCGCCGCACTGCGCGACCGGCACCCCCGGGCCGAACTCTCCCTCGTCGACATCGAACCGCCCGGCGGCTACGGGCTGGTGACGTCCGGTGACCTCGACGCACTGATCACCCACCGCTACCATCCCGGCGTGCCCGCGGCGCCGCACCCGGGCCTCGAGCGGCACAAGCTGCTCGACGACCCGCTGCGCCTGGTCGTCCCGGCCGGTCACCCGCTCGCCGACCGGCCGGCGCACCGGCCCGTCGGCCTGCGCGAGCTCGCCGGTGAGTCCTGGATCTCCGGCGCCCCGGGGATCCCCAACCGGGTCTGCCTGGAGGGCCTGTCCCGGCAGGCCGAGGTCGGGGTGCGCGTCGCGTACGAGTCCGCGGACTACCACGCCATCCTCGCGCTGATCACCGCGGGGCTCGGCGTCGCCCTCGTCCCGGCCAGTGTCCTGACCAGGACGGACCGGTCCCGGCTCGCCCTGCACCGGCTGGCCGGCTGCGCGCCGGCCCGCGAGATCTCGATCGTCCACCAGCGCCGCCCGACGACCCTCGTCCGCGAGCTGATCGCCTTCCTGCACACGGCCGCCCGGCAGACCGCGGCCGAGGGCGGGTAGCGCGTGCCCGGTGGGACCCGGCGCCCTGGCAGGATCCGCCGGACCGGCCCGAGGCCCGCGGCCTGACGCCGTGTCCGGCCCGGGGTCAGGCGCCCGCCGCGTCGCGCGGACCCGCCCCCCGGTGCTCCTCCCGGCCCCGCTCCGGACCGCTCGCCGTCCGGCGGCTCGCCGCCCCCACGGCCCACTGCCCGTCAGCGGTCATCACGACCTCGGCGAGCGTCCACGGGCGCCCCGCGCTGCGGAGCTTGCGCTCCAGCCCGGCCAAGTCCCGGCTTCTGGCAGCCACCTTCATCGTCGTCCCCCGTCGAGTCGTTCACAGTTCTGCAGCGCACACCCTACGTCCACCACCCGCACCACCACCGCCCCGATTCCCGCCAAACGCCGCCCGCCACCCGGGCACCACCCACCTGCGGGGCAGCGGCGCAAGACTAACCGCCGCCACCGACAAGGGAGTTCCGCACGGCGCAGGGCGCCTCCGTCACAGCCTGGGAGCGCACGCCGGGGGCGCAGCCGCACAACGCCCGCCCCGCACGCACGACCCGCGGCACGGCGTTCGCGGCCCGGCGGCGGGCCCGGCCGTACGATCACCCGGGCGGGAGAGGTGCGTCACACCCCCGTCCGTCACCCCGGCACCCAGGAGGCCCAAGCCGTGCTGATCTACTCGATGGGCGTCTCGGTGGACGGCTTCATCGCCGACCGCGAGGGCGCGTTCGCCTGGACGGTCCCGAGCGACGAGCAGTTCCGCTTCCACCTCGGGCAGGTCCGCGAGCTCGGCGGGTTCCTCTGCGGCCGCAAGCTCTACGAGACCATGCTGCCCTGGGAGACGGATCCATCGATGCGCGGCGACGAGCTCCACGCCGCGTTCGCCGACGCCTGGTCCGCCGTCCCCAAGGTCGTCTTCAGCCGCACCCTGGACACCGTCCGGGGCAACGCCCGGCTCGCCCGGGCCCCGCTGACCGAGGAGGCCGCCGCGGCACAGGGCGCGACCGACCTCGACCTCGCGGTCGGCGGTGCGGGCCTGGCCGCCGCGGCGGTCGAACTCGGCCTCGTCGACGAACTGCGGATCCTCCGCCATCCGGTCGTCGTCGGCGGCGGCACCCCCTTCCTGCCGCCCGTCACCGAGCAGATCCGGCTGGAGCTGGTCGAGACCGGCGTCTTCGCCTCCCGCGTGGTCTACGAGCGCTACCGCCGCGCCCGGGACTGAGCCGTCCGGACCTCCCTGGTGACGTCCCGTCGACCCCCTTCGCCCGAGGGGGATTCCACGCAAAGGGGACGGCGGGGATCGCTGCGTGTCGAGGCCGCGATGCGCAGCCGTACGCGGCGCGGGCCGAGCCGGACACCCGCGGTGACCGCACGGTCGGCCGTCCTGCAGCACTCACCCCGGCGCAGCAGGACCGCCGGTCAGCGCAGCAGGACGGCCAGCAGCTCCGCGATGGTCGGGCCCGCATCGGCCGGGTGCCGCAGCTGCTTGCCCGCGATCACCTCGTAGTGGTTGGCGCGGCCGCGACGCTCGTGCGTGAGGTAGCCGGCCTCTTCGAGGTCGACGATGATCCGCTGCACCGCCCGCTCGGTGAGCAGGCAGCGGGTGGCGATGTCGCGCACCCGGATGCCCGGGTCCCGGGCGATCTGCACCAGCACGCGGGCGTGGTTGGTGAGGAAGGTCCACCCCGAGACCGGGTGCTGGTCGCTCATCGCTTCAGGATATGGCTGGATCCGCACGCCGCTCAGCCCCCTGAGCTGATCAGCGCAGGCCGGCGGCCTCGGAGCGCTCACGCAGCGCGGCGTCGACGCCCCGCAGGAAGTGTTCGAGGTCGTCGGGGTTGCGGGAAGTGACCAGCCGCCAGCCGTTCGCGTCGTCCTGGACCAGGGGCTCGTCGGCCCAGGTCGCACCGGCGTTGGCGAGGTCGGTGCGCAGCGACGGGAAGGACGTGAGGCGCTTGCCGTACGCGACTCCGGCCTCGGCCAGCAACCACGGTCCGTGGCAGATGGCGGCGACGGGCCGGCCGGCGGTGGTGAAGGCGAGCACGGTGTCGACGGCGGACTGGCGGAGCCTGAGGGCGTCCGCGTTGAGGGTGCCGCCGGGGATGAGCAGCAGGTCGTAGCCGGTGGGGTCGACCTCGTCGAGGGTGTGGGTCGGGTCGACGGTCTCTCCGGGTTCCTTGTCGCGGACGAGGGTTCGGATGGGGTCCCGCTCGGGGGCGGCGATGTCGACCTGCACTCCCTGTTCGCGCAGGTGGCGTACGGGGACGAGGAGTTCGTCCTGTTCGACGCCTTCGTTCATGACGATGGCCAGGGCCTTGGCGTGATGGGTCATCTCTCCTCCTGCGTCGGCTGGGATCGGTGCAGGGTCGGGGCAGCCGGGCTGCCTGTCGGGTCGGGGCGCGAACGCCCCCGGGTGGTCGGACCGGCCGGGTCAGACCAGGGTTCGATGCGGAGCGGGCGCCCCAGGAAGAGGGTGCTGGTGACGGTGCGCACGTCGCCGTGGCCGTCGACCTCGGCCCGGACGACGCCGGAGTCGTCCACGTACACCTCGGTGCCCTGACTGCCCGTCGCCCCGGTGGCGGTGAGCAGGATCTCCTGGTGCGGGTCGGTGGCGATGAGACGGTAGTGCCTGGCGTTCCTCATGGCTCGTCGTCCTTCCCGTCGTGACTCGTCGTTCTCACGGCTCCGTCGTTCGGCGGTCCGTCGTGACCGTCGTTCTCGCGGTGACGGCCCACCGGATCACGGCTCGCCGTCGTCCTCTTCGGGCGCCCCCTGTTCGCCGTAGGTCTCCCGCCACTCCCGGGCGCGGGCGTTGTGCCATTCCACGCCCTGCGACGCCTCCTGCACGGAGAGACCACTGAGCCGGGCGACCAGGCTGAGCGGTACGGGCTCGTCGTAGTCGGCGATCGCCCGGCAGACCTTCCCCGCCCACTGCTCCGCGGGGACGAACGGGCGGACCCGGTAGTGCTCGATCAGGGTGGCTAGGTGCTCCACGGAGCAGGCCAGCAGGACCCGTTTGCCGTCCAGGGCCGGGTCGGTGGCGTGCAGCGCCGAGGAGTCCGGCACCAGCGCGCCGAGCAGGTCGGAGTTGGCGACGGCCTGTCCGCAGTGGTCGCACAGGTCGAGCCCGTCCGCGTCGTCGCCGGTGGTCCAGTCGTCCGCCGGGGGTCCGGTGTCCTCCATGTCGGGCGCCTACCCCGGGGGGCCGAAGACATTCCGGCCGGGGTGGCGGACCGGGCCCGACCGGGAGGCAGGCGACCGGTCACCGCAGCACGGGCGGCGGCGGGCGGAAGCCCGGGCGGCTCCGGCCCCACGGGGAGGGACCGGAGCCGCCCGGACGGCGGAAGGGCGGGTTCAGCTCGGGCTGATCCGCCCCCGCCAGCCGCCCTCGGCCCGGCCGCGCTCCTCCATGAAGTCCTTGAACCGCACCAGGTCCCCCTTCACCCTGCGGTCGACCATGCCCATGGCGTCGCCAGCCCTCTCGACCATCCCGGTGGGCTGGAAGTCGATGGCCATGTTGACGCGGGTGTGCGAGTCGTCGAGCCGCTGGAAGGTCACGACGCCCTTCTGCCGGACGTCGCCGTCCATGGTGCGCCAGGCGATCCGCTCGTCGGGCAGCTGGTCGACGATCTCGGTGTCGAACTCCCGGGTGACGCCGCCGATGCTGGTCCGCCAGTGGTTGTGGCGCTCGTCCAACTGGGTCACCGACTCGACGCCCTCCATGAACCGCGGGAACTCCTCGAACTGGGTCCACTGGTTGTACGCGGCGTGCAGGGGGACGCCGACGTCGACGGATTCCTTCACCATGCTCATCTGAAGCCTCCTCGCGTCGTGCAACCGGGCGCTTCCCGGCCGATCGCGCGTCTGCCCGGTCGCCGCCCGCGTAACCATCGCGCCGGGCCCGGCCGCACGGAAGCCGTTCCCCCGGACCGGTCACGGACCGGGCCCGTCCGCGCCCGCGGGGAGCAGCCGGCCGTCCGCGGCGAGGCGGCGGACCACGGTGTCGAGGTCCGTTCCCAGCCGCTGGGCCGCCCGGGCGAGCAGGGTCAGTGCGGTGTGCGCCGAGACCCCGAAGCGCTCCATGGTGATGCCGAGGGCCAGACCGGTGGCGTGCCGCCGGTCGAGCAGGTCGGCGACCGTGCGGGTCAGGGCGGAGCGGTCCAGCGCGGCCGACGCCTGCAGGGCGAGGACGGTGACCAGGGCCGCCGCCGGTGTGCCGGGCTGTACCGGAGTGCGCAGGTACGCGCTGAAGGCGGTGCACCCGTGCGGCAGGGTGCGCAGGTGCTCCGTCGCCACGGCGCGCACGCCGCAACGCCTGGCCCGGTCGGCGAACCGGCCGGGGCGGCCCGGGTCGAGGTGGACCACGACCTGCCCCTCCCCCTGGCCGCGGATCCTTGCGAGCGGCCCGGTGCCCGCCTCGCCCTGGATCCGCTCGAGGGCCAGCAGCTGTGGGGAGCTCGCCGCGAGGGTCTCGACGGAACCGTCGTCGGACCAGGTGCTCACGGCGGCGCCGACGCAGTCCGGGAGGACCACTCTGGTCAGCTGGACGACGTCGTGCAGGCTCGGCCGGTGCCGTCCGCGCTCGCGGCCGGCGAGCTCCTCCAGTTCGGCCAGCAACGGACCGGTCGCCCGGTCGGCGACCGCCACGACCGGCTGCACCGCGGCCGCCGCCGCGGCGCGGAGGGCCGGGTCCAGCAGGGTCCGGGCCCGGGCGACCGCGCGGGCCGGGTCGGTCTCACCGGTGTAGATGCCGATCGTGTAGCAGACGTCGCGCAGCCGCTGCCGGGCCTCGGCGGACGGCAGCGCGGACAGGGCGTCGTACTCCGCGACCAGCCGGGCGAGCGCGGCGACATCCACCATGGCCATGAGGACCTCCGACGTGTTCGGACAGTATGCAGCCGCTCACGCCGGGGAGCCACGCCCCCGGCCGTGGGCCGCGGCCGGGTCAGTGGCCGAACAGGTGCCGTCTGCGGGCCTCCTTGCGCGGCGCGACGGGAATGCCTTCGGCTCGGCCGCCCTGCTCGTCGGCCGGGCTCCCCGGGACGGTCAGCGATTCGTCCTGCTCCGCACCGGCCCGGTCCGCACCGGCCCGGTCCTCGCCGTCGCGCGCCTCGCCGACCCGCTCCTCGCCGATCCGGTCCTCGCCGTCGCGCGCCTCGCCGACCCGCTCCTCGCCGATCCGGTCCTCGCCGACCCGCTCCTCGCCGTCGTGCGCCTCACCGACCCGCGACCGTCGGGCCGGAGGCTGCGGATCGGCCTCGCGGTGGACGGTGCCGCCCGCAGCCACCGGCGCCGGGCGCCGGACCCGCCGACCCGCCCCCATCAGAGCCAGGCCGAGGCAGAAGAGCAGCGCGAGGGCGACGCCGGACAGGAAGATCGCCAGGCTGTTCAGCGTCACCAGGTCGTGGCCGAGGACCGTCACCTGGTATTCGGGGCCTCCGGAGAGGTTGTCCGCGATCAGCAGCCCGATGAAGGCGCCGGACGCCGCGAACAGCAGAAATCCCAGCAGAAACATGGAGTTCCCCTTCCGTCCCGGTACCGGACGTCCCGCTACCACCGCGCGCCTACCCGACGGCCCGGATTTCTAGCGCCGCCCCCGGTCCCTGCATATCTCGCCCGAACACGGAAAGACGCCGGGTCCGAGGTGCCCGCGCCCGAGCGGGCACGCGTCCGAGCGTCGACCGGCACACTCGTCGGGAACAGGAGCAGAGGTCATGGGACACGGCGGCAACGTGGTCAACGAGCTGATGACGGACCACCGCGAGGTGGAGGAGATGTTCGCCCGGATCCAGGCGCTTCCGGTGGGCGACGAACGGCGCCGCGAGGTCGCCGACCAGGTCACCATCGAGCTGGTCCGGCATTCGGTGGCGGAGGAGCAGTACCTGTACCCGGCGGTGCGCGAGCACGTCCCCGGCGGGGACGCGATCGCGGACCGCGAGGTGGCCGACCACGAGCGGGTGGAGAAGCTCCTCAAGGAGCTGGAGGGCGTGGACTGCGGCGACGTGCGCTTCGACGTGGTGGTCGACCGCCTCGTCGCCGAGGTGACGGCCCACATCCAGGACGAGGAGCGCAACCTCTTCCCCGCCCTGGCGGACGCCTGCCCGCCCGGGGCGCTCGACGAACTCGGGGACCAGGTGCGCCGGGCGAAGAAGCTCGCCCCCACCCGGCCCCACCCGAACGCCCCGGACAACAAGCTGCTGGCCGCCGGCACCGGCCTGGTGGACCGCGCCCGCGACCTCGTCACCGGCCGCGGCAAGTCCTCCTGAGCGACCCCGGCCCCGCCGGTCACCGGTCGGGCCGCGACTCCGGCCCGCCCCGCCGTTGCGGGGCGGGCCGGAGTGGCGGAGCATCCTGACCATGGCCACTGACGAGGAGCAGGTCCGGGCACTGGTGGAGCGCTGGGCGGCGGCCGTGCACGCGGGCGACCTGGACGGCGTCGTGGCCGACCACGCGGCGGACGTGGTGATGTTCGACGTGCCCCCGCCGTACGAGGGGGTGCGCGGCATCGACGCCTACCGGGACAGCTGGCCGCCGTTCTTCGAGTGGCAGGCCCGGGGCGCCGTCTTCGAGATCGAGTCGCTGCAGGTCACCGCCGGGTCGGAGGTGGCGTTCGCGTTCGCCCTGCTGCGCTGCGGGACGCCGCAGGACCTCGCGGACCGCCCCGCGCAGCGCCTGCGGCTGACCGTCGGCCTGCGCAAGGACGCGGGGCGCTGGGTGGTCACCCACGAGCACCACTCGTTCCCGGACCCGGGAGACGCGGACTGACCGCGCCGGGCGGCGGGCCGACCGTGCGGGCCGGCGGGCGAACGCCCGGCGGATCAAGCCGCCGGGCGTTCACCCGCTCGGGCCCCCGTCGGCCCCGTGGGGCTCACTCCTCCGCCTCCGGCGGGTCGTCCGTCCAGCCGTCGGCGTCCTGGTCCTCCAGCTGTTCGCGCAGCCCCGCCAGGGTCGCCGAGAGCAGCCGGGAGACGTGCATCTGGGAGACGCCGATCCGCTCGGCGATCTGGGACTGCGTCCAGCCGTCCCAGAACCGCAGTTTGAGCACGGTCTGCTCGCGCTCCGGCAGGTGTTCGAGGAGCGGGCGCACGGCGGTGCGGAAGTCGGCGAGCTCGATGCCCGGGTCGCAGGCGCCCAGGCGGTCGAGCAGAGCGCTCCCGCTCTCGTCGGTGTCCTGGTCGCGCAGTGCGTCCAGCGAGTTGGGCCGGTACACCCGACCGGCCACCAGACCCTCGGTGGCCTCCTCGACCGTGAGGTGCAGGTCCTCGGCGATCTCCTCCGGTCGCGGCAGCCTACCGAGCTCCTGCTCCAGCCGGTCCGAGCCGCGGGACACGGTGAGGTACAGCTCCTGCATGCTGCGGGGCACCCGCACCGGCCAGGAGGTGTCCCGGAAGAACCGTTTGATCTCGCCCGCGATGGTGGGGATGGCGTAGGTGACGAACTCGACGCCACGCTGCGGGTCGTACCCGTCGACGGCCTTGATCAGGCCGATCGTCCCGACCTGGAGGATGTCGTCCATGTCCTCGGGGCGGTGCCGGAACCGGGCCGCGATGAAGCGGACCAGCGGCATGTTGAGCTCGATGATCGTGCCGCGGACATAGCTGTACGCGTGCGTCTCACGGGCGAGACCGGCCAGGCGCTCGAACAGCGCGTCGCTGAGCTCGCGCGCCTCGGACTTGCCCATCACCCGCAGCTCGGCCTCGGTGGGCTTCGGCGGAAGGTCGGCGGGCAGGCCGGAGGACTCGACGGGGTCGACGGGCCCGGCGGGATCCCGGCCGGTGGGACTGGCGGTATCGAGGGGAGTGATCACTTGAATCTCCTGGGCATCGGGGTCAACGCCCGGACGACGCCGGCGAGCTCTCGCTCGCGCATCGCGGGCTTCTTCCCCCCAGGACCCGTGCCCGGCTTCTTCAAGCGAAGGTCCCGGTGGCACCCGGTTCGGTGCTGGTCGGCGGGTCTCTGCCGATCCGCCGCACGGTTGTTCTACCCGACATGCGACATTGAATTCACGATTCGGCCGGTTTGTTTCGATTTGCCCGGGTAGGCGTGCCCGGGCAACGACCGCGAAGCCGAGAGGAGTGCCGGTCATGCCCCGAGGATCCAGCCCCAAGCGGGAGCGCCAGTACGAGCACATCAAGGAGAGTGCGCTCGACCGCGGCGAGAGTGAGGACCGGGCCGAGGAGATCGCCGCCCGGACGGTCAACAAGGAACGCGCACGGCACGGCGAGTCGAAGACCGCGAGCCGCAGCTCCACCCACGACATCTCGTCCGGCCGCCGCGGTGGGCTGCGCTCGCACCAGGGTGCCCAGGGCCCGACCTACGACCAGCTGTACAACGAGGCCAGGCAGCGCAACATCAAGGGCCGTTCGAAGATGAACAAGCGCGAGCTGGCGCACGCGCTCGGCCGCTGACCGCACCCCCACCCCGCCGCCGGACGGAGACATCGCCATGACCATCCCGACGCCACCTGACCCGGACACCGAGCCGTTCCCGCACCCCAACCCCGCACCCCGGCCGGGCGAGGGCCCCGATCCGGTGCCCCCGCCGGTGCCGCCGTTTCCGGATCCCGATCCGGCGCCGCCCCCGGCGCCGCATCCCGGGCAGCGGTGACGGTCCACTGCACGTAGGGCCCGGAGGGCGTCCGCGTGGAGCGCACGGAAGGTGTCAGTACCGCCCCCGGTAGACGTGCCCGTCGAGCGGGGGCGAGACCTCCAGCCAGACCGCCTTGCCCCGGCCCTCGGGCACCGAGCCCCAGGCCCGGGCGAGCCGGTCCACCACGCGCAGGCCGTGCCCGCCAGGCCGTCCCGGCTCCGCGAACGGACGCGGCCGGGGCGGCAGCGGGCTGTCGTCGACCACCTCGACCCGCAGGCGGATACCGTCCCAGGACAACCGCAGCTCCCGCGGGCCACCGGGAGCGTACAGGCAGGCGTTGGTGACCAGCTCCGAGACCATCAGCAGGACGTCCTCGACGACGGCCCGCCGCTCCTCCCCGGCGGCGGTGCCGGAGTCGTAGGTGCCGGAGTCGTCGGTGCCGGACCAGTGCCAGGCCCGCAGCGCCTCGAGGCTGAAGGCACGGCTGCACCGCACCGCACCCACGCTGGTGGCGAACGCGAGGCGCCTCGTCTCGTCGACCCCCGCCAGCGGCGGCGGTCTCACATAGCCGTTCACGGCTCCACCTTCCCGTCTCGGTCAGTGGGTGGTCCGAACCGCAGCGGGTGGTCCGGACCGTCGCCCGACCGGTCCGGGGTCTTCAGCGCGGACCCGAGATCGGGGTGGATCGGCAGCACGGTGTCGGCTCCGGTGATGGCGAACATCCGCGCCGCGGTCGGGCTCAGGCCCGCGAGCTCCAGGCGCGGCCCGGCCGGCCCGGTCCGGATGCGGGCCTGGAGAAGAATGCTGAGCCCGGTGGAGTCGCAGAACCGCAGCTCGGCGAAGTCGACCACGATCCGCTCGACGCCGTCGTCCACGAGGCCGGCGAGCGCGCCGCGCAGCCCGTCCCCGGTGTAGCGGTCCAGCTCCCCGGCGACGCTCACGATCAGCACCGGCCCGTCGCGGTCCACGGCCACCTGCAGGCCGCCCTGCGGCCGTCGGGCCCGCGCCAGGGACGTGCCGGGCCCGGGGTCCGACCGGGGCTGCGCGCTGCCGCCCCGGCCGTCGCGCCAGGCGGCCCCGCCGGCCCCGGCTCCCCCACGCACCGACCCGCCGGGGGCCGCGCGGACGACCGGGAGCTCACGGGGTGGCCCGGGTGCGGCCGGGCACACCGCCTGTTCCTCGTCCATGCCGCGCGTTTGCCCGGCCCGGCTGCGGCTACACGCGCCGCGAGGGGAGAGAGACGGAGGCGATCACGATGCCGACGGCACCGGACACCGGCCGTGCGGGCCGCATCCCCAAGGCCCGGGTGGGCCGCCGGGAGTCACCGGAGGAACGCGCCGACCGGCGGTGGGGCGACCTCCTGCAGGAGGTCCGGGTCGCCCAGACGGGTTCGCAGGTCCTCTTCGGCTTCCTGCTGAGCGTGGTCTTCATGCCCCGCTTCACCCAGCTCGGGGCCTTCGACCGCGGGCTGTACGTGGCCACGGTCGTCCAGGGCGCCCTCGCCACCGGGGCACTGGCCGCCCCGGTGGCCTACCACCGGATCTTCGCCGGGCGCCGGCTGAAGCCGGAGCTGGTGGACGCCACGGCGCAGCTGGTGGCCGTCGGCCTGGTGCTGCTGGCCCTCACCATCGGCTCCGCCCTGCTGCTCCTGCTCCGGGTCGCGACCGGCTCCGCGATCGCGGGCTGGATCACCGGCGCCGTCATGGGCTGGTTCGCGTTCTGCTGGCTGCTGCTGCCGGTCCGCCACCTGCGCCAGCGCAACGGCAACGGCAACGGCAACGGCAAGGGAGCGGACACCCCGTCATCGGACACCGATCCGGACCTGCGCCCGTGACCTCCCACCGGCCACCGGCCGCGGCCCCGGGAGGAGGCCCTGCGGCGGATCGCCTTCCTGCTGGAGTGGACCGGCGCCTCCCCCTACCGGGTCCGGGCGTTCCTGGATCGAGTGAACTCGCGGACCGCGGCTGCGCCGTGATGCTCTGCGGCCGGGACGAGCTCGCCCTGGAACGGGCCGTCCGGCGGCTGCGCGGGCGGCCCGGCGACGTCGCCGCGACGGCCTGCGACCTGGTGGCCCCGGACACGCCGAACCAGCTGGTGGCGGCCGTCCGCTCGCACTTCGGCACGGAGGTGGACCTCGACCGCCTGCTCTCCCTGGCGGCGCGGCTGCTCCCGCCCGCCGGCGGCGCCCCCGAGCACGGTGTGCCCGGGGTCCGGGCCGCGGCCGGGCACCGGCCCGGGGGGCCGGTCCACCGCCTCACCGCCCTCGGACGCCGGGCGGCCCGGGCCACCAACCAGCCCACGGCGTCCTGACGGGAGCACCGCCGGGAGGGCCGTGGTCCTCCGCCGGCACCGCGCCCTGCGCACCCGACTCCGCCCCGGTCATCGGACCGGAGCGGAGTCGGTGCCGGAGTCGGGCCGGATTCAGTACGGGAGCGGCCGGCCGGACGGCGTCCGCAGGTCGAGCGGCGGGCTGGGCCGCTGCGGAGCGGGGCGCTTCGTCACCGTGGTCCTGGTCATCTCCGTCACCTCCTCCTCGGTCCGGGAGGACCCACCGGGCGTGTACCCGCCGGGCCGGTCCTCTACCGGATCCGCGCAGGTCGGGCGGAGCCCGCGCCCGACGGCCGGGCGCGGGCGTGCGCCTCCCGGCTCGGGGTCGGGAGGCGCACGCCGGACGGGGAAGGGTCAGTGTTTGAAGGCGTCCTTCACCTTCTGGCCGGCCTGGGACATGTCGCCCTTGACCTGCTCGGCCTTGCCCTTGGCGGCCAGACTCTCGTTGCCGACGGCCTTTCCGGTCGCCTCCTTCGCCTTGCCCTTGGCGGTCTCGGCCGTGTGCTTGATCTTCTTTCCGGCACTCACAACGTCCTCCTTGGCGGATTCGAACGGTACGGGCCCAGGGCCTCGTCCGGCGTCTGCCCCGAACCGCCGAGTCCATGCCCGGTCGATGCGTCGGGTGATGCGGTCGCTGCGGTCGAGGCGGTCGATGCGTCGGAAGGCTCGGGGGCCAGCAGGGGCCCCAGCGGCCCGAGGTCGATGTTCAGGTCCTCGGGCGCGAGGCCGAAGTGGTCGCGCAGCTCGTCCATCCGGTCCTCCAGCGCCATCAGCGTCACGCCGACGGCCTCGATCTGCTCCTCGGTGAGGTCGCCCTCGTCGATGCGCCGCAGGGCCTGGCGTTCCATGAGTTCACGGACGAGTTCGACGACGGTGAGCACCAGGCAGGTGAGGTCCCGGCCGACGCCCTCCGGGTCCAGGGCGACGTGCTGGCCGGCCTGCCGGGCTTCGGTCACGGCGGTCTCCGGTCAACGGGTTCGACCGCCGCGCGCACCGAGGCGATCAGCGCCCGCAGGCTGATCCGGACCAGGTCGACGTCGGCGATCTACAGGGTAATCTCGCCCGCCAGGACCACTCCCCCGGCCAGGAGCCGGTCCAGGAGGTCGACCAGCGCGACGTGCTCCATCCGTTCCAGGGCCGCACCGAACCGGGCGTCAGGGGCCGGGCTCACGACCGCTCGCCTCCCGCCGGCTCGACGCCGCTGAAGGAGTACGGCGGCCACGGCCCGGTCACCTCCAGGCGCAGCCCCGGGTGGTGCAGCGCGAGGGTGACGAGCTCCCGGTCGAGGTCTCTGAGCCGGGCGTCGTCGACGAGGTAGGCGCCGTTGAGGACCATCGGCTCGCCCCGCCCGGTCGTCTCCGGGCTCTGCAGCGGATGCAGCGCCGACTCGGCGGCGGTGGCCGCGAGGGCCGCGTGGATCTGCCGGGCCTCGTCCAGCGCGCGGGTCGCGGCCCGTTGGCGGCCCTCGTGCTGGGCGCGGCGGCGCAGCAGGTAGGCGGTGCCGGGCCGTTGGTCGCCGCCGGCCGGCCGGGGCCGGTCCGCCTCGGGCGGGGTGACGGCCGGCCCGCGGGTCAGGTAGGCCTTGACGCCCCGTTCGGTGCGGTGGGCCACCCTCCGCAGGCCGGCCTCGAGTTCGGTCCGCCGTGCGTGGAGCATGGCCTCGCTGCACCGGTCGTCGCGGTAGATGGTGGCGAAGCGCAGGGGCAGGGTGGGGCCGGTCCGTGCGAGGGTCTCGATGACCCGGTGGTGGGCGCGTGCGGTCCGTTCCAGCCTGGCCTGCCAGGACTCCGGGATTCGCACTCAGTCTCTCTCCGGCCGCCATACCGGCGAGGGCCAGCGCCCACTGGGCTTTGTGCAAACGCCCGAGCAGGTAGCCAGCTCCCACGGCGGAGGGCTTGGAGTTGTTCATGGTCGACTTCCCTGAACGTGGATCCGTTCGGAGCGTTGACCCGTTCCGATGGACCGTGCCGTCTATCCGGCCCCACCCGCCACAAACAACCCACCGTAATCAGGCGCCGGCTTCGACCACGCCACGTGATCACGCACAGCCGTGACCCGTCCCGGCGGAGTTCGGGGGCGGTCACGGCGCCGGCCCGTCACTGCTCGGAGCGGTCCGGGTGCCACTCGGCCAGCAGGACGGTGGCGTCGTCGCGCAGGTGGTCCTGGTGGGCGAGCAGGCCGTGGATCAGGTGGCGCAGGGCCTCCGGCGCCGGTTCGCCGGCGACCATGTACTGCACCAGGGTGCTGGTCAGGCGCTGCTCGCCGAAGATCTCACCGGCGACCGAGCGGGCCTCGGTGACGCCGTCGGTGTAGAACAGCAGCCGGTCGCCCGGCTGGAGCCGGGTGTGGTGGACGGTCTGTTCGCCGTCGTGGAACCCCAGCCCGAGCGGCAGCTCGGCGTGGCGGCGCAGCGCGTCGGGGACGACGTGGCGGTCGCGGATCAGCAGCGGGGGCGGGTGCCCGCAGTTGATCCAGGTCAGGTCACCGGTGGCGGTGTCGAGGTCGGCGACGACCGCGGTCAGCAACCGGTCCGGGATCCACTGGGCCAGCGCGCCGTCGATGGTCCGGACGATGTCGGCCAGGCCGCCGCCGGCCCGCCGGGTGGACCGGCAGGCGGCCAGCGCCACCGAGCTGGCGCCGCCCGAGGCGAGGTCGTGGCCCATCGCGTCGAAGACGGACACGTGCAATCGCTCGCCGGCCATGGAGTGGTCGAAGGCGTCGCCGCCCACGTCGTAGGCGGGCTCCAGGACGGCACTGGAGGTGACGTGGCGGGTGCCGATGGTGCGCGGCGGCAGGAAGGCCCAGAGGAGCTCCGCCTGCAGGCTCATGTCCTCCCGCCGGGTGGTCCGGACGATCACGTCGCTGTAGGCGGCCTTGGACAGCACCAGCAGGGCCGCCAGCGCGGCCAGCGCCTCGAAGGCCTCGGCGGCCTCCCGGCCCAGGGTCAGCGCCTCGATCCGCAGCACGCCGATCCGCTCGATCCCGTCCACCAGCGGGAACCACCCGACCGCCGGGGTCCCGGTGGAGATCTGCACCTGCTGGTACCGGTAGGCGCGGCCGCCCAGGGTGCTCCCGACGTCCACCGGGTCCGACCCGGGAGCGCCGGACGGGTCCGGCAGTGGCACGAGGTTCCGCTGCTGGACGTCGGCCAGGTAGACCCGCGCGTCGGTCGCGCCCAGCGCCAGGGCGGCCTCCCGCAGCAGGTGGGACACCTCGTTCGGTCCGGCCCCCTGGGAGCGGGCCAGCAGCCGGGCCAGCACCCGGCCCAGCGCGGTGTCGTCGTCGCTCATGACCTGGTGCCTCTCCGTCCGGGCGTGGGTCCCCGGGGTGTCACGGCGCCCCGCCGGGGGAACGCCGTGACACCCCGGGCCGCTCAGACCTCCTCCTCCATGCGGATCGCGTCCCTCAAATCCTGCATCGCCTCGCCCGGGTCGTCCTCCTGCTGGGCGAGCAGCGCCGCCGCGATCGCGTCGAGCTTGCGCTGGATCGCGCGCTCGGCCCGCCGTTCGGCGTTCTTCAGCAGGGCGAGCAGCAGCAGCGTGACGGCCGACATCATGTCGCCGACGAAGTACTGCCAGGACGGGGAGACCCCGGCGACGTGGACGCCGACGAACGCGGCCACGAGCAGCACGCACAGGGCGTAGAAGAGCGGCGAGCCGGTCAGGTTCGACGCCCGCTCGGCCAGCCGTGCGAAGCGCCCCCGGCCGCGCTCGGCCGGATGGCTGAAGGTCATGCGCCCCGCCTCCCGGGGTCGGGCCGTCGGGGAGCCGGGTCAGGGGGCCCGGGTGTCGGCGGCCGGCGGCTGCGGCTCGTCGTCGTCCTCGCCCTCGGCCCGGACGTCCGGCGGGGTGGGGGCGGTGATGTTCCGCTGTTCCGAGGACCGCTCGCGCGTCTCCTCGTCGACCTCGGGGGCGTCGCCCCTGCCGGACTTCCCGGGGCTTCCGGGCTCGCCGGGCTTCTCGGGTCGGCTCGTGGCCGTACGTCCGCTCATCGCCGTGCTCCTTCCGTGGCGGGTGGTCGGGGCCCCCGGGTACCGTCGCCCCGCGGGCGCCGGTGCGGCGCTGCGCCGCCCGGGCTGCCGGGGGAACCCGTGCCGGTTCCCGCCCCGACCGCTGCGCGTGTGCCCGGTGCACGGCGGATCACTCCCCGGTAGGCCCGGAAACCCTCGGCGGTACGGGGTGCGGCCGGGGCGCGGGGAACGTGCCGGGTGTCCGGGGCGCCGTACGGGGCAGACGCGCGGGCATGAACGCCATCGAACGGAAGCTGCGGTCCGCGGACCGCTTCCAGCAGCGGCACCTCGTGCCCGGTGTGGTCGTCGGCGTCGTCAAGAAGTACGGGGACGACCGGGGCGGTCTGCTGTCCGCCCTGATCACGTACTACGGCTTCGTCGCGCTGCTCCCCCTGCTGCTCCTGCTCAGCACCACCCTCGGGTTCGTGCTGCACGGCCATCCCGGCGCCCAGAAGTCGGTGCTGGACTCCGCCCTCGCCGACTTCCCGATCATCGGCGACCAGCTGCGCCAGAACGTCCACTCCCTCCAGGGCAGTGCCCTCGCCCTGACCATCGGCGTGCTCGGCCTGCTGTACGGAGCGCTCGGCATCGCCCAGGTCCTCCAGCACGCCATGGCGGAGGTCTGGAACGTGCCCGGGGTCAAACGACCGGGCTACTGGCCCCGGCTGGCCCGCGGGCTGCTGCTGTTCGCGGTCCTCGCCGTAGGACTGCTGCTGGGAACGGCCGCCGGTTGGCTGGTCGGCTCCACGCTGGGCGGGCCCGCGGCCAGGGTCGGCGGGCTGCTGGTCTCGGCGCTGATCAACGCCGCGCTGTGCCTGGCCTGCTTCCGCGTGCTCACGCCGCGGGAGGTGCCCGGTCGGGCGCTGTGGCCCGGCTGCGCCGTCGCCGGGCCGCTGTTCACCGTCCTGCAGGCGTTCGGGGCGCTGCTGATCTCCCACCAGCTGCGGCACACGAGCCAGGTCTACGGCTTCTTCGCGACGGTGATCGGCCTGCTCTCCTGGCTCTACCTGGCCGCGCAGGTCACCGTCTACGCGGCCGAGACCAACGTCGTCCTCGCCCGCCGGCTGTGGCCGCGCAGCCTGCTCCAGCCGCCCCTCACCGGCGCGGACGAGAAGGTGCTGTCCTCCGTCGCCCGGCAGGAGGAACGCCGGCCGGAGCAGCACGTCGACGTGTCCTTCCGCGACGGGGAGGCCCCGGACGGGGCCGGACCGGACGGGGCGAAGGGTCCCCGCGGCGGCGACGACCCGCCCGGCGCACCCGCCGCCTCCTCGCGTTGAGCCGCCCGACGGCCCGACACGGGCGCCTACGGCCCCCGGCGGGCGCGCATCACCGCACGTCCGACCAGCGCGCCGCCGTACACGGTGTAGCCGACCCCGATCAGCCAGGACTGCACGACCAGGACCGTCCCGACCGTCCCGTAGGAGACCGCGTTGGACACCAGCAGCGGCGCGAAGACCAGCCGGGAGAACAACCGCAGCCCGGCCAGGGCCACGACGGTCGCGACGGCGCCCGGCAGGAGGTCCCGGGCCGGAACCCGGCCGGCGAGCAGCAGCCGCTGCAGCCACCAGAACAGCAGCACCCCGCCGACGACCGACGCCAGGATGCGGACCGTGGGCTGGAGGCCGGAGTGCCGCCAGGGCGAGCCGCTCCACGCGGCCAGCACGAGGTAGCCGGTCAGCCCGGCCAGGCCGATCGCCTGCCGCCACACCGCGTGCCACGGACCCCGGTCCAGCCCCCAGATCCGCTCGTAAACGCCCTGGACGGCGGCCAGCAGGGACACGCCGAACACCGCCAGGGCAGCCAGGCCGAAGGCCGTGGTGGTGCTGAGGACCTGGCCCCGGGAGCCGAACAGCCCACGGACGGCGTCGGCGCCGCGACCGGTCAGGCCGAGGCCGTCGGTGATCCACTCGGTGATCCCGCTGCCCCGGGACGGGAAGGCGGCCGCGATGACGATCAGCAGGGGCACCAGCGTCACGAAGAACAACGCGGCGAAGGCCATCGAGCGCTGGAGGAGTTCGATCTCCCGTCCCTGCCGCCACGCGTCGACCGCCACCGCCCGCAGGGAGGGCCACCACCGCGGGCCCCCGGTGCGCGGCGCGCTCGGGGCCCGGCGGCGTACGCCGCTCACCGGGGGCGCCGCGGGAGGACGGGCTCGCCCGGCCACCCGGACATCCACGTCCGGCGGCCCGCGCCGCAGCGCTCGAAGCGGGCGGGAGGGTCGCAGCGGTCGAAGCAGACGCAGCGGGCGGTCATGTCGGTCCCTCGCATTCCGGTGTGCACACCTCGACCCGGCGTGTATCCGGCCACGCCACCCCTCAACCACGGAGCTCGATCCGGCGGGGTCTCCACCCCGGAGGTCGCTCCTCCGCCTACCGTCGGACCGGGGGCCGACCGGCACATCCAACCACTGCCAGGGGAGACCGATGAACGACACACGCGGGCCCGGGGCCCCCGTCGGCCGGGCCGACGCCGAACGCCTCACCGACGAGCTGCGGGCCGCGATCACCGACGCCGGCACCTCCGCCCTGGTCCTGACGAGCCGGGTCCGTGCGGCGCACCGGGCCCGGGTCTGGGCCGCGCTCGGCCACCCGTCCTGGGGTGCGTACGCCATGGCGCGGCTCGGCGTCGCGCGGCCGACCGCGTACCGCCTGCTCGACCTCGCCGCGGCGGCCGAGGTGATCGCGGCAACCGTGACGGACGCGGCCGGACCCGCCCTCGCGCACGCCTGGGACGACTGGCCGGTGCTGTCCGTGCGGACGGTCGTCGAGCTTCGCGGGCGCCTCTCCGAACTCGCCGATCTGATCACCGAGCGCCTCGGCCAGGCCCGCGACGGCGCCGGCGGGCTGCCGGCGGCCGCGGTCGGCACCGCCGTTGCCGACGCCGTCGCCGAACTGCGCGAACGCCCGGACGCCCCGCCCGCCGACCTCGGCTCCGTCCAGGGACCGGACGGCTGCGACGTCGAGGCGTGGCGCGCCGCCGTCGCGCAGGGCGCGGACGCCCAACGGCGCGTCCTCGACGGGTTCCGCGAGCTGGGCCTGCTGGCCCTGAGGGTGGCGCCGGGCTACCTCGCCGACCGCGACGCCGAGTCGGTGCTGCACCTGCTCGGGAAGGACGTCGGCAGCACGCTCGACGAACTCCTGGCCTGCCGCCGCTACGCGCTCACCGGTGACGCCCGGGCGGTGGAGGGCCGCGGTTAGGGCCGCCGGGAGCGGCGACCGGGCCCGGAGACCACCACCCGGGGCCGTTTCCATCGCCTGCCACTGGGCAGCCGCGACCACCGGGACGACGGCTGGACGAAGGTCCTGCTGCGCCCGGCCGCCCTGGCCGCCTGACACCGCACCCACACCCCGAGGGGGTTCCACCATGACGGACGACGACGACCGGCGCCTGCTGGTGCTCTACCTCAACGACCACCTCGCCGGTGCCTACGGCGGTGCGGCCCTGGCCCGGCGGATCGCCCGCGAGCACCCGGACACGCCCGAACTCTGGCGCCTGGCGACGGAGATCACCGAGGACCGTGACACCCTCGTCGGCCTGATGCGGGCCCTCGGCGTCCGGCCGCGGTGGCACCGGATGCTGCTGGGCACCGCGGCGGAGAAGGCCGGCCGGCTCAAGCTCAACGGCCGGGTCGTCCGCCGCTCCCCGCTGAGCGACCTCCTGGAGGCGGAGGCCATGCGCGCCGGTGTCCAGGGCAAGATCGCGCTCTGGCGGGCGCTGCGCGCGACGGCGGCCTCCGACGGACCGTTCGACTCCCGGCTGCGGCTGCTGGAGGAGCGTGCCGGGCGGCAGGCCGGCGTCCTCGACGCCCGCCAGGCCGAGGCCGCCGAGGCCGTCCTGCGGGCCGGCCTCGCCCGGAGCGCGCGGACGGCGACGGCTCCGGGCCACGCGCACCCGACGCGGCCGGGCCCGGCGTGAGCGGGCGACCGCGGCGGCGTCAGGCCGGGTGGACGAGACGGCTCTCGTAGGCGAAGACCACGGCCTGGATCCGGTCGCGGAGTTCGAGCTTGTGCAGGATCCGCCCCAGGTGGGACTTCACCGTCGCCTCCGCGAGGTACAGGACGGCGGCGATCTCGGCGTTGGACAGGCCCAGACCCACCTGGACGAGCACCTCGCGTTCCCGGGCGCTGAGCCGGCCCAGCCGCTCGTCCTGCTCGGCGGTGCCACGGCCGCGGCCGCCGGGGCCGTCCGGGCCGCCCGGGATGTGCGGGCGGAGGTCCTCCAGCAGGCGGCGGGTGATCCGCGGGGAGACCACCGCGTCGCCCGCGGCCACGTTGCGGATCGCGGTGAGGAGCTCCTCGGGCCTGGTGTTCTTCAGCAGGAAGCCCGAGGCCCCGGCCCTGAGCCCGGCGAAGGCGTACTCGTCCAGGTCGAACGTGGTGAGGATCAGCACCCTGCTCCGCGGGGAGGCCGCGATGACCTGTCCGGTCGCCTCGATCCCGTCGGTCCCGGGCATCCGGACGTCCATCAGGACGACGTCGGGGCGCAGCTCCCGGGCGAGGCGGACGGCCTCGGCGCCGTCCGCGGCCTCGCCGACCGGTGCCATGTCGGGCTGGGCGTCCAGGACGGTGCCGAAGGCCATCCGAAGCAGCGCCTCGTCGTCGGCGATCAGGATGCGGATCGTCATGCGGACACCGCCCCGCCGCCGTCGAGGAGGAGGCGGGTGCGGACCCCCCAGCCGCCGCCCGGGAGCGGTCCGGCCCGCAGCGTCCCCCCGTAGGCGGCCGCGCGTTCGCGCATGCCGGGGATGCCGTGGCCGGACGGTGTGGCCGCAGGACGCGGCGGGCGGGGCCCGCTGTCGGTGACGTCCACGGTGACGGCCCCGGTGGAGCACCCGATCCGGACGGTGGCGCGGGTGCCGGTGGGCGTGTGCTTGAGGGTGTTGGTCAAGGCTTCCTGTACCAGGCGGTAGACGGTGAGTTGTGCGGTGGCGGGGACGTGCCCGTGGCCGCCGTGGACCTCGAGCCGGGTCGGCAGCCCGGCGGCGCCCATCTGGTCGGCGAGGGCCTCCAGTTGGGCGATGCCGGGCAGCGGGTGGCGCTGCGCGTCCGGTTCGTCGGTCCGCAGGACGCCCAGCGCGCGCCGCATGTCGGTGAGGGCCTGGCGGCCCGTCTCGGAGACCTGGAGCATGGCGGTGGTGGCCCGGTCGGGCGACCGGTGCTGCGCGTAGACGGCGGCGTCGGTGAGCGCGACCATCACGGACAGGTTGTGGGTGACGATGTCGTGCATCTCCCGGGTGATGCGGGTGCGCTCCTCGGCGACGGCCAGTCGCGCCTGCTGTTCCTGTTCGTGCTCCAGGCGCGCGGCCCGTTCCTCGACGGCCGCGAGGTAGGCGCGCGTGGTGCGCACGTTCACGCCGAGGACGGCGGCGGCGACGACCATCGCGGTGACCGCGACGAAGGGCGTCAGGAAGGCGCCGTCCGGCGCCCAGCGCAGGCAGGCCAGCACGGCCCCCGCCTCCACGACGGCTGCGGCGACGAGCGCGCCGCGCCGGCCGGAGTGCGCGGCCGCCGTGTAGAGCGCCACCAGCAGGGCGACGTCCGCGGGGAGTTGGACGTCCGCCAGCCACTGGACGAGGGCCGCGGCGGCCACGGCGCCGAACACCGGGAGCGGGGCCCGGCGGCGCCAGAGCAGCGGCAGTGCGAGGGCGGCGGTGAGGGCGGCGGCCA
The DNA here is from genome assembly GCF_042873275.1 of Kitasatospora sp. NPDC004745. Classification (NCBI taxonomy): domain Bacteria; kingdom Bacillati; phylum Actinomycetota; class Actinomycetes; order Kitasatosporales; family Streptomycetaceae; genus Kitasatospora; species Kitasatospora sp. NPDC004745. The sequence continues at coordinate 152,039 of NZ_JBIALK010000014.1, read as the reverse complement.
CCGGGAGCTCGTGCACCGGGCGGGTGGTCAGGACGTTGAGGAGGAGCAGCGCCGGCAGCAGCGCGTCCCCCACCACGGGCGGCAGGCGGGAGGCCCGGCGCGCGGCCGCCGTCACCGGTCGCGCCGCTCGTGCGGAGGTCGGGTGGTCGCGCGCCGTGGACCGTGGGTCCGTCCTCGCTCCCCGTGGCCCGTGCCGGTGGGCCCCGCCGGGTTCCGCGGCCGCCTCGGTCATCACACGTCCGTCCCTGTCGGTTCGGCCTCGTGGCGGCCCCGGCCGGGGCCGCCACCGTACGGCCGGATCCGGGTCGGGCACGGGCGACGTTCGCCCCGCCCGGCCCGGCACGCGCCGCAGCCCCGTCACGGTAGGCCGCGGGCCCCGCGGCGCGCATGATCCCGACGTCGGACGGCACCGTGCCGGGGTACGACCGCAGGAGGAGTGTCCGTACCTCCCGTGGTCGCAGGGCGGCGGCCGATCCGGTGTGCTCGGCTGCTCCTCCGGTGGCACGACGGCCCGCCCCGGTCTGCGACCCCGGTCGCACACGATGGCGACCGGGGATCGATGTGGCGGCACACGCCCGGCGCCGAGCATGGCCGGGTGACCGAGATCATCGCGGGACTGTCCTTGTCCCCCCTGGAAATCCTCGCCCTGCTGGGCGCCGTCGCTCTGGTCGTGGCGCGCTGGCTGCCCCCCGTCGCCCGCCCCCGCGTCACGATCGCGGCCGGGGCCCTTCTCCTGCTGTCCGTGCTCGTGCTGGGCGTGACCGGGCTGCGTTGGCAGCTGCTGCCGGTCCTGGCGGGCGCCGCCCTCGCGTTGCCGTTCGCCCTCCTCCCCCTGCTGAGGCACCGTCGGCTGAGCGGCCGTCTGCCGGCGTGCCTGACCGGCCGGCCGGTGTGGCGGGCCCGCTGGTGGCTGGCGCTGCCGGGATCGCTGGCCTGCGCCGGGCTGATCGCCACCGGTCCGGTGGCCGCCTGGGCCTTCCCCGTTCCCGTGTTCCCCGAGCCGTCGGGCGGGTTCGCGGTCGGCACCCGCGTGGTGCAGTGGACGGACCCGGGCCGCCCCGAGACCTTCACCGCCGACCCGGACGACCGGCGCACCGTCGTGGTCCAGCTCTGGTACCCCGCGCAGCAGAGCCCCGCCGGGGCGCAGCGGGCCCAGTACCTCGGGCGCACGGAGCAGGAGGCGCGCACCGTCTCCGCCGCCCTCGCCCACGCCGTCGGCCTGCCGGGCTTCCTGGTCGACGGTGTCCCGCGGGCCCGTAGCCACGCCGTCTTCGGCGCCCCGGTGGCCGGCGCGGGGGGACGGTTCCCCGTGGTGCTGTTCTCCCCCGGGTCGGGCGGAGTGCGGACCCAGAACACCGCCTGGGCGGAGGAACTGGCCAGCCACGGCTACCTGGTCGCCGCCCTCGACCACCCGTACGACTCCGCCGCCGTGGTGCTCACCGGCGGGCGGACGATCACCGGTGAGACCTCCTCCAGCGGCGACGCGGACGAGGACGAGAAGCTGGCGGCCGGCTGGACGGCGGTCCGGGCCGCAGACCTCGGCTTCGTCCTGACCCGGCTGGAGGCGCTCGACAAGGGGGAGGGCGCCGACCCGCTGACCGGACGGCTGGACACCGGCCGGGTCGCGGTGACCGGCCACTCCATGGGTGGTGCCGCCGCCCTGCAGGCGGCCCGGCAGGACCCCCGGTTCGACGCCGTCATCGATCTGGACGGCTTCCCGCACGGCCCCACCTCGCCCGCCCTCGGCCGGCCGACGCTCGCGCTCACCCAGGCCGTCACCCCGGGAACCGACCCGCGCTACCTGCCCCGCCTCACCGAGGTGCTCGCCTCCGGCACCGCGACGAGCTACCGGCTCACCGTCCCCGGCGCCGCGCACCTCACCTTCATGGACGGCCCGCTCTACCTGCCGCCGGTGCCCTCGATCGTCGGCTCCCTGGGCCGCACCGGGAGCCCGCGCGTCGTCGCCGGGGCCACCCTCGCCTTCCTGGACTCCGTGCTGAAGGGCGGGCCCGGCGACCTGGCGGGTGTGCTGCCGGCCTACGGCGAGCTCAGCGTCTACCGTCACTGAACGGCCGGTCCGGGCCCGTTCCGCCGCCGCTCGGCGGCCGGACCGGGCCGCTCCGCCGCCCGGCGGGGCCTTGATGACCGGGGACGCCGGTCGTACCGTGGCCGTCATGGACGCTCTCCGGGCCGACACCGCGGTCGACCGGCTGCGCGTGCGGCTCGGCGCCGAACTGTTCGCGCGCGTGGCGGGCCCCGACGGGCCCGCCGTGCGGCACCGCATCCACGACACCCCGGGGCCGCGCTGGTTCGCGCCGTCGCGGCCGATCCGGACGGTGCACGGGGACGCGGCGATGTTCGTGGGCGGGCTGCTGGCGTTGCTGGTGCAGTCGCTGCACCCGCTGGCCATGGCGGCGGTCGCCGCCCACTCCGGCTACCGCGGCGACCCCTGGGGGCGGCTGCAGCGGACCAGCACGTTCCTGGCCGTCACCACCTTCGGCACCGCCGGGGACGCCCAGGCGGCCGTGGACCGGGTGCGCGCCGTGCACGAGCGGATCCGCGGCACCACCGCCGACGGCCGCGCCTACTGGGCGGGCGATCCGCACCTGCTCGCCTGGGTGCACGCCGCCGAGGCCGACAGCTTCCTGCGCGCCCACCAGGCCTACGGCGCCCGTCCGCTCGACCGGTCGGGCTGCGACGGCTACGTCGCCGACCTGGCCAGAGTGGCGGCGGCCCTGGGCGTCGCGGACCCTCCGTGCGACCGGAGCGCGCTCGACGCCCGCCTGAGCGCCTACGGCCCCGAGCTCGAGGCCACCGCGGAGGCCCGTTCGGCGGCCCGTTTCCTCCTGCTGCGCCCGCCGGTGCCGCTCCCGGCCCGCCCGGCCTACGGTGCGCTGGCCGCCGCCGCGGTCGACCTCCTGCCCGCCGGGTACCGCAGGCTGATCGGCATCCCGCCGGCTCCTCCCGGGGAGGCGGCGGTGATCAGGCCGCTCGGCCGCGGCGTGGTGGGTGCGATCCGTTGGGCCATGGCCGGCCCTCCGGGCGGTCGGTGACCGCGCCGGACAGCCGGCGCCGGGGCGCGGGCCGTGCCGGCCTCAGGTCGTGACGGTCGGGGTGGGCGTGGCCGCACCGGCGGGCGGGGCCTGGCAGGGCAGGGTGACCATGACGCCCACACCCTGGCCGGGCTTCGACCCGACCATCAGCGAGACGGTGTAGTGGTCGGGCTCGTGGACGGCCTCGAACTCCCCGGTGGGCGGTCCTGACGGCGGGGGCGCCCCGTCGGGCGGAGTCGGGCCCCGCGAGTCCGCAGGCAGGCGCTGCTGCTGACGGTCCGGCACCGGGGACCGGCCGTCGGTCCCGGCCTCGGGCGCCCGCCCACCGATGACGCGTGGTCACCGGCGCTGGATGCCGAGGAGGTCCGGCGACGGACGGGTGCGGGAGCCCCCGGCGATGTCGGGCGCCGGCAGGACCGGACGGGCCGGCCGCGGGGCCCGCCGTGCGGACGGCGCTGCGGCCGGGCAGGAGCAGGGGCACGCGCAGCGCGGCGACGCCGGCATCCCGAGCGTCCAGGTGGCCGCCGTCGCCGGGCCGGTGGTGAACGGGGGTGTGAGCGGTTGCATGAGTGGTGGTGTCGGGATCGGCCGGGTGTCGCGCGCCGCCCACGGGGCGGGTGTGACTGCGGGGCCGGGGGTCCGGACGGTCCGGCCGAGCCCGTGGCCGGTCGTGTTCAGGCAGGTCGCGGTGTTCATGACGCCCTCCGTATGCCGTCGACGGTGGTGCCGGTCGCAAGCACGGACGGCCCGCGGGGCGCCGGGAGGTCCGGAGTTTCCGGCCGGGGCCCGGTGGGACGGTCGGCCCGGGGGCCGACCAGCCGTCCTGCTCTCACGCTAGCGGCGGCGCGGCGGCGAACCGTGATACCCGGGGCGGAACCTCGGCGCCGGGGCGGTACCCGGGGACTACGCCGTAAGTGCACCGCGCGGAGCGCTCCGGGCCTCGCGCGGGGGCCCGTGCGCTGGGTCCCGTGCCGTGGGCCCGTACGGTGGCCCGCGCCGTAGGGCCGCGCATGGTGGGCCCCGGTGGCGTCGGCCACCGGTACCGGGGTGCCACGACGCGGTCTCACCTCCGCCCGAGGGCCGGTTCGGGCCGGCGGGCGGGAACGGATCCGCCGTCGGCCAGGAACCGCAGGACCCGGGCCGCGACCTGGTCGGGGCCCGCCCCGCCCGGGCCGCCGGGGCCTCCGGCGGTCAGCTCCTCGTAGCCGAACTCCCCGCCCGCACGGCCCCGTTCGGACAGGCACCGGGCCAGGGCCCGGGCGTGCGCGACGGGGGCGGGCTCGTCGAGGCCGTCGTGCAGCACGAGCACCCTGGTCCGCAGGCCGGGGGCCAGTCGCTCCAGGTCCGGGGGGCCGATGGCGTCGGCGGCGGGTCGGAGGCCGGCGAGCCGTAACACGGTGTCGCGGACGGCGGGCGCGGCGTCCGCGAACGGCCTCGGGCCGGAGACGAACGGCGCGTACGCCACGCAGGCGGACCACGGACCGAGGTCGGTGGCGGCGGTCAGCAGCGCCAGGCACCCCCCGTACCCGGCGCCGAACAGCGCCGGGGGTTCGGCGCCGGGGGCGCGGCCGTGGCGGAGGTGGTCCGCGAGGGCCGCGATGTCGGCCCGGTCCGGCCCGCCCCACGCGTTGACGACGGCCAGCGCGTGGCCGGCCCCGTAGCCGGCGCTGCCCCGCTGGTTGGGGGCCACGACCGTGACGCCCGCCGCGGCGAGGGACCGGAGGAACGGGTCGTGGCGCAGGGTCCAGCGGCTGCCCGGGCCGCCGTGCAGGGCGAGGACGACGTGCCGGGACGACCGCCAGTCGGGGCCGTGGACCACCGCCTCCACCGGGCCGACCGCACCCGGGAGGACCTCGGCCCGGGGGCGCGGAGCGCAGGTCGGCGCCGCGATGCGGTGGACGTGGGCGACGCCGCCGCGGGGCGCCGGGGCGCTCAGGGCGGCGCCGTCCGGGGGCAGTCCGGCGATGACCAGCGGCTCGTCCGGGGTGGACAGCGGCAGCCAGGCGCCCTTGGCGGTCCAGGCGCAGCGCGCCGTCAACTCCCCTTCGGGGACGGCGATCCGCTGGATCTCGCCGCTGTCCCAGGAGTGCCGGATCAGGCCGGACCGCACTCCCCGCACCTCGACGTGCAGGACCTGGGTGCCGGAGGGGTCCACGGCCACCGGGTGCAGGGCGGCGGTGAGGCGGCACAGCGGCGAGGCGTCGGGCAGCAGCCGCAGCCGCCCGTCCCCGCCGGCCGGGACCATGCCGAGCCGGTGGCCGGCTCCCTCGACGACGGCGACGAGGGCCTGGCCGCCGCCGACGGCCAGCAGCCGGGCCGGCCGGCAGGTGAGGCGTTCGGCCGGGCCGAGGGTGCCGCGGGCGAGGTCGAACCCGACCACGCCCGGGCCGCCGGCCGTCCTCAGCGTGAAGAGGACCCGGCGCCCGGAGAGGTGTCCGCCCACCAGGGCGCCGGGGACGGTGCGCAGGTCCCGCCAGCCGCCCGCGCCGGCGCGCAGGCCGTGGAGCACCGAGTTCCCGTCCTGGTCGTGACTGACGGCGAGGGCCAGGAGGCCGGTGCCCCTCGGTGCGGGCAGGGGGTGGAACCCGCGCCCCGGCCACCCCGCCAGCTCGGTGCCCTCGCCCTCGCACGCGGCGTCGCCGTGCAGGTACAGGCGCCGGCCCGTGACGGACGGCCAGGAGCTGATGACCCGCCCGTCGTCCAGGGGCAGCAGAGCGGCACGGGCGGTGGCGCCGGGGAAGGCGTGGCAGCGCAGCAGGCGCGCTCCCGTCGGCAGGAGCCGCCACTGTTCGAGGACGGGGCGGCCGGTGTCGTCGGTGGCCAGCGTGGCGGCGAAGCGCCCTGACGGGGAGAAGGCGGGGCCGCACCGTGCGGTGATCGTCGCGGCGTGGCAGACGGGTTCCGGGCTGGTCATCGTTCGCTTCCTGTGACGGCCTGGGCGGGGGGACCGGGGAGGCGTCGGACGTCTTCGGCGGCGCCAAGAGTGGCAGGTGGCGTTCGACGGCACCAGGACGAAATCAAGCCGCCGGAGGGCCGAGGGGCCGTCCGGCGCTCCCGGAGGGCCCGGCCCGTGGTTCGGCTGCCGACGCCTCGCGTCCGCTCGCCCGGACGGGCCGAACAGCAGGTCGGTGGCGCATCACCGCAGCTCACGCGCCTGGCGCGCCGGCAGCGCAGGCCCCACCCGGGCGCCGAGCCGCACCCGCGCAGCCGTCCGGACGGGGTTCACCCTCGGGGATGACACGAGGTTGACGATAGGACACGAGGTTGACGTGATTCCGACCCGTCAAGCCCCCCACCCGCGGGAAGCGGCCCGGTCAGGCGCCGGTGCGGCGGTCGAGGCCGTCGAGCAGCAGCCGCAGGCCGTACTCGAAGCGGTCGTCCGGGGTGCGGTCGGCCCAGTGGCGGATGGCCGCGCCGATGGCCGCGTAGTCGCCGGTGGCGGAGGCGTCCGGCACGGGGCTCCGGTCGGTGGTGGCGAGCTGCTGCTCCCGGCTCTGCTCCTCGATGACATGACCGAGGACGTAGTCCTGGACGGCGAAGAACGCCAGTGCGGTCTCCTCCGCCGGCACGCCGGCCTCGGCGAGGGCCCGGACGGCGACCTCGCCGAAGCGAAGGGTGTTGGGCTGCCGGACGTAGGTGCCGGACACGACGCGGGCGCCGTCCCGGCGGGCGAGCAGGGCGAGGCGCAGCCGCCGGGCGAGTTCGGCCGTCCGCTCGCGCGGCGGCAGGGCGGCGTCGACGTCGGCGACCCCGCTCATGACCTCCTCGGCGACGGCCTCCAGCAGGGCCTGCTTGTCGCGGTAGTGCCAGTAGAGGGCGCTCGGTCCGACGCCCAGGGACGTGGCGAGACGGCGCATGGTGAGGCCGTCCAGGCCGTCCTGGTCGAGCAGCCCGAGGGCTCCGGCGAGCACGTCCTCGCGGTGCAGGCGCACGCGGATCTCCTTGCTGGGCGGGCGGGTTGGACCGCCTTCGTGGCGCCGGTCACCCGCGTTGACAGGGCACTGAGCCTACCCTAACCTGAACACCGTTCTACTAGAACACCGTTCAGGTCAGGAGTCGCCGTGCCCACGCCACCTTCCTCGCGCAACCCCGCCGCACCCCCTCCGCCCACCGGCCGCCCCACCGGCCCGCCGGCCGCACCACCGCCCCTCCTCCGGCCCGGCCTGCCCGTCGCGGCGGCCGTGGCCATCGCCTGCGCCGCGTCCTTCATGGTCGTCACGGACGGCGCCATCGTGAACGTGGCCCTGCCGGCCGTGAACGCCGACCTCGGACTCGGCTCCGCCGCCGCCCGGTGGGTGGTGGACGCCTACCTGCTGGTGCTCGGCGGCTTCACGCTGCTCGCGGCCCGCGCCGGCGACCTCTTCGGCCGCCGGGCCACCCTCCGGGCGGGCCTGGTGCTGTTCACCGCCGCCAGCGCCGCCGGCGGACTCGCCGACAGCGGCCCGGCCCTGATCGCCGCCCGCGCCGCCCAGGGGCTGGGGGCCTCGGCCCTGGCCACCTCGACCCTCGGCGTCGTCCTCGCCGCCACCGCCGACCGGCCGGAGCTGCGCCGGCGCGCCATGTCCGCCTGGGCCGCCTCGAGTTCGTCGGCCGCCGCACTCGGCGTGCTGCTCGGCGGCGTGCTCACCGAACACGCCGGCTGGCGCTGGGTGATGTACGTCAACGTGCCCGTCGGCGTCGCGCTGCTGGCCGCCGTCCAGCTCTGTCTGCGGCCCGCCGACGGGCGCGCCCCCCTCGGCCGGCTCGACCTGCCCGGCGCCCTCGTCTCCACCGCCGGCGTCGGCCTGCTGCTGTTCGCCGTCACCCGCGGCGGCGAGTACGGCTGGACGTCCCCCACCACCCTTGCCGGCCTGGCCGCCGCGGTTCTGCTGCTCGCCGCCTTCGTCCGCATCGAGGCCCGCACCGGCGACCCGCTGGTCCGCCTGCCGGTCTTCCGGCTGCCCGGCGTACCGGCCGGGAACCTCGTCGTCCTGCTGCTCGGTGCCGGTCTGACGGCGTCGCTCTTCCTCGTCTCCCAGCTGGTTCAGCAGGTGCTCGGCTACTCCGCCCAGCAGGCCGGACTGGCGATGCTGCCGATGGGCGTGTGCCTGGCCGCCGCCGCACTGCTCTCCCGGCGTCTGCTGGACGCCGGGGCCCGCCGACTGCCGTTCTACGGGGGCACCGTGGCGGCGGCCGGGCTGCTCTGGCTCGCCACCCTGCCGGCCGACGCCGACTACGCCGTCGACCTGCTCGGGCCGCTGCTGCTGATCGGATCCGGCCTCGGCCTGATGCTGATGTCCGCCACCACGGCCGCCACCGCCGCCGTCCCGCCCGCCGAGGCCGGCCTCGCCTCGGGCCTGCTCAACACCTCACGCCAACTGGGCGGCGCCCTCGGCCTCGCCCTGCTCGGCGCCATCGCCCAGTCCGCCACCGGCACCTCCGACGTCGGCGCATCCGGAGCCGCCCCCGCGACGCCCGCCGCGCTCCTGCACGGCTCCCACGCGGCGCTGCTCGCCGCCGCGGCGCTCAGCCTGCTGGGCGCCCTCGCCTCCCTGCTGCTGCCCGGTGCCCGGAGCACCCGCCCCTGAGTCCCTGTCCGAACCCGCCCGGACCCGTCCGGCCACCCCGGCCGGGCCCGCCTCGGCACCCGAACCCCCGTCCGTCCACCTCGGCACCCGCCCGGAGCGCACTCCATGCAGACCCGAAAGCACTACCCCGTCCTCGTCGTCGGCGGCGGCATCGTCGGCCTGACCGCCTCGCTCGCCCTCTCCCAACACGGTGTCCCCTCGCTCCTGGTCGAGGCCCACCCCGGCACCCACGACCACCCGCGCGCCCGCAGCCTCAACGCCCGCGCGATGGAGATCTACCGCGAACTCGGCGTCGCCGACGCCGTCCGCACGGCCGGCGCCCCGCTGGCCCGCGCCGAAGGACTGCACCGCGGCCCCGACCTCGCCACCTCCCTCGCCGGCACGGCGCCCCGCCCGAACGCCGGCGACCGGCCCGAGAGCATCTTCGCCCCTGCCGCGATGGCCCGTTGGAGCCCGACCACCGGCCGCCGCGCGACCCTCGACGCCGTGGAACCCGTCCTGCTGGCCGCGGCCCGCCGCCGGCCGGCCGAGCTCCGCTTCGGCACCCTGCGCACCGGCCTCCGGCAGGACGACGACCACCTCGCCGTCGAGCTGACCGACGCGGCCACCGGCGCCACCGAGGCCGTCACGGCCGACTACCTGATCGCCGCCGACGGCGCGGGCGGCGCGCTGCGCCACGAACTGGGCGTCCCCTCGACGCACGGCCCGAGCCACGGGCACCAGCTCAACATCCTGTTCCGCGCCGACCTCGAACAGTTCGTCCGGGGGCGGGAGTTCAGCGTCGTCCTGATCTCCCGCGCCGGTGTGCGGGGCATGCTCACCGCCATCGACGCCCGCACCCGCTGGGCCTTCCACCTGCGTTACGACCCGGCCGTCGAGAGCCCTGCCGACTATCCGCCCGAGCGGTGCGAGCGGATCCTGCGGGACGTCCTCGGGGTGCCCGGCGTCGAGCCCGAGGTGGTCAGCGTGCTGCCCTGGGAGGCCCGCGAGCGCACGCTCGACCGGCTGCGCGCGGGCCGGGTCCTCTTCGCCGGCGACGCGGCCCACCAGATGCCCCCGGCCGGCGCCCGCGGCGCCAGTACCGGCATCGCCGACGTCCACAACCTCGTCTGGAAGCTCGCCGCCGTCCTCGACGGCCGAGCGGACGAGGCCCTGCTGGACACCTACCACGAGGAGCGCCACCCCGCCGCCGTCCACGCCGTCGCCGCCTCGGGCGCCAACGCCCGGGCCATGGTCCCCGGCAGCCCGTCCGCCGACCCCGACTGGACCGTCCCGGCCGCCCACGGCCTCGGCGACCGCTACCGTTCCGCCGCCGTCCTCGCCGACGCCGGACACCCGGCGGCCCCCGTCACCGCCGAACTCGACGGCAGCCCCGGCACCCGGGCCCCGCACGCCTGGACGGACCCGGCCCGGTCCCGCTCCACCCTCGACCTCCCCGCCGGGGACTGGATCCTGCTCGGTCCGCCCGCCTGGGCCCGGCCCGCCCACGCCGCCGGGCTGCGCCACGCCGACCCCGGGCCGGAGTTCGCCGCCCTCGCCGGCACCACCCCCGGCGGCGCCGTCCTGGTCCGCCCCGACGGCCACGTCGCCTGGCGCTCCACCGGTCGCACCACCACCACGGCCGGGACGACCACGGGCCGGGCGGACCCTGCCGCGGCGCTCACCGCGGCCCTGAGCCTGCTGCCCGTCCGGTTCCGCCGCGGCACGGACCGCAGCGCGTAGCGCCCGGCGCCGGGGCCGGTGCGCCGCTGACTCCGCCGGAGGAGCTGACCGCGCCGTCCGTTCACCCGCAGGCGCCGGCGGTGCCGGCGGTGCCTGGTGCCGCGGTCACGGCTCGGCGTACGGCTCCTCCACCTGCGCCCCGGTGTCCGGGGCGGGTCCGCCGACGGGGCGCGGGCCCGGACGGCGCCGGTCGAGCGCCACGCCCGGTCCCCCGTGGGGCGTGGCCGGGGAGGGGCCGTCCGTCAGGGAGGGCAACGGCGGGTCGGTGCGCCGGGCCCGACGGGCGGCCCGCGCCGTGATCCGGCGCGCCACCGACCCCGCGAGCCAGCCGAGTTCGACCAGGGCCGGAGCGGGATCGTCGGCGGCGAGCCAGGAGCGTTCCGTGCGGGCGGGCAGGCGGGTGGCCCGCGGCGGGAGCCGCCGGTGCCGCCAGGCCCAGACCGAGGCGGACGCGAGGTCGAGGTTGCCCAGCCCGTAGTCCCGGACCAGCTGGGATTCGGCGGGCGGCCGCAGGCCGGTGAGCGACATGTGCAGGGCCCGCACCACGTCGATGCCGGAGACCGTCTCGAACAGCCGGAACTGCGCGCCGGTCCTGGGGTTGAAGTCGACGAGCTTGTAGCGCCCGTCGCGCCGGTCCAGGCGCCAGTCCAGATCGGCCACCCCGGCGTAGCCGACCTTCCGGCAGAGGTCGGTGGCCATGGCCGCCAGTTCCGGGTTCGGCAGCGAGCAGGCCCGGGTGGTCACGCCCGCGTCCGGGGGCCACGAGCGGCGCTTGCGCCCGGTGAAGACCAGCAGCGGCTCACCGCCCGGGCCGCAGCACAGATGGGTGAACCAGTCCTCGCAGTGCTCCGGCGGAAGGTACTCCTGGACCAGGACCGGGCGCCCGGCCCGCGGCGCCATCACGGCCCGGAGCGTGGCGAGGTCGGGCACGATCGTGGTGGCCTCGACGGCGGGGCGGGCGAGCCTGGTCCACGCCTCGCGGTTCTTGAGCACCAGCGGGAACCCCCACTGCCGCCCGCAGTCCAGGATCTCCTCCAGGCCGGCCGGTGCACAGCTGCGCGGCGTGGGCACGCCGTGACGCCGGCAGATCTCGTACAGGTCGGCCTTGCTGGCAAGTCTCCGGGGCAGGCCGGGCGGAACGGGCGGCAGGAGGAAGACGTCGGAGAGTTCCTCCGCGTGCTCGGCCAGGAGCACCGCGGCCTCGTCGTCGGTGGCCACCGGGACGCACGGCGTGCCGATCGCCAGGCCGATGGCGTGCAGTCGGGCGACCAGCTCCCCGGGGCTCTCCAGCCCGGTGGTGGGCCAGACGAACCGCCGGGAGAGGTGGCGGGACACCGCGGTCGGGGTGCAGGGGTGTTCCACCACGGCGTGCACGGGCACGCCGGCCCGGCCGAGGGTGCGCACCACGCCGAGCCCGCCCTGGTGCTGGGGATAGTGGCCGATCTTGACCAGGAGCGCCGGTGTCCGGCCGTCCAGCGGCACCGGCCGGCCCCGCGCCGCGGCGTCGACGCCGTTCCCCGGTGCCGGGCCGTCGTGATCACCCGGGAGAGCGGGCCCGAGGTCCATGCCGTCAGCCTCCTTCGGGCCGGCCCGCCAGGACCGGGGACAGCCATCGACGGACCAGCACCAGCAGCGGCACCGCCAGCACGCACTCGGCGATCAGCCAGGACAGCCCCACCCCGGCCAGCCCGAGCCGTGGCAGCAGCACGGCGGCGAGTCCGATGACCAGCACCGCGACGGCCGCCCGGACCAGGATCATCCACAGCAGGGAGCGCTGGACCCGGGCCACCTGGATCGCCACGTTGACCACCACGTTGGGGACGGCGGAGAGCGCCATCAGCCGCAGCACGGTGGTGCCGTGCGCCGCGTAGTCCGGGCCGAACAGCCGCAGGGCCCACGGTGCGGCGATCACGATCACGGCCACCGCGGCGGCCAGCAGCACCGCGGAGTGGCGCAGCAGGCGGTAGGAGTACTCGCGGAGCCGGTGCGGGTCCCGCGCCCCCTCGACCACGAGGGAGGACCCCATGCTGAAGGCGGCGACGTAGAGCGTGGAGGCGATCACGTAGGCCAGCGCGTAGTAGGCGTTCTGGCCCGGCCCGACCTGGTCGAGCACCATCAGCGGCAGGACGGCGGAGGTGGCGAAGCCGAAGAGGTTGCCCGCGTAGTCGGCCGTCGCCCAGCGGGCCATCCGCTCCGGCGGCCGGTCGGGGCCGTCGTGGTCCCGGCCCTCGTACTCGCGCTGGGCCGCGGGTACGGCCCAGCGGAACAGCACGACGTTGGTCAGGACGATCGAGACCACCATCGCCGCGGCCCAGGAGACCAGGATGCCGGTGGCCAGGTCGAGGGCGATGCAGCCGGCCAGGAACGCGGCCTTCGCCACGGCGAAGACGGTGTTCTCCCCGAGGACCCACCCCATCCTGCGCACCCCGGTGAGCGCGCCGTCCTGCAGGACGAAGACGGAGTAGCCGGCGGTGGCGGCGACGAAGGACACGGCGAGCCCGGGGGCGCGCAGGAACTCCAGCTCGGGACTGATCACCGGGACGAGCAGCAGGAACCCCACCGCCGCCAGGACGCTGCACACGGCGCTGATGGCGTACCAGCGGATCACCAGGGAGCGGGTGCCCGCGCCCGCGGTGGGCACGAACCGGACCAGCGCCTCGCCGAGGTTGAGGCTGCCGAGGGTGGACAGGAAGGTCGCGGCGGCGAGCACCGCCGAGTAGCGCCCGACGGTCGCCGCACTGTAGTGACGGGCGGCCAGCATCCAGAACAGCGCGCCGAGTCCGGCGGCGACGACCGCGCTGGCCGCCAGGATGCGGCCGTTACGCAGCAGTGAGTCGGCCTGGGCGGCCGGGCGCAGCGCCCTGGCCGCGCGGGCCGGCCGGCGGGTCCGGGTCGGGAGGGCGGTGGATCCGTGCGGCGCCTCCCTGGCGGTGGCCCCGTCGTGCCCGGCCCCCGCCGGGGGTTCGCGCGGCGGGGGGCGCCCGGGCGCGGAGCGGTCGGGCGGCCCGCCGTGCCCCGGGGGGCCGGCGGGCGGGCGGTGTGACGGGTCGGCACGGCGCGGGTCGGGTGGTGGCGCCGACGGCCCCGGCCCGGGCGTCACCCGGGGGCCCTCGTCCGGGCGGCCCGCCGCTGGGTGCGCAGGCTCACGAGGTAGCAGAACGGCCCGTAGAGGAAGCCGCGCCGCTCCAGCCGCTTGAGCGAGCGGAACGCGCCCTGGTAACCGGGCGGGGCTCCCCGGGTGCGCTTGCGGGCGGCCTGGTGCCAGCGCCACACGCCGCTGGGCAGGCGGCGCAGCAGGACCAGCAGCAGGCCGGGCCTGCGCATCACCGCCGCGGTCAGGTAGGCGCCGAAACCCACGCCGAAGGCGCTGATCTGACGGGTCAGGGCGTCCATGGTGCGGCGGTGGCGGTGCCAGACGACGGCGTCCGGCTGGTAGACGACGGTGTGCCCGGCGGTGAGGACCTGTTGGAACGCCAGCAGGTCCTCACCGCCGCGGGCGGGGCTGCCCGCGCCCGCGGCCCGGTCGAAGCCGCCGACACCGCGGAGCACGTCGGTGCGGAACGCCATGCTCGCGCCGCTGCCGAACCGGCCCGTGGAGAACTGGGCCAGTCCGTCGGCGTCCGTCCCGTCGAGCGTCCAGGTCCGCAGGGTGAAGCCGCGGCCCGCCGGCGCGTACGCCTCCAGGGTCAGCTGCGCCTCGGTGTCGAGTTCGGCGGGCGCCACCAGGCCGGTCACGCAGGCGGCGCGGGCGTCGGTGGTGAAGCCGTCCACCAGGGCGGTGACCCAGGCGTCGTCGACGATGACGTCGTCGTCGGTGAAGGCGCAGATCTCGCCGCGGGCGGCGGCCAGCCCGTGGTTGCGGGCCCAGGACAGGCCGGGCACCGGCTCGTTCAGGTAGCGGATCCGGTCGCCGTAGCGGGTGCGGACCAGCTCGCGCGTGGCGTCGCTGGCCGGCGCGTTGTCGACGAGGATGACCTCGAGGTGCGGGTAGCGCAGCCGCAGGATCGAGTCCAGGCAGGCGCCCAGCATCGGGGTGCGGTCCCGGGTGCACACGATCACGCTGACCAGGGGCCCGCCGTCGGGGCGCCGGTGGGCGGGCTCCACGGCGGGCACGGCGGGCGCGGGTACGGGAAAGCCCCGGCGGGCGGTGTCCGCCAGGGCCCGGTAGAGGTCGTCCGGGTCCTGGTGGTCCACGGTCGCGCGCACCCACCCGATGGGGTGCCCGTCCAGTCGCACCAGGGTCAGCACGCGCCCGTGGGTGCTCTCCGGCGGCAGGCCACCGGGGGCGCGCAGCGATCCCGGGACGGCCAGGTCCAGTTGGAGCACGTGGACGGGTGCGGAGGTCGGGTCGCCCACGGCGGAGTGGAACCCGGTCGTCACCTCCGACAGCACGGGCAGCGTCATGACGGACTCTCCGGAGCGGTCGGGGCCTCCGCGCACCGGCTCCCGGTCCTGGTACGAGGCGCCGAGAGAGAAGCGGGCATATCACCATGAAACACCCTGAGGGCATGGTCGGCCCCTCACGGCCCCGGGCCCGTGCGGGGCCGGCCCGGCGCCCTCCGCCGCCCCAGGGCACCCGGATGCCCCCGCCCCGGCTTCGACGCATCCTGGATGGGAGCCGTCCCGCCGCTCGTAGGAGGACCGATGCCACGCCTCTCCCGGACCCGAAGGACCGAGTCACCAGCGGAGGCGGGGCCGTGAGCGCGGCGGCGGGCCGGCCGGTCGTCGTGATCGGCGCCGGACCGTACGGGCTGGCGACCGCCGCCCACCTGAGCGCCCTGGGCGTACCGCTGAGGATCTTCGGCGAACCCATGGAGAGCTGGCGGCTGCAGATGCCGGCGGGCATGTTCCTGAAGTCCACCCCGTCCGCGTCCTCCATCTCCGACCCCGGCGCCCACGGCAGCCTGGCCGCCTTCCGGGCTCTCCACCAGCGCCCGTCCGGCGGGGACCTGCACCCGGTGCCGCTCGACGAGTTCGTCGCCTACGGCGAGTGGTTCCAGCGGATCTTCGTGCCGACGCTGGAGCGGGCCCGGGTGACCGCGGTCTCCGCCGACCGGGACGGCTTCGCCGTCACGCTCGACACCGGCGAGTCGCTGACCGCCGCGGCGGTGGTGCTGGCCACCGGGCTGCGCCCCTACGCCCGCGTGCCGGCGGCCCTGGCCGGCCTGCAGGAGCGCGGCCTGGCCTCGCACTCCTCCGCGCACGCCGACCTGTCCGGCTTCGCGGGCCGGCGGGTGGCGGTGATCGGGGCCGGCCAGTCGGCGCTGGAGAGCGCCGCGCTCCTGCACGAGAACGGCGCGCGGCCCACCGTGGTCGCCCGCGCCGAGCAGCTGCTGTTCGGCGACCCTCCCGCCACCGACCTCAGCAGCGACCGCCCGCTGCCGGTGCGGGCCGTCAAACCGGGCACCCCGCTCGGCCCCGGCTGGTCCCACTACGCCCTGAGCCACGCCCCGATCGCCTTCCGGCACCTGCCGGACGCCACCAGGTCCCGCCTGGTCCGCACCGTGCTCGGGCCCTCCGGCGCGTGGTGGCTGCGGGAGCGCGTGGAGGGCCGGGTCCCGGTGCTGCTGCGCCGTCCCCTGGACGGCGTGGAGTCCGCCAACGGCGTCGTCCGGCTCCGGGTGGGCGGCGCCCCCGAGCCGCTGGAGACGGACCACGTGCTGGCCGCCACCGGCTACCGGGTCGACGTGGACCGCCTGGAGGTGCTCGACGCCGCCCTGCGCAGGGCGGTCGTGCGCGCCCCCTCGGGCGCGCCCCGGCTGGACCGGGACTTCCAGTCGTCGGTGCTCGGGCTCTACTTCACCGGGCTGTCGGCGGCGGACACCTTCGGCCCGCTGATGCGCTTCGTCGCCGGCACGGGCTTCGCGGCCCGGCGGATCAGCGGGGCGCTCGCGGGTCCCGGCGACGGCTGAGCGCGGCCCGGGGGCTGCTCCACGGCGTCCGGGCCCGGTTCGGTGCGCGGGCCCGGGCCAGTCGTCCGGGGCGTCAGTCCTCCAGGGCGTCGGCGATGCGGTGCAGCATGCCCCCGCCGGGCGGGCGGCGCGGCGCGGTCTCGCGCACGGCCTGCATCCGCTCGCCGATCTCCCGGAGCTCGTTGCGGCCGATCGCGGCCCGGACCTTCGGGAACCAGTCGTCCTCCTCCTGGGCGATGTGCCGTTCGACGGCCTCGATCAGGACGGCCGCCTTGGCGTCGTAGCCGTCGTCGTCGGGCGTCATCCGGCTGAGCTCCTCGCAGAGCAGGTCGGCGACGTGGTGCTCCTCCTTGGCGCGGTCCATCTCCTCGGCCAGTCCGGGCACCTCCCGGCGGATCCGGGGGTAGACCAGCTCGTCCTCCAGGTAGGTGTGGACGGTCAGCGCCTCGACGATCCGTTCGACAGCCTCGCGCCTCGCCCGGTCGTTGCCGTGGCCGTCCTGGCCGTCGCGGTCCCCGTCGCCGTCGGCGTCGGCGAGGCTGCGGTACTCGCGGAACAGGCGGCGGGCCTCCTTGTGGTCCTCTCGTAGCAGGACGATGGCGTCGTTCGACATCGCGCGTCTCCTCCTCGGCTCCTCGGCGGCCTCCCCTCTTCGACCGGGCGTCTCCCCCGGCGCTTCGGGGCCAAACGCGCCGCCCCCTCGGGCCGGACGCGGACGCCGCCGCGGCCTCCGTTCACGCGGCCGAGGCAGCCGAGGGGGCGCCCGACAGCAGCGCCCGGCGTTCGTCCTCGGTCAGGCCGCCCCAGACGCCGTAGCGCTCACGGGTGGCGAGGGCGTGCCGGCGGCACTCGGCCCGGACGGGGCAGCGGGCGCAGACCGCCTTGGCCGCCCGCTCGCGCGCCGTCGCGGCGACGCCGCGCTCGTTGGCGGGGTGGAAGAAGATGCTGCTGTCCGCGGCGCGGCAGGCACCGTCCAACTGCCAGTTCCAGTGGTGCTCCTGCGCTCCGGGAAGACGGGTCAGGTCGGTCACGGGAGGGTCCTTTCCGGGGAGCGGTCGGTTTCCGCCCGTTCGTCTAACCCGGTCCGCCGCGTCCATGCCACCCGCGGGGCCCCGTCCGCTGAACGCCCGTCCGGCCGCCCCGGGGAGGGGCGGCCGGACGCGGCATGTGGCCTGGACGGATCAGTAGTAGTGACGGCGTCCGCCGACGGCGTGCCCGAGGGCTCCGGCGACCATGAGGATGAGGCCGATGACCAGGAGGATGACGCCGATGGTCCACAGGAACGAGATCCCGGTGACGAAGCCGACGATGAGCAGAATGACGCCGAGGACGATCACGGTGCCCTCCGATGGGTGCGGGGACGGTTGTCGGAGGGGCGACCCGCTGGTCCGGCGGTCGGACCGGGGCCGTCCCGGGAGGCGGAGCCCGTCTACTGCAGCCCTGCCATCCCCCGCGTGTACCGCCCCTCGCTCCGGCCAAACCTGAACGCCCGCCGGGGACCGCCCGGACCGGCGGTGGCGTCCGCCGACGTGCCGGCCGGGCGCCCCCGCCGCAGGCCGGAGCGTGGCGCGATCGCACCGCACCGCGGGCCCGCCCTGTTGACCCGTACACGGACGGACGGGTTGGCTCACCTCCAGCCGGCCGACGGGGGCGCAGGGCGGCCGGCCCGAGCGAAGGGGAGGACATCCCGGGTGAAGCAGCATTCCATGAGGGCCCGTCCGGTGACCGGCCGCCGGTGGGCGCCGAGGACGGGCGGCCTGCTGGCGGCCGCCCTGCTGGCCACCGCCGTGTGCCACGTCCCGGCCCAGGCCGCCCCGCTCCGGGGGGACACCGTCACCGTGAACACCGCCCCTGACGGCACACCGGCCGACGACTGGTCGGAACCGCTCGGCCTGAGCGCCGACGGACGCTACGCGCTCTTCACCTCCCTGGCGTCCAATCTGGTGCCCGGCGACACCAACCGCCTGTACGACGTGTTCGTCCGCGACCTGTGGACCGGCCGCACCGAGCGCGTCAGCGTCGCGGACGACGGCTCGCAGCTGAACGGCTCGACCAACCAGGCGGCGATCAGCGCCGACGGGCGGTACGTGGCCTTCAGCACCGACGCCGCCGGCGTCGTCCCGGGGCAGCAGGGCGGCGGCCGCTTCGACGTCTACGTGCGCGACCGCCGGACGGGCCGCACCGAGCCGGTCACCCCCGGCGACGGCAGCGGGAACTCCCAGGCCCCGGCCATCAGCGCCGACGGACGGCACGTCGCCTACACCTCGGACCGCACCGACCTCGCCCCCGGCGCCCGCCCCGGCGTCCAGAACGTCCACCTGACCGATCGCCGCACCGCGACCACCCGCCTGGTCAGCACCGGCCGCGACCGGACCCCCGCCGACGGCGACTCGGTCGAGCCCTCGATCAGCACGGACGGCCTCACCGTCGCCTTCCGGTCCAAGGCGACGAACCTGCTGCCCGCCACCACCACGGCGGCGCGCACCACCACCAAGCCCCCACCGGCCCGGCAGCTCTTCCCGCTCTACACCTACGACGTGCGCACCGGCCGGATCCAGGGCGCCAGCATCGACGCCTCCGGCACCCTGCGCGACGCGGCCAGGGACGCCCGGCTCAGCCCCGACGGCCGCTACGCGCTCTTCCGGGTCTTCGACCGCGAACAGGACGCCGTCCGCGTCCGGCTCTACGCCCGGGACCTGCGGGAGGGCACCGTGACGACGGTGGCGGCGGCCGACGCCCTGACCGCCGTGATGTCCGCGGACGACCGCTGGGTCTACTTCGCCTCCGACTCCGACACCCTCGTCCCCGGCGACACCAACGGCGCCTCCGACGTCTTCCGCCGCGACCTGTGGACCGGCCGCGTCGAGCGCGTCAGCACCACCCCCGACGGCGGCCAACTGCCCTCCGCCTCCCGCTCACCCGCGGTGGACGCGCTCGGCACCACGGTGCTCTTCAGCACCCTCGGCAGCCCCCAGCCGGCCCTGCTGGCCCGCCACCTGCCGCCGTGGTGACCGAAGGGGCGACCGTCGGGGTGGCCGCGCCCCCACGGGCCACCACGCCGGGCCCGGTCAGGGCAGTCGGGTGAGCCGGCGACGGGAGGCCCGGTGCCGGAGCTCCGGCAGCCGCCGCTGTGCGGTGTCGGCGGTGTGCCGCCACCGCTCGTGGAGGACGCCGTAGGCGAAGGCGTCCGATCGCCCCGCGGCGGTGTCCTCGCCCTGCAGGGCGATCAGTTCCTGCCGGGCCACCACACTGTCCTGGTGGGTGCCGAGGACCTTGTGCAGCTTCTTCATCGCGGCGCCGAACTTCGCCGCGCGCTTCGCCGTCCGGTGCGGCACCTGCGACTGGACGTCGTCCGCGGCGTACCGGGCGCGCTTGGCGGCCTTGCGGGCGCGGTGCAGCAGCTCGTCCCGTCGCGGGCCCGGGTCGAGGCGCAGGGCCTCGTCGAGGCGCCGCACCGTCCGGCGCTGCTCGTGCCGCAGGACGCGGGACAGGTGGGCGCTCGCCGGGCGGCCGGCCCGTCCGCGCAGGGGCGGGTCGGCGGCGAAGGCGTCGAGGTCGTCCAGGAGGGCGAAGTAGCGGGGGCCGTCGAGTTCGGCGACGGCCCGCTGCCAGGCCGTCCGGTAACCGCGGGCGTAGCGTTCGGTGAGCCGCCCGCGCAGGGCGTCCGGGCGCAGCGGCGCGGGTACGGCGTCCAACCCGTCGACCAGTTCCGCGCCGAGCACCTCCTGGTCCCGGGCCTGGCCCAGCAGCCGGGTGAGCCGGCGCAGTCGGTCGGTCAGCGGGTCGGCGCGGTCGCGGTCGAACAGCCGCCGGTGGGCCTTGAGCAGGCTGCGCAGCCGGCGCGCGGTGACCCGCATGCGGTGCACGGAGTCCTCCTCGCCGCAGCGGACGGCCGGGTCGAGGTGGAGGAGCGTTTCCAGCCGTGCCCGGAAGGCGTCCATGACGAGGGCACCGGCCGTCCCTTCCGCCTGCTCCGGGCCGTCCGGCCGGGCCTCGGGCGGTGCGGGCTCCCCGAGGGCGCGGGACAGCTTGGAGGGCGAGGAGGACCGGGCGAGGCCCGCCTCGGTGAGCAGCTCCTCGACGCGGTCCAGCAGGGCGGGGGCGCCGTCGACGAGTTCGACCTCGAACTCGGTCCACCCGCGGGCCTCGGTGCCGGCCCCGTCCGCCGCCCCCGCCGGTGCCCCGTCCGCCGGCGCGGAGGGGAGCCGTGCGGCGGGGAGGCGTTCGGCGTCCAGGAGCTGCACGGTGACCTGGTCCTCGGTCACCTGGGCGAGCGTGCTCCCCCGGTCGTCCACCAGGGCCTGCGCGGCGCGGCGGGTGCGCAGTCGGGCCACCGGGCGGACCGGGGCGCGGCGGGTGAAGGCGGCGACCAGCCGGGCGAGCTCGGCCGGGACGCCGTTCGGCGGGCCCGCCGTCAACGGCAGCCGGAACTCCTCGCGGACGTCGCCGCCGCGCGGGAGCTTGAGGTGCCAGCCGGCGTCCTCGCCGCCGGTTCGGCGGCGCAGGGTGATCCGGCGCCGCAGCAGGCGCAGGTCCTGGGTGTCGTAGTAGACGGCGTCGAGTTCCTCGGGGTCGGTGCTCCGCGCGGCCGCGACGCCCTTCACCCGGTCGAGCCGCCCGGGGAGCGCGGCCCCGTCGTACTTCCGTTCGGTCTCCTGGTGTGTACCCATGTCCGGACGGGTGCCCGGGACGGCCGCGGTCATGTCCGCGCCGGGCGGACAGCACCCCGGGCAAAAGGGGTGAACGGTACCCCGGGCAGGCAGGTGGGCGGTGCCTCAGACGTCGACCTCGGCCCAGACGGTCTTGCCGTGGTGGTGCAGGGCCGTGCCCCAGCGGTCGGCGGCGCGCCGGACGACGATCAGGCCGTGGCCGCCGGGCGAGGCGGGCCGGTGGGGCTCCCGGGGCACCGGCACCACCCGGGACCGGTCGCTGACCTCGACCCGCAGGCGGGTGGCGGAGGTGTGCAGGACCAGTTCGAGGGCTCCCCCGGCGTGCAGCGCGGCGTTGGCGACGAGTTCGGCGACCAGCAGGACGACGTCGCCCGCACGCCCGGGATCGGGCCAGGACCAGTCGGCGAGCGCGTCGACGGTGAACGCCCGGGCGCGGGACACCGGCCTGGGCAGTCCGACCAGGGGCAGGCGCCGCCGCTGCCCGCCGGCCGGCAGGGGCGCGAGGCCCGCACGGACCGGGACCGGCTGGGCGCCGAGGGCTTCCCGGCTGGGGTTCATGGGTGGCTGTCCCTTCGGCTCGACGCGTTCTCCCCCGATCGGCTTCCCCGCCGCGGGCGGTGCATGCGGGGTCGTCCGCCCGGGCCGGTCAGCGCGCCGGCGGCCGCTCAGGCACCGGCCGCGCCGCCGCCCGCGCCGTCCGCCGGCGCCTCGCCCACCGAGACGCCGATCAGGCAGGTGTCGTCGTCGGTGTCCGCCGCGCTGTAGCGCAGCAGGTGGTCCAGGGCGGCCTCCAGGTCCACCCGGCCGTCCGGGGCCGTCCGGGACGCCTTCTCGGTCAGGGCGAGCAGGTTGTCGAGGGAGGCGTGCACCGACTGGTCCCGCCGCTCGATCAGCCCGTCGGTGAACATCACCAGGGTGTCGCCCGGTTCGAGCCGGATCTCCTGTTCCTCGTAGTCGGCGTGGTCGAGCACGCCGAGGAGCAGGCCGCCGATCTGCGGGAGGGTCCCGGCCCGGCCCGCGCGCAGCAGGACCGGCGGCAGGTGGCCGGCGCGGGCCCAGCGCAGCCGGCGGGTCGCCGGTTCGTAGAGCCCGCAGACGGCGGTGGCGGTGACGTTGTCGGTCAGGTGGTGGGTGACGCTGTTGAGCCAGCTCAGCAGTTGGCCGGGCCCCGCGCCGGTGGCGGCGAGGCCGCGCAGGGCGTTGCGCAGCGCGACCATGCCGGTGGCGGCCTCGATCCCGTGACCGGCGACGTCGCCGACGCACAGCAGGACGTCCCCGGACGGCAGGGTGAGGGCGTCGTACCAGTCGCCGCCGACGAGGTGGTCCTTCTCCGCCGGGCGGTAGCGCACGGCGACGCGCAGGTCCGGCAGGTCGAGCGGCCCGCGGGCGGGCGGCATGATGGCGTGCTGCAGCTGGAGGGCGAGGCGGCTGCGCTCGGCGGCCTGCTGCTCGCTCTGGGCGAGCTGGTCGCGGGTGGCGGCGAGCGCGACCTCCGTCCAGTGCTGGGCGGAGATGTCCTGGTAGGCGCCCCGGACGATCCGCAGGCCGCTCTCGGGCTGGTCCACGGGCTCGGCGACCACCCGGATGTGGCGGGTGACGCCGTCCGGGCGCTGGAGCCGGAAGGCGGTGGAGGCGGGCCGCTGGTGGTGCAGGACGGTGCGCAGGAAGCGGTCGATCGCGTCCCGGTCGTCGGGGTGGGCGTGCTCGCCGAGGTGTTCCAGCGGGATGGGCCGGGCGGTCGGCGGGAGCCCGTGGAGCTCGAACAGCGTGTCGTTCCAGGCGATGTGGCGGTTGTGCAGGTTCTCCTCGAAGCCTCCGATCCGACCGAGGCGCTGCGCGTGCTGGAGCAGCCGGGCGACGCGCGAGGTGCCGTCCTCCAGCCGCCAGACGACCAGCAGGTGGTCGCCGTGCCGGCTGATGCTGACCTGCCCCCGGGTGTGCAGCGGCACGCCGTCGACCATGGCGGCGAGCCGCATGCTCGTGGTGCGGAAGGGCTCCCCGGTGGCGTAGACGTGTTCGATCTTCTCGGCGAGGCCGCCGGGCTCGGCGGCCAGCGGGTAGGCCTCCAGCAGCCGGGCTCCGAGGACGGCGCTGGTGGGCCGGCCGGCGAAGTCGACGAAGGCGGGGTTGACGTGGCGCACCACGAACTCCAGCGGCGCCTCCCCGCTGTCGGGCGCCAGGTGGAGGACGAGGCAGGGGTCGAAGACCCCTGCGGTGAGCTGGCGCAGGCCGTCCAGTTCGGTGCTCCCGGTGCCGGTGTCGGGCCCCTGGTCGGTCCAGGTCTCCAGCGTCGCGGCGGCCAGCTCCGCCAGGGCCTCGAACTGTCGCTGCAACGACTGGGTCAGCTCCGGCAGCGGCTCGTGCCAGCACACCTCCAGGACACCGATCAGGCGCCCGCCGAGGCCGGCCGGCACGGCGAGCCTGCCCCCGGTGAACTCCTCCTGGCCGATCGAGGGCACTGCGGTGTCGGCCAGCACCGGGTGGCTGACCGCGGCGCGTTCGTCGAGGGCCCGGCGGGCCGGGGTGACGACCCCCGGGGGTACGTGCCGCCAGCGCCGGGCCTCGGCCGCGCCGAAGCCGGCGCTGCCGCGCAGCGAGAGCGACTGGTCGGGGTGGGCGGCCCAGATCGCGACGGCGGCCGCTCCGAGCGGGCGCAGCGCGTGTTCGAGCATCGACCGGGCCGCCGACTCGCTGTCCGTCGGGGCCAGCGCATTCGCCTGGGCGGTGCGCAGCCGCAGCGCGGCCGGGTCGGGGGCCGGGTCCGCGGAGGGGTCGACGAAGGTGCGGGCGATGGCGGAGATCCGGTCCGCGGAGGCCTGGTTGAGCAGGTCGGCGGCGACGTCGAGGACGGGCACGCCGGCCTGCTCGGCCAGCGTGGTCAGCTGGACGGACGCCTCGGTGGGGCCGCAGCGCAGCCGCTCCACCAGGACGCCGACCGCGAGCTCGACCAGGGAGCGGCCGGCGGCGTCCGAGCGGGCCCGGGCGAGCTCCTCGCGCAGGCGCTCGACGGTGGCGGCCAGCCGGCTCACCGCACCGGGCTCGTGGTCCGGGCCGACCGGGGCCGGGGCCCGGGTGGCGGCGTCACGCTGGGGTCCGACCCGGAAGCCGTCGGGGGCGGCGGTCTCCCGGACCGGGCCGGTGGGCACGGGTTCCAGGGGCGGGTTCACACGGCCTCCTGCGGACGGACCGCCGCGCCGGGCACGGCGGTCGCGGGTTGTGCGGTGAGGTGCCCCTTGATCCGGACGACCAGTTCGTCCGCGTCGACGGGCTTGGTGACGTAGTCGGTGGCTCCTGCGGCCAGGCTCTTCTCCCGGTCGCCGATCATGGCCTTGGCGGTCACGGCGATGATCGGCAGCCCCTCGTGGCGGGGCATGGCGCGGATCGCGGCGGTGGCGGTGTACCCGTCCATCTCGGGCATCATCACGTCCATCAGGATGACGTCGATCCCGGGGTGCGCGGCCAGGGCCTCCAGTGCGGCGCGCCCGTTCTCGGCCTGCAGGACGCGCATGCCGTGCAGCTCCAGGATGCCGGTGATGGCGTAGAGGTTGCGGTCGTCGTCGTCGACGACCAGCGCGGTGCGGCCGGTCAGCGAGGAGTCGATGTCGGCGCTCCAGTCTCCCTCCGCCCGGGCGAGCTGGGGGACGTTCCCCGGGTTGTCGGTGCTCATGTGCAGGGCGATGCGCTCGCGCAGTTCGTCGAGGCTGGAGATGACCTCCAGGGTCCGGGTGCCGCCGCCGTCGGGGAGGTCGTCGTCGGTGGCGATGCCGCGGCTGCGGTGCGCGAGGATCGGGACCGCCTGCAGGGCCGGGTCGCCGTGCATCTCCCGCAGGAGGTCCAGGGCCGCGCCGTCCGGCATGTCGAGTTCCAGCACCACGGAGTGGCAGGGGGTGGCGGCCAGCGTGGCGGCCGCCTCCTGCGCGCCGACGGCCGTGACGATCTCGACGACGCTCCCGACGCCGTGCTGCGGGGGCCGGGCCAGCTCGGCGAGGGCGCTCTCGGCGACCATGCGCAGCAGGCCGTGCGGTCGGCCCTCCACCACCAGGAGGCGCCGCGGCGTGCTGCTGGGGGCGGCGGCCGGCGGCTCGTCCGGTACCGCGACGGTCCGTGCGCCGCCGGGCTCCTGGGCCCGGGCCGCCGGCACGGTGCCCGGGCCGGCCGGGTCGGAGGGTTCGGCGGGCAGGTAGAGGGTGAAGGTGCTGCCCCGGCCCACCGTGCTGCGGACGGTGATCGCACCGCCGAGCAGGTAGGCGATCTCCCGGCTGATGGACAGGCCGAGGCCGGTGCCGCCGTACTTGCGGCTGGTCGTGCCGTCCGCCTGCTGGAAGGCGCCGAAGACGCTCTCCAGGTGCTGCGGGGCGATGCCGATGCCGGTGTCGGTGACGCGGAAGGCGACGACCGGGCCGCCGGGCCGGACGCCGTCGGGCAGTTCGGCCTCCTCGGCGGGCTCGATGCACAGCTCGACCCGGCCCTGCGCGGTGAACTTGACGGCGTTGGAGACGAGGTTGCGCAGCACCTGGCGCAGCCGGTAGTCGTCGGTGAGGAGTTCGGCGGGGACGCCGTCCGCCGTGTGCACGGCGAAGGCGAGGTTCTTCTGGCCGGTCATCGGGCGGAAGGTGGCGTCGACGTAGTCGAGCAGGGCGCGCAGCGGGACGGGCTCGACGGTGAGGTCCATCTTGCCGGCCTCGACCTTGGACAGGTCGAGGATGTCGTTGATCAGCTGGAGGAGGTCGGAGCCGGCGGAGTGGATGATGCCGGCGTACTCGACCTGCTTGGCGGTGAGGTTGCGGGTGGGGTTCTGCGCGAGCAGCTGGGCGAGGATGAGCAGGCTGTTCAGCGGGGTGCGCAGTTCGTGGCTCATGTTGGCCAGGAACTCCGACTTGTACTTCGAGGCCAGGGACAGCTGGTGGGCCCGGTCCTCGAGTTCCTGCCGGGCCTGCTCGATCTCCAGGTTCTTGGTCTCGATGTCCCGGTTCTGGGTGGCCAGGAGCTCGGCCTTCTCCTCGAGTTCGGCGTTGGAGGCCTGCAGCTCCTCCTGGCGTGCCTGCAACTCCTCGGAGCGGACCTGGAGTTCCGCCGCCAGCCGCTGGGACTCGCCGAGCAGCTCGTCGGTGCGGGCGTTGGCCACGATGGAGTTGACGTTGACGCCGATGGTCTCCATCAGCTGGTCGAGGAAGTCCCGGTGGACCTGGGTGAACGGCCGCACGGAGGCCAGCTCGATGACCCCGAGGACCTGGTCCTCCACGACGATCGGCAGCACCACCAGGGAGAGCGTCCCGGTGCGGCCGAGGCCGGAGGAGGCGACCAGGTAGTCGGCCGGGAGGGTGTCGACGCCGATGGTGCGCCGGCTGCGGGCGGCCTGGCCGACGAAGGACTCACCGAGGCGGAAGCGGGTGGGGCGCTCGCCGTCGGGGAACGCGTAGGAGCCGACGAGCTGGAGCACCGTGCCGTCACCGCCCTCCTCCGCGAGGTAGAAGGCGCCGCACTGCGCGCCGACCAGCGGGGCGAGTTCGTCCATGACGGCCTCGGCGACGACCGCGAGGTCGCGCCGGCCCTGCATCAGGGCGGAGAACCGGGCCAGGTTGGTCTTCAGCCAGTCCTGTTCCTCGTTGGCTCGGGTCGTCTCGCGCAGCGACTCCACCATGAAGTTGACGTTGTCCTTGAGGTCGGCGACCTCGCCGGAGGCGTCCACGGTGATCGAGCGGGTCAGGTCGCCGGCGGCGACGGCGCTGGTGACCTCGGCGATCGCGCGGACCTGTCGGGTGAGGTTGCCGGCCAGCTCGTTGACGTTCTCGGTGAGCCGCTTCCAGGTGCCGGATACCCCCTCGACCTCGGCCTGCCCGCCGAGCCGGCCCTCGGTGCCGACCTCCCGGGCCACCCGGGTGACCTCGGCAGCGAAGGCGGACAGCTGGTCGACCATGGTGTTCATGGTGGTCTTGAGTTCCAGGATCTCGCCGCGCGCGTCGACGTCGATCTTGCGGGTGAGGTCGCCGTTGGCGACCGCGGTGGTGACCTGGGCGATGTTGCGGACCTGGCTGGTCAGGTTGTTCGCCATGAAGTTGACGCTGTCGGTGAGGTCCTTCCACGTGCCCGCCACGTTGGCAACCCGGGCCTGCCCGCCCAGCGTGCCCTCGGTGCCGACCTCCCGGGCGACCCTGGTCACCTCGTCGGCGAAGGCGGAGAGCGTGTCGACCATGGTGTTGATCACCCCGGCCAGGGCGGCGACCTCGCCCTTGGCCTCGACCGTGATCTTCTGCGAGAGGTCGCCCTTGGCGACGGCGGTGGCGACCTGGGCGATCGAGCGGACCTGGCCGGTCAGGTTGGACGCCATCACGTTGACGTTGTCGGTGAGGTCCTTCCAGGTGCCGGAGACGCCCCGCACCGTCGCCTGGCCGCCCAGGTTGCCCTCGGTGCCCACCTCCCGCGCGACCCTGGTCACCTCGTCCGCGAAGGCCGAGAGCTGGTCGACCATCGTGTTGATGGTCTCCTTCAGCTCCAGGATCTCCCCGCGCGCGTCCACCCGGATCTTGCGGGTCAGGTCGCCCTCGGCGACGGCGGTGGTGACGGAGGCGATGGAACGGACCTGGGCGGTGAGGTTGTCGGCCATCACGTTCACGGACTCGGTGAGGTCGCGCCAGGTGCCGGAGACGTCCCGGACGTCGGCCTGGCCGCCGAGCCGGCCCTCCGTGCCGACCTCCCGGGCCACCCTGGTCACCTCACCGGCGAAGGAGGACAGCTGGTCGACCATGGTGTTGATGGTGGTCTTCAGCTCCAGGATCTCGCCCCGGGCCGTCACTGTGATCTTCTGGGAGAGGTCACCGCGGGCGACGGCGGTGGCGACCTGGGCGATCGCCCGGACCTGGCCGGTCAGGTTGCCGGCCATGAAGTTCACCGAGTCGGTCAGGTCGCGCCACGTCCCCGAGACGCCCTTGACGTCGGCCTGGCCGCCGAGGATGCCCTCGGTGCCCACCTCCCGCGCCACCCTGGTCACCTCGCCGGAGAACGAGGACAGCTGGTCGACCATCGTGTTGACGGTGTTCTTCAGCTCCAGGATCTCGCCGCGCGCGTCGACGGTGATCTTCTGCGAGAGGTCCCCCTTGGCCACCGCGGTGGCGACCTGGGCGATGTCCCGCACCTGCGTGGTCAGGTTGCCCGCCATCGCGTTGACCGACTCGGTCAGGTCCTCCCAGGTGCCCGACACGCCCGGCACCTGCGCCTGGCCGCCGAGCCGGCCCTCGGTGCCGACCTCCCGGGCCACCCGGGTCACTTCCGAGGTGAAGTGCGACAGTTGGTCGACCATGCCGTTGAACACGGTGGCGATCTCACCGAGCAGCCCGTCCGCGTCACCCGGCAGCTTGGTGCTGAAGTCGCCGTCCCGCACCGCCGTCAGACCGGCCAGCAGCAGCCGCAGTTCCGCCTCGGCGGCGGGCGCGGGCAGCGGGCCCGGTCCGTCCGCCCGGTGGGAACCGTTGGTCGGTGTCGAGCCAGCCATCGAAACATCGCCTCTCTGGTGCGCGGTTACGGCCTGCCGCCGGTCCACCGGGCCCGGGCGGGCCGGCGCGGAACGGGCGAGCTCAGGCGCACACGTACCGCTGGGAGGCTACCGTCACCCCGCCAAGATCAGGAAGTGCGCCGGATCACCGCCCCGGGCCCGTCCGGAGTCCGGTTCCCCCGTGGCCGGGAACATCCCGGCGCGCAGCGGAGCGGCGCACGCCGCCGGGGCGGACGGCCCGGGGGGCGTCACCCGATCGGGGGATCCGGAAATCGGCACCCATCCGGTGGCGGTGGGCGGCCGAATGAGGGGCGTGACCGATGAGCCGGGCCGCACGGCGGGCCGGATCCGCCGGACCACCGCGGGAGCCGGCCGTCGACCGGGCACCCGCGGGCCCGGGCAGGTCGGTCACGTTCCGCGTCCGGGATCCGCCCGGCGACCGCTACAGGAGCCTCACCTGATGAACACGACACCTTCGCTGCGCACCTCCTTCGCCGCCGTCCTCGCCGCCGGCGTGCTGGCCGCCTCCCTCAGCGCGTGCAGCAGCGGTGGCGACGGCTCGAAGGCCGGCGATGCGGCCAAGGCGACGACCGCCTCCTCGGCCCCGGCCGCGGCCGCCGGTTCGGCCTCCTCCGCGCCGATGACCGGGGGCGGCGCGGCGCAGGCGATGTCCGGGCAGCCGTTCGGGACCGCCTGTTCGGCCGTGCCGAAGGACGGCGCCGGGTCGTTCAGCGGGATGGCCAAGGACCCGGTCGCCACCGCCGCGTCCAACAACCCGCTGCTGTCGACCCTGGTGACCGCCGTCAAGCAGGCCGGACTGGTCGACACCCTCAACTCCGCGCAGAACATCACCGTCTTCGCGCCCACCAACGACGCCTTCGCCAAGCTCCCGAAGAAGGACCTCGACGCCGTCCTCGCGGACAAGGAGAAGCTCACCAAGATCCTCACCTACCACGTCGTCCCCCAGCGCCTGGACCCGAGCGCCCTCACCGGCGCGCACAAGACGCTCGCCACCGGCGAGGTCACCGTCACCGGCGCGTCCCCCGACTTCACCGTCAACTCCGCCGCCAAGGTGCTGTGCGGCGACGTCCAGACCGCCAACGCCACCGTCTACATCGTCGACACCGTTCTGATGCCCACCTCCTGACGCTGCGTCAGGCCATCGAGCGCGGTCCCCGGCCAACGCCCCCGGCCGGGGACCGCCCCCCCCGGGCGCGCCGGCGGCCGGGGGGCACCCGCACCGGAACCCGCGCCGCCCCGCCCACCGGCAATCCGCGACGCGATCGGCTCCGAACCAGTGCTGTAGACGACCGAGCGGGCCGCCACCGCGGCCCCCGAACAGCGCAGGGGCCTTCGTGACGACATCCGCCACCACCCCCACCACCGGAACCGTCCCCCGCGGCCGCGGCGGCCCGCCCGTCCGGCGGGTGGCGGTGGTGGGCGCCGGCGTGGCCGGTCTCACCGCGGCGTACGAGCTGTCCCGGGCCGGGGCCGAGGTCGAGCTCTTCGAGGCCGACGGCCGGCTCGGCGGCCACGCCCACACCCAGGAGGCGACCGCCCCGGACGGCCGGACGCTGTCCCTGGACACCGGCTTCCTGGTCCACAACGAGCGGACCTACCCGCACCTGGTGCGCCTGTTCGCCGAGCTCGGCGTCCGCACCCGGGACAGCGAGATGAGCATGTCCGTGCGCTGCGACGGCTGCGGCCTGGAGTACGCGGGGGCCCGCGGCCCGGCCGGCCTGCTCGCCCGGCCCGACAGCCTGGTGCGCGGCCGCTACCTGCGGATGCTCGCCGAGGTGCCGCGCTTCCACCGGAGGGCGCGCCGGCTGCTCGCCACCCCGGCCGCCGGTGACCCGAGCCTGGGCGAGTTCCTCTCCGCCGAGGGCTTCTCGCCGTACTTCGTGAGCCACTTCATGACCCCGGTGGTCTCCGCCGTGTGGTCCTGCGCCCCCGACCTGGCGGGCGACTACCCGGCGCGCTACCTGTTCGCGTTCCTCCACAACCACGGCATGCTGGGCGTCACGGGCTCGCCGACCTGGCGCACGGTGGTGGGCGGCTCGCGCACCTACGTCGAGAAGATCGCCGAGAGGCTGACCGCGGTGCACCGCTCCACCCCCGTGCGCGCCGTGCGCCGCCACCCGGACGGCGTCACCGTGGTGACCGAGGACGGGCGCCGCACCGGGGCCGACGCCGTGGTCATCGCCACCCACGCGGACCAGGCGCTGCGGCTGCTCGCCGACCCCACCGACGCCGAGCTCGAGGTGCTGAGCGCGTTCACCTACTCGCGCAACCCGACGGTGCTGCACCGCGACCCGGCCGTCCTGCCCGCCGCCCGCTGGGCGCGCGGCTCGTGGAACTACCGGATGCCGCACTGCAACGCCTCCTCCGACCGGGTGCGGGTGAGCTACCACCTGAACCGGCTGCTGCACCTGGACACCACCGAGGACTACCTGGTCACCCTCAACGAGGACCGCCAGCACCCGGTGCCCGAGGACCTGGTGGTCTCCCGCACGGAGTACCAGCACCCGGTGTACACCGCGCACTCCGTGGCCGCGCAGCGCCGGCTGCCCGAACTCGCCACCGGCCGGACGGCGTTCGCCGGCGCCTACCACGGCTGGGGCTTCCACGAGGACGGCTGCCGCTCCGGCGTCGAGGCGGCCCGATTCCTGCTGGGGGTGGGAGCCCCGTGACCACCCTGCCGGGGCCCTGGGGCGCCGTCCTCTACGACACCCGCACCACCCACGTGCGCACCGCGCCGCTGCGCAACGCCTTCCGGCACCGCGGCTACCTGTGGCTGGTGGACCCGGACCGCCTCCCCCGGGTGCCCCGGGCGCTGCGCCCGCTGGCCTCCTTCCGGTCACGCGACCACCGTCTCGACCCCACCTCAGGAGAGTTGACGATCCGTCAGGACCTCGAAGGCTTCCTGGCCGCGCACGGCGTCCGGCTCGGCCGCGGCCGGGTGCTGATGCTCACCCAGGCGCGCTCGCTCGGGTACGTGTTCAACCCGCTCACGGTGTACTGGTGCCACGACGAGGCGGGCCGCCCGCTGTGCACCGTCGCCGAGGTCCACAACACCTACGGCGGCCGGCACCGCTACCTGCTGCACCCGGACGCGGCCGGGCGGGCCGTCGCGCCGAAGGAGTTCCACGTCTCGCCGTTCTTCCCGGTCGACGGCCACTACCGGATGTCGCTGCCCGAGCCGGGCGAGCGGCTCGACCTCAGCATCCACCTCGAACGTGCCGGCGGGCGGGCGTTCACCGCCACCGTGCACGGCACCGGCCGCCCGGCCGGCCCCGCCGCCCTGCTCCGGGCCGCACTCGGGCACCCCTTCGCCACCTGGGCGGTGAGTGTACATATCCGCTACCAGGGCATCCGCCTCTGGGCACGGGGACTGCCCGTGCACCCCTGCCCAGCGGCCACCGGCCCGCCCCGGCCGACCGGGATACCCGTGGCCGACGGGTCCACGGCCCCGGCCGGGCCCGAGGCCGGCACGAGCACGCCCGACAGGAGCACGCCCGCCGCCCCCGGGCCCGGCGGGCAGGCACCCGAGACCCCCGCACCACCGCACGCCACGCCCACGGAAGAGGTACCCAGCAGATGACCACCACCGCTCCCGTGAGCGCCCCGCCGGCACCCGCCGTGGACCCCGACCGCTGGCCGGACGTCGCCCGCGTCCCGTACGCGCCGCTGCGTGCCGCCGTCGCCGGGCGGCTGCTGGCCCGGGCCGCCGCCCGGCGCGGAGTGCGCGTCGAGCTCCCCGACGGCCGCACCCTGAACGCCGCCACCGCCTCAGGCACGGTGCCCGCCGCCCCCGACGCACCCGTCCTGCGCCTGCACCGCCCGCAGGACTTCCTGCACCGCGTCGGCGAGAGCGGCCTGATCGGCTTCGGCGAGGCGTACCAGGCCGGCGACTGGGACAGCCCCGACCTGGTCGCATTGCTGACCGCACTGGCCGCCGCCCCGGAGACCCTGGTCCCCGGCGGCACCCGGTGGCTGCGCCGCTTCTACGTCAAGCGCCCGCCCGAGACGGAGCTGTCCACCAGCGCCAACGCCCGGCGCAACATCGGCCGGCACTACGACCTCTCGAACGAGCTGTTCGCGCTCTTCCTCGACCCCACGATGACGTACTCCTCCGCGCTCTTCCCCACCGGGCCCGGCCCGCGCCCGGTCGCGACCTGGGAGGAGCTGCCCGCCGCCCAGCACCGCAAGATCGACCGGCTGCTCGACCTGGCCGGCGTCGGCGAGGGCACCCGGCTGCTGGAGATCGGCACCGGCTGGGGCGAACTCGCCCTGCGCGCCGCCGCCCGCGGCGCCCGCGTCGTCAGCCTCACCCTCTCCGAGGAGCAGTTGGCCCTCGCCCGCCACCGGATCGCCGCCGCCGGGCTGGCCGACCGCGCCGAGGTCCGGCTCTGCGACTACCGCGCCGTCGAGGGCCGGTACGACGCCGTCGTCAGCGTCGAGATGATCGAGGCCGTCGGCCGCCCCTTCTGGCCGGACTACTTCCGCACCCTCGACCGCGTCCTGGCCCCCGGCGGGCGGGCCGCCCTGCAGGCGATCACCATGCCGCACGAGCGGATGCTCGCGTCCAGCCGCACCTACACCTGGATCCTCAAGTACGTCTTCCCCGGCGGCCTGATCCCCTCCCTGCAGGCGATCCGGGAGACGGCCGCCCGGCACACCACCCTGCGCGTCACGGCCGCCGACGCCCACGGGCCGCACTACGCCGAGACGCTGCGGCTGTGGCGCGAGCGCTTCCACGCCCGGGCCGAGGAGGTCGCCGGCCTCGGCTTCGACGAGGTCTTCCGCCGCATGTGGGAGCTCTACCTCGCCTACTCCGAGGCCGGTTTCCGCACCGGCTACCTGGACGTCCACCACGTGCTGCTCAGCCGCGAGGAGGTGGCCGGGTGAACGCCGGCGCCTTCGCGGTCAACCTCGGCGTCACCGCAGCGGTCACCCTCGCCGTGCTGCTCGCGGCCTTCGCCGTCGGGGTGCGCACCGGACGCCACCGGGGCGTGGACGTCGCCTGGGGGCTGGCCTTCGCCGCGGTGGCCCTGACCGGCTACGCGCTGTCCGCCGGACACGGCGACGAAGGGCGCCGGCTGCTCGCCACCGCGCTGGTCACGGTCTGGGGCCTGCGGCTGTCCGCACACCTGTGGTGGCGGGCCCGGGGCGCCCCGGAGGACCGGCGCTACGCCCGGATGCTCTCCCGCGCCCCGGCCGGCCCGGCCCGCACCCGGTACGCGCTGCGCATCGTCTACCTGCTGCAGGCCGCCATCGTCTGGTTCGTCTCGCTGCCCGTCCAGGCCGCCCAGTACCTGCCCTCCCCGCCCGGCGCGCTCGCCTGGGCCGGGGCCGCCCTCTGGGCGCTCGGGCTGGCCTTCGAGACGGTGGGCGACCACCAGCTCACCCGGTTCAAGGCCGACCCGGCGAACCGGGGCCGGGTGATGGACCGCGGTCTGTGGCGGTACACCCGCCACCCCAACTACTTCGGCGACGCCTGCGTCTGGTGGGGCCTGTTCCTGCTGGCCGCCGACGCCCCGGTCGGCTGGGCGTTCGTCCTCAGCCCGCTCCTGATGACGTACCTGCTCGCCTTCGGCAGCGGCAAGCCGATGCTGGAGCGGCAGCTCGGCGCGGAACGCCCCGGTTGGGCCGACTACGCGGCCCGCACCAGCGGCTTCCTCCCGCTGCCCCCGCGCCGCGGTCCGAAGCCCGTCGGCGAAGGCCGGTAACGACCGCCGGTGCCGACGGCGGGCAACGGGATCCGGTAACGCCGTCCGCCTCCCGGCCACGAGCCGGGAGGCGGACGGCGGCACGTCCCGCTCCCTCAGGTGAGCGGCAGCAGCATGACCGGTGTCCCGGTGGGGTGCGCGGAGCCGCCGGCGGGCTCGACCGTGAGGCCGACGCCGACCGCGCCGTCCAGCGGGCCGGAGAGCACCATCGCCCCGTCGCCGGTGGGCAGCAGCCCGGCCGGGCGCATCGTCCCGGAGTCGTTGAACCACAGCTCGTACGTGCTGCCGGCGCCCGGCGCGGGCATCCCGGAGGCCAGGAACCCGGCCTGACCGCGGCTCTGCGACCACACCACGGTGCCGACGCCCGCCCCGCCCGAGGCGGTGGCGGTGACGGTGCGCGCGTCCGGGGCGGTGAGCAGGTCGGCGAAGTGGTTCTGCTGCTGCTGGAGGGCGGCCGCCCGGGCCTCGGCCCGGTCGGCCTGGCGGTGCTGCTGGACGGCGACGCCGCCGGCGCCGACGGCCACCGCGAGGCAGGCGGCGAGCGCGAACTCCGGCCACCGGCGGGCGGGTCGGCCGTGCCGGCGCCCGGGCAGGACGGCGGGGGTGGTGCGCGGAGCGTCCTGCCGTACGGTCGGCAGAGCGGCCAGCACGCGCGTCTTGAGGGCCGGCGGGGGCGTCACGGGCTCGGAGGCCCCGAGCCGGGCCAGGGTGGCGGCGAACTCGGCCACCTCCTGGGCGCAGGCCGGGCAGCTGTCGAGGTGCCGTTCGAACTCGGCGCTCTCGGCGGGGTCGAGGGCGTGCGCGGCGTAGGCTCCGGTCAGGGTGTGCAGATCGGCGGCGCTCATGCGGATACCCCCAGGCAGTCGCGCAGCCGGATCAGTCCGTCGCGCATGCGGGTCTTGATCGTGCCCAGCGGCGCACCGAGGACCTCGGCGACCTGCGGGTAGGTGTAGCCGCGGTAGTACGCCAGGGTCAAGGCCTCCCGCTGCAACTCGGTCAGCGTCCTCATGCACCGCCGCACCTGCTCGCGCTCCAGCCGCCCCTCGACCTGTTCGGCGACCTCGTCGAACACCGTGGTGTGGGAGGCCGCGGCCGCGCGCTGGTCCCGGTCGGCGGCCGCCTGTGCGGACCGGACCCGGTCCACCGCGCGCCGGTGGGCGATCGTCAGCACCCAGGCCATCACCTCGCCGCGGTCGGCGCGGTAGCGGGCGGCGGTGCGCCA
This sequence comes from Kitasatospora sp. NPDC004745, assembly GCF_042873275.1. Classification (NCBI taxonomy): domain Bacteria; kingdom Bacillati; phylum Actinomycetota; class Actinomycetes; order Kitasatosporales; family Streptomycetaceae; genus Kitasatospora; species Kitasatospora sp. NPDC004745. The sequence continues at coordinate 116,675 of NZ_JBIALK010000014.1, read as the reverse complement.
CACCTCCAGCAGCACCTCCTGGGCGACCTCCTCGGACTGCGCCGGGTCGCGCAGGACCCTTCGCACCAGCCCCAGGACGGGGCCGGCCACCGCGTCGTACAGCCGCGAGAAGGCGTCCTGGTCACCGCGGGCGACCAGCCCGACCAGTTCCTTCAGGTCGGGCCCCGGCCGTCCGGGGCCGGACAGGTGGACGACGGCGCTCATCCGGCGACACCTGCCGCACGGCGGGCGGGCGGTGGGCCCCAGGGACGGGCGATGGACAACGGGCCTCCCACGACCACGGCGGCGCTCGGCGCGCCGGACGAACCGGAAACGGCTGACACCCGCTCTTCGGAGCGGACGGCCCACCGGATTGGCCGGCCCGGCGAACCCCGCGGTCCGCCGCCCGGACGGGCACCGCCGGGGCGCCCCGGCGGTGGACCGGGTGGCTCCCGCGAGAGGGCGCCCCGGAGGGCGATCCGCCCATCACACCAATCCGCCGCGGTACCGGGGGACGAATTCCAGACAGGAAGCACGGCCCGGCCCCGGGGCCCACAGCACCGGGTGGGTGACGGGCCGCGACCGCCTCCGCAAGGACCGATGACCATGAAAGCCAGACTCCTCGCTCCCGTCCTGACCGCCGTGCTGCTCGGCGTCGGCGCACTGCCGGCCGCCGCGCACGGCGGTCCGGGCGACGACGACGGCGCCCAGGGCGGTACGGCCTACGCCGCCTCGCCGTTCCTGGCGCCGCAGCACTCCCGCTTCACCCTCGCCATCCTGCTGCCCGTGCCGGACAACCACGTCTCCGGCGCCGGCACCGCGACCGTCCAGCTCAACAGCGACGACACCGCCCGGATCACCGTGAACGCCAGCGGACTGCTCGACGGCGCCCCGCACGCCATGCACATCCACATCAAGGGCAGCGGCGAGTGCCCCACCGCCGACGCCGCCACCCTGCACAACGGCTACCGGGCCATCAGCACCACCGACGGCCTGCCCGCCTACGGACCGATCGGCACCTCGCTGACCACCAAGGGCGACACCAGCCCGGCCAGCGCCCTGGCCGTCGACCGCTTCCCGGCCACCGGCACCTTCCACTACTCGCGGACCATCCAGCTCACCAGCGACGTCGCCCAGCAGGTGCGGGCCGACAACGCCGTCGTGGTGGTCCACGGCATCGACTACAACCACAACGGCAGGTACGACGGCGTCCTCGGGCCCAGCGATCTGAACCCCGCCCTGCCCCAGGAGGCCACCGCACCGGCCCTGTGCGGCCCCCTCGACTGACCGTCACGCCCACCCGACCGGGCTCCCGTCCGTGGTCCCGCCGCAGCGCGCAACGGGACCACGGGGGCGCCGCGGCGACCTTACGGATTGCTGACCCCGCCCCGCGGCGGCGGCCCGGCGCGCCGGCCGGCCGGTAGCGTCACCGGTCATGAGGATCCTGGTCACCGGCGGCGCCGGTTTCATCGGTTCGGCGGTCGTACGGACCCTGGTCGGCGCGGGCCACGAGGTCCGCGTGCTGGACGCCCTGCTGCCCGCGGTCCACCCCTCGGGGGCGGCCCCCGACCTGCCGGCCGGCGTCGACTTCCGGCACGGCGACGTCCGGGACGCCGCGGCGGTGGCGGGTGCCGTGGCCGGGGTGGACGCGGTCTGCCACCAGGCGGCGATGGTCGGCCTGGGCCTGGACCTCGACGACGCGCCCGAGTACGTCGGCTGCAACGACCTCGGCACCGCGGTGCTGCTGGCCGCGATGGCCCGCACAGGGGTGCGGCAGCTGGTGCTGGCCGGGTCGATGGTGGTCTACGGCGAGGGCCGGTACGCGTGTGCGGAGCACGGGAGCGTGGCACCCGGGCCGCGGCGACCGGGCGACCTCGACGCCGGCCGGTTCGAGCCGCCGTGCCCGGTGTGCGCGGCCCCGCTCCGGCCGGGCCTGGTCACGGAGGACGCGCCGGGGGACCCGAGGAACGTGTACGCCGCGACCAAGCTCGCCCAGGAGCACCTGGCCGCCGCCTGGGCCCGCGCCTGCGGCGGGTCCGTCCTGGCACTGCGCTACCACAACGTCTACGGCCCGGGCATGCCGCGCGACACCCCGTACGCCGGGGTGGCCTCGCTGTTCCGCTCGGCGCTCGCCCGCGGCGAGGCCCCCCGGGTGTTCGAGGACGGCGGCCAGCGCCGGGACTTCGTCCACGTCGACGACGTCGCGGCGGCGAACCTGGCCGCGCTGGCGGACCTCGGCGGCCGGCCGCCGGGCAGTGCGCGGGCGTACAACGTCGGCAGCGGGGAGGTGCGGACGGTCGGCGAGATGGCCCGGGCGCTGGCCGATGCCTTCGGCGGCCCGGCCCCGGTGGTGACCGGTCAGTACCGGCTCGGGGACGTCCGGCACATCACCGCCGACTCCTCCCGGCTGCGGGCGGAGCTGGGCTGGCGGGCCCGGGTGCCGTTCGGCGCGGGGATGGCCGAGTTCGCCGCCGCGCCCCTGCGGGCCTGACCACCGGCGGGCGGGACCACCCGCCCGCCGGGGCCCGCCCGCCGGGGCCCGCCCGCCGGGGCCCGCCCGCCGCTACCCGCGCGCCGCCGGGAGCGCGATCTCGAAGCAGCAGCCCCCGCTGACGTTGCGCACCCGGGCGCGGCCCGCGTGCGCCTCGACGATGCCGCGGACGATGGCCAGTCCGAGCCCGGCCCCGCTGTCGCCGCCCTCCCCGGGATCGCGCAGCGGGGTCCGGGCGGTGCTGCCGCGCCAGCCGGTCTCGAACACCCGGGAGAGGTCCTGTTCCGGGATGCCCCCGCAGCCGTCGGTGACCGAGAGGACGACCTCGTCCACCTCCCGGCGGGCCGAGACCGCGACCACGCCGTCCTCCGGCGTCGAGCGGATCGCGTTGACGAGGAGGTTGCCCAGCACCCGGGTGATCTCGCGGCTGTCCACCTCGACCGGCTCGGCGGCGACCTGCCGGCCCTCCAGCCGGACGCCGCGCTGGCGGGCGAGCGGGTGGGCGCCGGCCAGCGCGTCGTCGACCAGGTCGTAGACGGACACCCGGGACACCGAGAGGGCGAGGGCGCCGGCCTGGATGCGGGAGAGCTCGAAGAGGTCGTCGACCATCCCGGTGAGCCGCTCCACCTCGGTGCGGATCCGGCTGAGGTAGCGCTCCGGTTCGTCGGCCACGCCGTCCTCCAGGGCCTCGGCCATGGCCCGGAGCCCGGCGAGCGGGGTGCGCAGGTCGTGGGAGATCCAGGCGATCAGCTCGCGCCGCGAGGCGTCCAGCGCCTGCGCCCGGGCCCGGGACTCGGCGAGGCGGGCGCTGGTGGCGGCGAGTTCCGCGCTGAGCTGGGCGAGTTCCCGGGCCAGGGGGTGCTCCGGCGCGGTGAAGCCGGTGTCGCTCCCGACGGTGCGGGCGGCGGCCGTCAGGGCCCGGCTGCCCGCCACGACCTGGCGTCCGAGCAGGGCTGCCGTGAGCAGCGAGACCACGGACGCCATGCCGAGGACCGTGATCACCACGCCGAGGTCGTGCCGGGACAGGAACATCGCCTGGGCGACGGCGAACGTCCCGGAGGTGACGGCGAGGACGGTGACGGCGGCGACGCAGAGCAGCGAGAGCGCCATCGAACGGCGGCGCAGCAGGCGCACGGCGGGCCAGCCGAGCAGACCGGCACCGGCGGCGCCGAGCCCGGCGAACAGGGCGATGAGCAGCAGGTCCTTCACGCCGGTCCGTCCTTCTCGTCCGCGGCGGAGGTGACCGCAGCGGGGTCGACCGCAGCGGGGTCGGCCGTCGCGGGGTCGCCGGGCATCGGCTCGGCCGCCCGGGTGCCCGTCGCGGGGTCGTAGCGGTAGCCGACGCCCCAGACCGTGCTGATCAGCGTCGGAGCGGCCGGGTCGTCCTCGATCTTCTCGCGCAGTCGGCGGACGTGGACGGTGACGGTGGAGAGGTCGCCGAAGTCCCAGCCCCAGACCCGCTGCATCAGCTCCTGGCGGGGGAAGACCGTCCCGGGGTGCCGGAGGAGGAACGCCAGCAGGTCGAACTCCCTCAGCGTCAGCGTGAGTTCGTTCCCCCGGCGGCGGGCCCGGCGGGCCTGCGGGTCGAGCGTGATGTCCCCGGACGCCAGCGGTCCGGGGGGCGGCGTCGCGGGCGCGGCGGAACGGGAACGGCGCAGCACGGACTGCACGCGCAGGACGAGCTCCCGCGGACTGAAGGGCTTGGTGACGTAGTCGTCCGCGCCCAGTTCCAGGCCGAGGATCCTGTCCGCCTCGTCGCCCTTGGCGGTGAGCATGACCACCGGGAGGTCCGCGCCGTCCGCGGTCGCGCGCAGCCTGCGCAGGATCTCCAGGCCGTCGATGCCGGGGAGCATGAGGTCCAGGACCAGCAGGTCGGGGCGGTGGCTGCGGGCCAGCGCGAGGCCCTGGTCGCCGTCGGTGGCCCGGTCGACGTGGTGGCCGGCCCGGGTGAGGTAGCCGGCGACGACCTCCCCCACGGTGAGGTCGTCGTCGATGACCAGGATGCGGGCGGGGTCCGGTGGTACCGCGGTGGCGGCGCTGTCGTTCACCTCGCCGAGGATACGAGCCCCGGCCGTGGCCGGGTGCCGCCTCGGGGAGGGCGTTCGTCTTCCGTAAGATCACGGCTCCGGCCGCTCCGGGGCCCCGTCCGAGCGCCGCACCTCCGCCGGGCCGACGTAGGACTTTCGTAAGGGCGCGGTTCGGCCGCCGCGGGCCCGCCCGCGCCTAGCGTGGCCGACGTGATCCCTCCGACTCCTTCCTGGCCTCGTGCCGAGCTGCCGCGAGCCGAGCTGCCGCGTGCCGACGTGATCCTGCCCTGCCTCGACGAGGCCGCGGCCCTGCCCTGGGTGCTGCGGCGGGTGCCCCCGGGCTGGCGGGCGATCGTCGTCGACAACGGCTCCCGGGACGGCTCCGCCGAGGTGGCGCGCTCGCTGGGCGCGACGGTCGTCGCGGAGCCGCGGCGCGGCTTCGGCGCCGCGTGCCACGCCGGGCTGCTCGCCGCGAGCGCCGAGCTGGTCTGCTTCATGGACTGCGACGGCTCGCTGGACCCGGCCCAGCTGCCGCGGGTCGCCGCGCCCGTCCTCGCCGGCTCGGCGGACCTGGTGCTCGGCCGGCGCCGCCCCGCCGCCGCCGGGGCGTGGCCGCTGCACGCCCGCCTGGCCAACGCGGCCCTGGCCCGCCGGCTCCGGGCCCGGACGGGCGCACCGCTGCACGACCTCGGCCCGATGCGGGCCGCCCGCCGTGACCGGCTGCTGGCGCTCGGCCTGGGCGACCGCCGCTCCGGCTACCCGCTGGAGATGGTGCTCTCGGCGTCGGCGGCCGGAATGCGGATCGCCGAGACCTCCGTCGACTACCTGCCGCGGACGGGCCGCTCCAAGGTCACCGGGACGGTGCGCGGCACCCGGCAGGCCGTCCGCGACATGCGGGCCGTCCTGGCCGCGCCGCCGCCGACCCTGCTGGTGATCGCCAAGTCGCCCGTCCCGGGCCGGGTGAAGACCCGGCTCACGCCGCCCTGCACGCCCGAGCAGGCGGCGGCGCTGGCCGAGGCCGCCCTCACCGACACCCTCGCCGTCCTCTCCCGGGTGCCGGCCGGCCGGCGGCTGCTCGTCCTGGACGGCGCCGTCGGCGACTGGCTGCCGCCCGGCTGGCAGGTCGTGCCGCAGGTGGCCGGCGGACTGGACGCCCGGCTCGCCGCCGCGTTCGCGCACGCCGGCCGGATCGCCCCGGAGGCGCCGGCCCTGCTGGTCGGCATGGACACCCCGCAGCTGGACGCCGCGCTCCTCGCCGGGGCCCTGTCGCCCGCCCGGCGCGCCGGCGTCGACGCCTGGTACGGCCCGGCCGGCGACGGCGGCTTCTGGGCGCTCGGCCTGGCCCGGCCCGGCGAGCGACTCGCCCGGCGGCTGCTCCTCGGCCTGCCGATGTCGACCGCGGACACCGGAAGGGGCCTGCTCGACCGGCTGGCCGCGGAGGGCCTGGTGACCGAGCACCTCCCGGTGGTCACGGACGTGGACACCATCAGCGACGCCCGGGACGTCGCCGCCGAGGCGCCGGGCGGCAGGTTCGCGGCCTGTCTGCAGGCGATCGAGGGCGCCCGGGAGGTGACGGGGTGACCACGGAGACCGGGCCGACCACGCAGGTGGAGCCGACCACGCGGACCGGAGTGGCCGCACAGGCCGGAGCGTGGACGGACGACCCGTTCGCCGAGGCCGTCCGCGCCGGCCGGGGCCCGCTGTGGCTGCGCCGCGAGGACGGCGGCCGGATCCCGCTCGACGTGGAGCGCTGGTGCGCGCCCGCCGCCGGGGCGGACCACGGGTTGCTGGAGCGCTGCACCGGGCTGGCCGCGCCGGTGGTGGACCTCGGCTGCGGCCCCGGCCGGCTGGTCGCGGCCCTGCTGGGCCTCGGGGTGCCGGCGCTCGGCGTCGACATCACCCGGGCCGCCGTGGCCCGGACCAGGAGGCTCGGCGGGCCCGCCCTGTGCCGGTCGGTGTTCGACCGGCTGCCCGCGGAGGGCCGCTGGGGCGGCGCGCTACTGGCCGACGGCAATCTCGGCATCGGCGGCGACCCTGGGTTGCTGCTCGGCCGCAGTGCCGAACTCCTCGCGCCGGGCGGCGTGTTGCTGGTCGAGGTGGACCCGCGGGAGATCGACGAGCGGATCACCGTCCGGGTCGAGGGGCGCCACGGGCGGCTCGGCCCGCCGTTCCGCTGGGCCCGCTGCGGTGCGGTGGCCACCGCCCGACGGGCCGGGCGGGCCGGCCTCGTCGAGACGGAGCGCTGGTCCTCCCACGGCCGCCGCTTCCTCGCCTTCCGCCGGGCGGCCCACACCGACTGACGGAACCCCGCGAGCACGCCGCGGGATCCCTCGGGCACGCCGCGAACGCTACTCCGGCGTGCCCGAGGGGCTCCCGCCCCGCCACTGCGGGTGCTCCCGCTCGGCCCAGCGCCGGTCGACCAGCCCGGTGCGCATCCCGCGCCGGGCCTCCGGGTCCCGCAGGGCCATCCGGACGTGGCCGGCGGTCACCACGGCGATGGCCACCGCCAGCCAGTCGTGGACGAAGGTCGCGCCGGTGCGCCAGGCCACCGGGGCCAGGTGGGTGAGCCACATCAGCAGGCCGGTACCGAGGATCACCAGCATCGCGCCGAGCGTCCACTGGGCGTAGAGCTTCTGCCCGGCGTTGAACTTCCCCGCCGGGCGGTGCGCGGCACGCGCCCGGGTGGCCCGCAGCCACGCCCGGTCCACGGGCTGGAAGCGGCTCAGCCTCGACAGGTCCGCGCGCACCGCGCGGAACGCCAGTCCGACCAGCAGCGGTACCGGCAGCGCGAGGCCGCACCACACGTGCACGGTGACGACGAGCCGCCGGCGGCCGACCAGTTCGGCCAGCGGCGCGAGGTAGAGACAGGCGGCGGTCGCCAGGCAGGTCAGCATCAGAGCGGCGGTGGTGCGGTGCACCCAGCGCTCGGCGCGGGTGAAGCGCAGCAGGAGGTCAGCCGGTCGGGGCATCGTCACGTCCGTTCGAGCGGCCGACCCAGGCGTCGACGTCATAGCCGTTCTGTTCCCAGTAGCCCGGCTCCACCCCGGCGGTCACGGTGATCCCGGAGAGCCACTTGGCCGACTTGTAGAAGTACATCGGCGCCACGTACAGGCGCACCGGCCCGCCGTGCGAGTGGGAGATCGGGGCGTCCTGGAGCTTGAGCGCGACGACCACGTCGTCCCGCCGGGCCTGCTCCAGGGTGAGGCTCTCGGTGTACTCGCCGTCGAAGCAGCTGAACCGCACCGCGCCGGCGCCCGCCCTGACGCCGGCGGCGTCGAGCAGGTGCGCCAGCGGCACGCCCTCGAACGGCGTGTTCGGCACCCGCCAGCCGGTCACGCACTGCACGTCCCGCACGATCCGGCGCTGCGGCATCGCCTGGAGGTCGGCCAGGCGGTAGCTGCCCGGGCGCTCCACGAGCCCGTCCACCGTCAGGGCGTACGTGTCCGGCCCCTTCGTCGGGACCGACGGGACCACGGAGTAGTACCGGAACCCGCCGCCGCCCGGCAGCAGGCCGGTGAGGCCCGTCGGGTCCTTGCCGGCCACCGCGTCCTGGGCCTTCTGGAGGTACGGGCCGACCGCGACTCCCGCCGCGCCGAGCCCCAGCAGGCCCAGCACCACGCGGCGGCCCACCGGGGTGCCCCGGCCCTCTTCGATCTGTTCGCTCACGCCGCCGATTCGACCAGGCGGGGGACGAAACCGCCAGGCCCGGCACCGGGACGTCAGACTTCCGTCACTTCTCGGCGCCCACCGCCACGGCCGGCCGTGCCCCGCGGCGCTGCCGCAGCAGCGGGACGAGGAGGACGACGCACAGCGCCGCCCCGTAGGAGAGCTGCTGCGCCGCCTGGCCGCCGGCGAGGTAGAGCGCCTGCCCGGCGGCCGGGACGGCCAGCCACTCCCAGCGGCCGTCGAGGGCGACCAGCCCGACCACGAGCAGCCCGTACCACGGGTAGGAGGGCGCGACCAGCAGCAGCGCGGTGCCCGTCACCAGGAGCGCGCCGGCCCACGGCCGGTGCGGGTCGCCCCGGAGCAGGACCCGGACCACGACAGCCGCGAGGACCAGCGCCGCCGCCCACGGCGCGAGGCCATCGGACAGCACCAGCCGGAGCAGCCCGAAGCGGTCGATGTGCCCCTGCTCGTAGCCCTCCTCCCGCAGGTAGCCCGGCAGGTAGCCCAGCACGGAGGTTCCGGAGGCCAGGACGTATGGCAGGTAGGCCAGGGCGAAGGCACCGAGGGCGGATCCGGCGAGCAGGAGGTCGCCGCGGGTCGGGCGCCTGGCCAGGAGACCGGACAGCGCGCCGGGCAGGGCGAGGGCCGGCAGCAGCTTGGCCGCGACCGCACCGCCGAGCAGGAGCCCGCCGCGCACGGCCCGCCCGCGCGCCGCGCAGGCGAGCCCGCCGACCGTGAGCAGCACGCCGAGCGTGTCCACGTGCGCGTCGTTGACGGCCCACACCGTCACTCCGGGGAACCACCCCCAGAGTGCGGCCTGCCACTTCTCCCGCCCGACCGCCAGCAGGAGCCCGGTGGTCGCCACCGCCAGCACCGCGCCGCCGGCCTGCACACCGCGGACCCCGCCGCCGAAGGGGTGCAGCGCGAGGAACCACGCCTGCGCCACCGGCGGGTAGACGGTGTGCACGGCCGGCCGGTTGATCCGGGTGCAGTCCCCCGCCGTGGTGCGCCGCTCGTCCCAGCCCGTGCAGCCGTCGCCGACGGGGAAGAGCCCCGGGTCGCGCAGCGGGGCCAGCGCCGGATCGTCCGGCGTGCGGGCGTAGGGCGAGATCCCGGCGGCCTGGACCCGGCCGTCCCAGACGTAGCGGTAGGCGTCGTCGCTGCTGCGCGGCGGCGCCAGCAGCCCGACGGCGGCCACGGCGACGCCGCCGGCCAGGACCAGCGGCACGACCTGGGCGCCGGGCACCCTGCGCAGCGTCAGCACGGCGGCGGCGAAGAGGGCGAGGTCGAGGAGGTACCAGCCGGGCCGCGGGAGGGCGACGGCGCCGGCGACGGTCAGCGCCAGGGCGGTGACCAGGGCGGCGAGGGCGAGGAGGCAGGGCAGGAGGGTACGGGGGATCACGCCTGCCACCCTCCCACCGGGCCGCCGCTGCGAGGCCGGTGGCGAGGCCGCCGTTCGAAACACGTAAGCACGTCGGACCACCGGCCGGGCGCTGCGGGGCGCTTCGATGGACGGGTGGACACCGAACCCGCCGACTCCGGCACCCCGGCCCCCCGCCGCCGCTACGACCCGCCACTGCCCGCTCCCCCGGCGTTCCTGCGCCGCGGGCCCTTCCGCGACGGGGCGTTCAGCTCTCCGCTGCACGAACCGCGGACGGTGGTCGTCGTCGGCCGCTGGCTGGGCGCCGCCCTCCTGGTCTGCTTCCTGACCGGTCTGACCAGCCATCTGCTCCAGGACCCGCCCGGGTGGCTCGCGCCGCACCTGCCCGCGCGGCCGGTGAACGGCTACCGGGTCACCCAGGGGCTGCACGTGATCAGTGGTCTGGCCGCGATCCCGCTGGTCGGTGCGAAGCTCTGGGCGGTCTACCCGCGGCTCTTCGAGTGGCCGCCGGCGCGCAGCGTGCTGCACGCCCTGGAGCGGCTCGGCATCGCCGTCCTGGTGGCGGCCGTCCTGCTGGAGCTGTTCACCGGTCTGCTGAACACCCTGCAGTGGTACCCGTGGCCGTTCCCGTTCCGGCAGACCCACTTCTGGCTGGGCTGGCTGGCCACCGGCGGGCTGCTGGTGCACCTCGCGGTCAAGGCTCCGCTGATCGCCGCCGTCTGGTGGCGCCGGGCCGCTCCGGCCCTGGCGCAGCGCCGGGCGTTCCTGGCCGCGACCACCGCCGCCGCCGGTGTGGTGACCCTGGTGACCGCCGGTCAGAGCGTGCCCTGGCTGCGCTCCCTGGACCTGCTGGCCCCGCGCCGCCCCGACATCGGCCCGCAGGGCCTGCCGGTGAACCGCACCGCCGCCCAGGCCGGCACCGTCACCGTGCCCGCGGACTGGCGGCTGCGGGTGGACGGGCCGCAGCCGTTCGAACTCACCCTCGCCGAGCTCGGCGAACTCCCCCAGCACTCCGCCGAGCTGCCGATCTCCTGCGTGGAGGGCTGGAGCGCGGCGGCCCGGTGGACGGGGGTCCGGATGGCCGACCTGGTCCGACGGGCCGGCGCCCCGCCCGGCTCGGCGGTACGGGTCACGTCGCTGGAGGCCGACGGGCCGTACCGGGTGATGGAGATGCCCGCACCCTACGTCGACGATCCGCTCAGCCTGCTCGCCCTGCGGGTCGACGGCGAGGTCCTGGCCGCGGACCACGGCTTCCCCGCCCGCGTCATCGCGCCGAACCGGCCCGGCGTCCTGCAGACCAAGTGGGTCACCCGCATCGAGGTGATCGCATGACCGCCGCCCTGCGCGCCCTGCTGCTGGCCGCCGGCCTCGCCGTGATCGGCTACGGCCTCTCCGGGCTGCTCGCAGACCCGTACATCACCGACCCGCTGGACGTCGCGGTCTGGGGGATCGGCGGGCTGGTGCTCCACGACGGGCTGTGGGTGCCGCTGGTCTGCCTGCTGGGCGCGTTCGCGGTCCGCGGGCCGGTGCTGCGCGGCTGGCTGGTCGTCGCGGCGGCCGTCACCGCCGTCGGCTTGCCCGCCGTGCTGCGCGCCGACGACGACCACGGCAACCCGTCGGTGCTGCCGCTGCCGTACCTGCGCAACTGGCTGCTGGTGCTGGCCGCCACCGCCGGCGTCGCGCTGCTGGTCGCGCTCGTCGGGCGGTGGCGGCGCCGCGGGCGGGCCGTCAGGCGCCCGGCACCCCGGGCAGACCGGTCGTGAGACCGTCCAGGGCGTGACCGCACGGGCACTCCCGGACCACCGGGAGGCCCTCCAGCGCCTTGAACAGCACGGTGCGCAGCCGGTCGACGTTGCGGGCGAACACCGCCAGCACCTCGCCGTGGGTGACGCCCTCGCCGCTCTCCACACCGGCGTCGAGGTCCGTGACCAGGGCCACCGAGGTGTAGCAGAGCCCGAGTTCACGAGCCAGGACGGCCTCCGGGTGCCCGGTCATGCCGACCACCGACCACCCGTTGGCGGTGAACCACCGGGACTCCGCGCGGGTGGAGAAGCGCGGACCCTCGATCACCACCAGCGTGCCGCCGTCGACCGGCTCCCAGGCGGCCTCCCGGGCGGCCTCCATCGCCGCCCGCCGCCCCGCCGGGCAGTACGGGTCGGCCACCGACACGTGCACCACCTCGGGCACCGTGCCGTCCGGCAGCGGCAGCCCGTCGTAGAAGGTCTGCACCCGCCCGGAGGTGCGGTCCACGAACTGGTCGGGCACCAGCAGGGTGCCCGGCCCGTACTCCGGGCGCAGGCCGCCCACCGCGCAGGGCGCCAGCACCTGCCGCACGCCCAGGGAGTGCAGCGCCCACAGGTTGGCGCGGTAGTCGATGCGGTGCGGGGGGAGCCGGTGGCCGCGCCCGTGCCGGGGCAGGAAGGCCACCCGGCGGCCGGCCACCTCGCCCACGAACAGCGCGTCGCTCGGTTCGCCGTACGGGGTGGCCACCCGCACCTCGGTCACGTCCTCCAGCAGCTCGTAGAGCCCGGAGCCGCCGATCACGCCCAGCTCGGCCGTGGGCAGGGCGTTCTGGTCGACCGTCATCCCGGTCCACCTCTCTTCTCGCGAACAACGTCCCGGCCACTGTAGGAACGGACGGGGGCGGGGGCGGGGCACCGGACCTTACGACTCACGAACGTCCGGCGCGGCGACGACCCGCCCCCGCCCCCCGGGGTGCCGCCCGCCCCACCGCCCGGAGCGGCACCGCCGGCGGCCGCCCCCGCGCGCTGCGGAAGCGCTGCGGTTTGGCGGCCGGGGCCCCGGCGGCGCACGATCGAGTGAGGCGCCCGGCCTTCCCGGTGACCCGCGACCGCGGGCCCGCCCGGACCCGGCGGTCGGCGCCGGACAGGGCCCCCGACCGCCCGGGAGGAACGATGAGCACCACCCATGCCGCCACACCGCCGCTGCGCCCGGCCGCCGCACCGCGACCGACCGAGACGCCCGAGTGCGAGGGCTCGACGTCCGCGGGCATCTCGACGCCGGAGGCCGTCGAACTGCACACCGCCTGGCCCGGCTGGATCCCGCTGCTCGTCATCGCCGTGCTGGTGATCTGCTGCGTCGGCTTCGCGGTGGGGCGCATCGCGGGCTGGTGAGGCCCGGCCGGTGCACAGCCCGGCTCCCGCGCGGCCGCCCACCCATCCGCCGTGCCGGGTGCCCCGAATCCCGGGCGTGAGCAACCACCCCTCCCAGCCCCCTCCGCACCCCCGACCGCACCGCGCCCGCCTGCTGCGGGCCGGCGCGGCCGCGACGGCCGGGCTGGCCGCGGCCACCGCCGCCCTCGGAGCCGGCGAGCTGCTCGCCGCCCTCACCGGCCCGGACACGGCGCCCGTCATCGCCGTCGGCTCGACGGCGATCGACCTGACGCCCACCCCGCTCAAGGAGTACGCCGTCCGGACCTTCGGCACCGACGACAAGCCGGTCCTGCTCGGCGGGATCCTGCTGACCACGGCCCTGCTCGCCGCCCTCGCCGGACTGCTGGCCGCCCGCCGCCCGGCGTACGGCGCCGGGGTCTTCGGCGTCTTCGCCCTCGCGGGCGCCTGGGCCGCGGCGTCCCGCCCGGACGCGCACCCGGCGGCTGCCGCGCCCGCCCTGGCGGCGGGTCTGGTCGGCGCGGCCGCCGTGCTCGCGCTGGCACGCCTGCTGCGGACCACCGGGCCCACGTCGGTGACTGCCGCCGCGGCGGCCGTACCCGCCGGGCGAGCGGGGAGCAGCCGCCGGACCGTCCTGGCCGCCACCGGCGGCACGGTCGTGGCCGGCGCACTCGCCGGCGTCGGCGGCCGCACGCTGTCGGACCGCCGCACCGACGTCGCCGCAGCCCGGGACGCCGTCCGTATCCCGCCCGCCGCGGACCCGCTGCCGCCGCCCCCGGCGGCACTGCGGCCCAAGGTCGCGGGCCTGTCCCCGTTCGTCACCCCGAACGCCGACTTCTACCGGGTGGACACCGCCCTCACCCTCCCACGCATCGACCCGCGGCAGTGGGCCCTGCGGATCCACGGCATGGTCGACCACCCGCTCCTGCTGACCTTCGACGACCTGCTGCACGAGCCGCTGGAGGAGCTGGACCACACGCTGTCCTGCGTCTCCAACGAGGTCGGCGGGCCCTACGTCGGCACCACCCGCTGGCTGGGCGCCTCCCTGCCCGCCCTGCTGCGCCGGGCCGGCGTGCGGCCCGGCGCGGACCAGCTGGTCGGCCGCTCCCAGGACGGCATGACGATCGGCACCCCGCTGGAGTCGGTCCTCGACGGCCGGCGCGCGCTGCTGGCGGTCGCGATGAACGGCGAGGCGCTGCCCGTCGCCCACGGCTTCCCCTGCCGCAGCATCGTCCCGGGCTTCTACGGCTACGCCTCCGCGACCAAGTGGCTCGTCGACCTCGACGTCACCACCTTCGCCGCGTTCGACCCGTACTGGGTGCGCCGCGGCTGGGACCGCACCGGGGCCGTCCGGACGGCCGCGCGGATCGAGGTGCCGGCGCCGTTCGCCCGCGTCCCGGCGGGCGAGGTCACGGTGGCCGGCACCGCCTGGGCGACCCACCGGGGCGTCGCCGCCGTCGAGGTCCGCGTCGACGGCGGCCCCTGGCGGCAGGCCCTGCTCGCCGCCGACGGCGGCCCCGACCTGTGGCGGCAGTGGAGCCACACCTGGGCCGGCGCCACGCCCGGCACCCACCGGCTCGAGGCCCGGGCCACCGACGCCACCGGCGCCGTCCAGACCGAGGAGCGGGCCACCCCCTTCCCGGCGGGCGCCACCGGCTGGCACAGCACCGTCGTCACGGTCACCTGAGCGGGCCCGGCATGCCCACGAACCCCTCGCCTCCGGAGCCCTCGCCCCAGGACCCCCCGCCCCCGGACCCCTCGCCGCCGGACCCCTCGCCGCCGGACCCCTCGCCGCCGGACCCCGAGGAGCGTCCGGCCGTGCTGCTCGTCCTGCCCGGGGGCCGCGCCGAGAGCCTCGACCCACCGCCCAGACTGGGCCTGGCCAGGCTCCGGATGCGGGTGTTCGCCGCGGCCGTGCGCCGCCGCGTCGGCGACGCCGCGCTCACCACGGCCGAGGTGCACTACCGCCACCGCGGCTGGAACGGCCCGCAGGCGCACCCGGTCGCCGACGCCCGCGCGGCCGTGCGGGAGCTCGTCGCGCACGCGCCCGACGTCCGGATCGTCCTCCTCGGCCACTCGATGGGCGGCCGGGCCGCCCTCGCCGCCGCCGACGAGCCCCAGGTGGTGGGCGCGGTGCTCCTGGCGCCGTGGTGCGAGCCCGTGGACGGGGCGGAGCACCTGCGCGGCCGACGGATCGTCGTCCTCCACGACCCGGCGGACCAGGTCACCAGCGCCCGCAAGTCCCGCGCCTTCGCCACCCGGGCCGCGCGGGCCGGCGCGGACGTCCGCTACCTCGACGTGCCGCGCGGCGGCCACGCCATGCTCGCCGGGGCCGGGGACTGGCACCGCCTCGCGGCCTCGGCCGTCACGGCGCTGCTGGCCGCGGGACCGCTGCCCGGAGCGCCCCCGGACGCGCCCGCACCCGGCCTGACACCCGGCTGACCGCGCCGACGGTGACCTGTCGGCGATCTGTGAGCGGCCGCGCCGAGGCTTGGCACACCCACTCCCCGTGGGGACACCGCCGGTCCTTCGAACGCCCAGGAGCCACCCCTATGCCGTCCGTACCCCTGCCGTGGAACGTGCACCGACCGCCCCGCGCCGACGGGCAGGTCGTCCTGGTCACCGGCGGCAACGCCGGGATCGGGTACTTCATCGCGGAGCAGCTGGCCACCACCGGAGCCACCGTCGTGCTCGGCAGCCGGAGTCCGGCGCGTGCCGAGGCCGCCCGGGCCGTGATCCGCGACCGCGTGCCGGGCGCCCGGGTCCGCACGCTGCAGCTGGACCTCGCCGACCTCCCGTCGCTGCGCACCGTGCCGGACGCCCTCGGGTCACCCCGCCTCGACGCGGTGGTCCTCAACGCCGGGGTCGCGCTCGACGATCCGCCGCGGGTGGAGACCGCGGCCGGCCACGAGCTGATGTTCGGCACCAACCACCTGGGGCACTTCGCGCTGACCGGGTGGCTGATGCCGCTCCTGGCAGCCGCCCCGGCGGCCCGCGTGGTGACCATCGGCAGCTTCGCGGCGAAGTCCGAACACCTGGACCTCGCCGACCCGCAGTCCCGGCGGGACTACGTGCCCAAGCGGGCCTACGCGCGGTCCAAGCTGGCGCAGATGCACGCCGGCCTCGAACTCGACCGCCGTCTGCGCGCGGCCGGCAGCACGGTGGCGAGCGTGCTGGCCCACCCCGGCGGGGCCCTGGACTCGCTCACCCCGGCACGCCCGCCCGTGCACGCCCGGACGCCCGGCACCGCGCTGCGCGGGGCGCCCGCCGCCGTGCTCCTCCAGGGCAAGCACGCCGGCGCCTGGCCCGCCGTGCGGGCGGTCCTCGACCCGGCGGTGCGCGGCGGCCAGCTGTGGGGCCCGCGCGTCGCCGGCCTGCGCGGCAGGCCCCGGCTGGAACCTCGCTGGCGCACCCTCACGGACACCGCCGTCGCGGCGCACCTGTGGGACCTCAGCCGCGACCTGACCGGCGCCGACCCCGGCACCGGCCCGCTCCGGCACCCACGGTGACCCGGGGCCGCGGCCGGTCCGCACCGCGGGGCTGCGCGCGGCGGGGCGGGCGGATCCCGTAGGGTCGGGCGAATGGCGAAGTACTTCGACGTGCATCCAGAGACCCCGCAGGCCCGCACCATCGGCACCGTGGCCGACAGTCTCCGCGCGGGGGCCCTCATCGCGTACCCGACGGACTCCTGTTTCGCCCTGGGCTGCGCCATGGGCAACCACGAGGGCCTGGAACGGATCCGCTCCATCCGGCGGCTCGACGACCGCCACCACTTCACCCTGATGTGCGAGAACTTCGCCCAGCTCGGGCAGTTCGTCCACATCGACAACGCCGTCTTCCGCGCCGTCAAGGCGGCGACGCCCGGCAGCTACACCTTCATCCTCCCGGCCACCAGGGAGGTGCCCCGCCGGCTGATGCACCCCAAGAAGAAGACCGTCGGGGTCAGGATCCCCGACCACGCCGTCACCCGCGCCCTGCTCGCCGAACTCGGCGAACCGCTCCTGTCCAGCACGCTCCTGCTGCCCGGCGACGCCGAACCCATGACCCAGGGCTGGGAGATCAAGGAGCGCCTCGACCACGTGCTCGACGCCGTCGTCGACTCCGGGGACTGCGGCACCGAGCCCACCACCGTGGTCGACTTCTCGGACGGGACGCCGCAGATCGTCCGTCAGGGCGCCGGGGACCCGTCGCGGTTCGAGTAGCACCCGCTCGACGCCCCCGGGCGCGGACCCGACGGCCCGTTCAGTGCTTCCGCGTCAGACGGCCCAGGACGCTCGGGCCGCGGGTCGTCTCCCAACGCGACCGCGCCTGGCGGATCACCGTGTCCCACTCCTGGCGGACCTCGTTGTCCGGGGGGCGCTCGCCGCGGCCGATCCGGTCGAGCTCCTCCTGCACCTCCCGTCCGAGCGCCGCCGAGGACACGGCCACGAACATCGCCCCGAACAGGGCGGAGAGCATCGCGAACACCGCCCCGATCGCCCCGTAACGGTTCGTGGTTGAGTTGAAGAGGTACGGCAGGTAGACGCTCATGGCCACCGAGTAGCCGGCCAGCAGGGCCGCCCCGATGAAGCCGAACGGCATCAGGTCGCCCCTGCTGATCCGGGCGGCGGACAGCAGCCGGCCGCTCCAGACGAGGAAGACCGCCGTCACCGGGGCCACCAGGAGGGACGCGCCCAGCTCCAGCGTCCCGCGGCCGAGCACGGCGTGGACCCAGCCGCTCAGCGCGGCGTACCCGGCCAGCAGGGCGATCCACTTCAGACCGTTCACCGTGTTGCGCACGCTCAGGGGATGCAGCTCCCAGCCCTGCTCGAAGAGCCGCTGGGCGGCCCGCGCGAAGCTCAGCGCCGAGACGAGCAGGAAGGCGAGGCCGAAGAGCCCCACGCTGCTCCAGCCGCCCGACGAGGAGAGGATGTGGCGGACGGCTTCGGCGCCGTCCTGGGTGAGGGCGTAGCGGTCGATGACGCGTTCGGCGACGTCCTTGCCACCCAGCCGGACCACGAGGGAGCTGCAGACGATGGCCAGCGGCACCAGCGCGGTCAGCGCGGCCGAGGCCAGGGCCATCGAGCGGTCGAAGCCCACGAGCCGCTGGAACCGGCCGAACACGCGCAGCGCGAACGCCGGGCGGAGCCAGAAGGTCGCCGTCCGCAGCACGGTCTCGCGGGTGATCCGTGTCGTGTGACCCTCCGGAGTGGCGGCGACGAGGTGTCGTCGGGGGGAGCGGGTGTGGTCGGCGGGTGCTCCCGCGGGCCCTCCGGTCCGCGCGGCGGCACCCCGCCGGGGCCATCCTGCCGCCCCGGATCCCGATCGACCCCGGCAACCCGCCGCACGGGCGCCGCCCTCGGTCGCCGTCACCCGTCCGTCCCGACCGCGCCGGAGGCCCCGCACCGGGGCGGGCAACGGGCCCGCCCCGGTGCGGGGCCGTGGCTCAGCCGGCGAGTTCGGCCCGGAGGCGGCGGGCCGCGCCGACCAGGCTGTCCAGCGAGGCGCGGGTCTCCGGCCAGCCCCGGGTCTTCAGGCCGCAGTCGGGGTTGACCCAGAGGCGCTCGGCCGGGATCGCCGCCAGCCCGGCGCGCAGCAGTTCCACGGCCTCCTCGGTGCCGGGCACCCGCGGGGAGTGGATGTCCCAGACGCCCGGGCCGACCTCGCGGGGGTAGCCGGCGGCGGCGAGCTCACCGGCGACCTGCATGTGGGAGCGGGTGGCCTCCAGGGAGATGACGTCCGCGTCGAGGTCGTCGATGGCCGTCATGATGGCGCCGAACTCGGCGTAGCACATGTGGGTGTGGACCTGGGTGTCGGCGCGCACCCCGGAGGTGGCGAGGCGGAACGCCTCGGTGGCCCAGGCCAGGTACGCCGGGCGGTCGGCGGCCCGCAGCGGGAGGGTCTCGCGCAGGGCGGGCTCGTCGACCTGGACGACGGCGGCGCCGGCGGCCTCCAGGTCGACGACCTCGTCGCGCAGGGCGAGGGCGACCTGCCGGGCGGTGTCGGCGAGCGGCTGGTCGTCGCGGACGAAGGACCAGGCGAGCATGGTGACCGGCCCGGTGAGCATGCCCTTGACCGGGCGGTCGGTGAGGCCCTGGGCGTAGCGGAACCAGTCGACGGTCATCGGGTGCGGCCGGGAGATGTCCCCGGCGAGCACCGGCGGGCGCACGTAGCGGGTGCCGTAGGACTGCACCCAGCCGTGCCGGGTGGCGAGGTAGCCGGTGAGCTGTTCGGCGAAGTACTGGACCATGTCGTTGCGTTCGGGCTCGCCGTGGACGAGGACGTCGAGGCCGGCCTTCTCCTGGAAGGCGATGACCTCGCGGACTTCGGCCTCGATGCGCCCGCGGTAGCCGTCGGCGTCGATCCGCCCGGCGGCGAGGTCCGCGCGGGCAGTGCGCAGCTCGGTGGTCTGCGGGAACGAGCCGATCGTCGTGGTGGGCAGCAACAGCAGTCCGAGGCGGGCGCGTTGGGCCTCGGCGCGCTGCGGGTAGGCCTGCGGGCGGCGGGCGTCGGCCGCGCTGACGGCGGCGGCCCGGGCGCGGACGGCCGGGTCCCGGGTGATCGGGGAGCCGGCGCGCGAGGCGAGGTCGGCGCGGTTGGCGGCGAGGTCGGCGGCGATCGCGCCGGTGCCCTCGCGCAGGCCGCGGGCGAGCAGGGCGGTCTCGGCCGTCTTCTGCCTGGCGAAGGCGAGCCAGCGGGCGATCTGCGGGTCCAGGTCCCGTTCGGCGGTGGCGTCGAGGGGGACGTGCAGCAGCGAGCAGGAGGTGGCGACGTCGACGCTGCCGGCGAGGCCGAGCAGGGTGGCCAGGGTGGCGAGCGACTTCTCCAGGTCGTTGATCCAGATGTTGCGCCCGTCGACCACGCCGGCGACGAGCCGCTTGCCGGGCAGCCCGCCGACGGCGGCGAGGTCGTCCAGGTTGGCGGCGGCGGGGCCGGTGAAGTCCAGGGCGAGGCCTTCGACCGGGGCTGCGGCGAGCACCGGCAGGGCCGCGCCGAGGCGGTCGAAGTAGCTCGCGACGAGCAGCCTGGGCCGGCTGGTGAGGGCGCCCAGCTCGCGGTAGGCGCGGGCGGCGGCGTTCAGCTCGGCCGGGGTGCGGTCCTGGACGAGCGCGGGTTCGTCCAGCTGCACCCACTGCGCACCGGCCGCCTGCAGTTCGGCGAGCAGTCGCGCGTAGACGGGCAGCAGCCGGTCGAGCAGGGTGATCGGCTGGAAGTCCTCGGCGACGCCGGGGGCGGGCTTGGCGAGCAGCAGGTAGGTGACGGGGCCGACCAGCACCGGGCGGGCGTCGTGACCGAGGCCGAGGGCCTCGCGCAGCTGCGCGACCTGGTGGTCCGGGTCGGCGGTGAAGACGGTGTCGGGGCCGAGTTCGGGCACCAGGTAGTGGTAGTTGGTGTCGAACCACTTGGTCATCTCCAGCGGAGCGACCTCCTGGGTGCCGCGCGCCATGGCGAAGTACCCGTCGAGCGGGTCGGCGTCGACCGCGGCGCGGTGGCGGGCGGGGACGGCGCCGACGGCGACGGTGGTGTCCAGCACGTGGTCGTAGAGCGAGAAGTCGCCCGTGGGGACTTCGTGGACGCCGGCCTCGGCGAGCTGCCGCCAGTTCTCCCGGCGCAGGTCGGCGGCGGTGGCGAGCAGGGCGTCGGCGGTGACGGCGCCCTTCCAGTACCCCTCGACCGCCTTCTTGAGCTCCCGGTCGCGGCCCTGGCGGGGGTAGCCGTGGGTGGTGGCGCGGGTTGCCGCGGCTGCGGACTTCGTCGTCAAGGGACTCTCCTTCGCGAGTCTGCTTCCTCTGGTCCCCGGGGACGGGACGAGGGTGCGAAGGGGTGCCCGACCGGGCGCGGCCGCGGGCGCAGGGATGCGCCGGACCCGCCTGGTGTGCACGCCGACCCGCCCACGAGGTCACCGGGATGTCCGCGCGCGATCGGTCGCGTGCGGGCAGTGGCAGGTCTTCGGACTCGCGGGCGCGGCCGCCCTGGTCAGGGCGGTCACCTACTGGCCGTCGCTTCCCAGGCCCGTCCGGGCCCAGTGCGTATGACGGCGGTCGTTCCCACTCACCGCTGCGGGGCAGTCCCGGAATGGCCACGTGAATGGCGTCACCGGGTTCCCTCTTGCGACGCGCCTGCCTGGCGGACAGGGCGAACCAGCTGCCCGGCCAGCCTAGTGCGAACCCGCGGCCGGGGGCGCGGAAATCCCACCACGTGTCCACGGGGTGAGACGTGGCCGGTCCCCCGGCGGCACCGGCCGTCGCGGCGGCCGTGGAATCCGCCCACCGCGACGGGCCCGACCGCACTCCGACGCGGCGCTCGACCCGCCGTTCGACCGCGGGTCCCCGCAGCTCCGGCGTGCGCTCGTACGCCGACGGCCCAGCCGTGAGGGGATCCCGGCGGGCCGAGCCCGGTCCGCGGACGCGCCGGAGGGCACGGCCCCGGCGTCCGGTCACCGTCACCCGAACGGCGGCTGCCCGTATCCGAGCGCCGGGCCGTCGCGTTGGTACGGCACCAGCTGGTGGGCCGACATCCGACCGCTCTGGTACCACCCGACGACGACAGCGGCAGAAGAGGGCGACATGCTCCAGATCTCAGTCGAGGACTCCGAGATCGGCCCGGGCGAGGCCCACCGGTGGCACCTGGTCCCGTTGACCGGCGGCGACCCCGCCCCGCGCCGGATGACCGGTTACAACCAGGCGAAACATTTCACCGTGGCCCAGCACGCCCAGAGCGTCGACGAGCCGATCCGCTCCTACGTCGCGGCCAGCTTCGAACTGGCCGGTCCGGTCGACCTGGACGCGCTGGCGGTCGCGCTGCTCCACCTGGTGCGACGTCACGAGGTGCTCCGGGCGGTCTACCAGCCGCTGGGCGGGGACCTCGGCTGCGAGGTCCTGTCGCCCGGGGAGGTGGCCCTCAAGCACGTCTACGCCGGCCCGTTGGAGACGCCCGCGGAGGTCGAGCGCCACCTCCACGACGCGTTCAAGGAGGTGGACACCCTCTCCTGGCCGCTGATCACCATGGGCGCGGTGGTGCGGCCGGAGTCGACCACCGTCTGGTTCTCCTGCGACCACCTGGTCACCGACGGCCTCTCCAGCGCGATCGCCGTCAACGACATCACCACGGCCTACCGGAGCCTCACCGCGGCCGGAACCGCCACCGAAGCCGCCACCGAAGCCGCTGACGGACCCGAGGCCGACCGGGTCCGCCCGGCACGCCCGGCCCGCACCGAGGATGCGGCCCAACAGCCGGGCAGCTACCTGGAGTTCAGCCGCGGCCAGCGCCGGGCCAACCGCGCCATGCGCGCCGACGACGCGCGGCTGGACTACTGGCGGGCGTTCCGCGACCGCAACGGCGGCCTCTTCCCCCGCTTCCCGCTCGACCTCGGCGTCCGGCCCGGCCGGCTGTACGCGCCGACCGCCGGCACCGAGCGCCTGCTCAGCGCCCGCCAGGCCGAGGCCTTCGGCACCGCCTGCCGGGCCCGCGGCGGGCGGCTGTCGATGGGGCTGCTCGCCGGGCTGGCGATCGCCCTGCGGCAGGAGGGCGGGCCCGAGGTCTACCGCGGCCTGGTGCCGGTCAACGAACGCGGCCGGGGCGTCTACGCGGAGTCGATGGGGTGGTTCATCAACACCCTGCCGATCGAGTTCCCGGTCGGGCCGCGGGCGGGCTTCGGCGAGGTGCTGACCGCAGCCCAGGACGCCTACGGGCAGCTGCAGGCCCACGCCGGGGTGCACTTCGTGAAGGCCTGGCGGCTGCTCGCCCCCGCCGAGTACGCGCGGCTGCACTACTGGCCGCACGCGGTGAACTTCTACTCCTACATCGACTTCCGCCGGCTGCCCGGTGCCGACCGGCACGCCGCCCAGCGGGCCCGCCTGCACGTCTGGGTCTCGGGCTGCAACGGACTGCTGCAGTGGCTGCACCGCACCGACGACGGTCTGTTCGTCAACACCATCCACGTCGACACCCCGCAGGCCCGGGCCACCAACCGGGCCCTGCTGGACGGCTTCACCCGCGTGCTCACCGACGCCTCCTGACGCACCGGCGCGCCCGTCCGAGCCCCGATCCCGCCCCTCCGCCCCTCCGCCCCCGGCCCGCCACCGACGGGCCGGTCCGCCATCCGGCCGCAGCGATTGCCCCGCCCTCCGCACCGAGTGAGCATCGTCACATCAGGTGACGTGGCGTCACCCTGTGCAGCGAGAGGAATCGACGAATGAGGGCATGGCTTCGAGCCGGCGCGGTGGCCGCTCTGCTCACCCTGGTGTCCGCGGGGCAACCGGCCGCGGCCGCGGGCGGCGCGTGGGGGCACGGCGACGACCACGGCGGCGACACCGCCCGGTGTGCGCCGGGTGTCCCGCTCGGTCCGGACGGCCCGGACTTCTACGAGCCGCCGTCCCCGCTGCCGGACGGCCCGCACGGCACTCTGATCTGGGCCCGGCAGGTCCCCGCCCCGGAGCACGCGCACGCCTGCCGGATCCTGTACCGCTCCACCCTCCACGACGGGGCCGCCGTGGCGGTGTCCGGCCTGGTGGTCTGGCCCGACGGCCCCTCCTCCCCCCGCGGCGGGCGCAACGTGGTGGCCTGGGCGCACGGCACCGTCGGCGGCCCCCGCCAGTGCGCGCCCTCGGCCGCACCGGACCCGGCCGTCAACCTGATCGACTACTTCAGCTACCAGAGCCCGTACTCGATCGACGTCGGCATCCCGGCGCTGACCGACTTCCTGGCCGCCGGCGACGTCGTGGTCGCCACCGACTACCAGGGGCTGGGCACCCCCGGCGTGCACCAGTACGTGGTGGGCGCGACCGAGACCCGCAACGTGCTGGACTCCGTCCTCGCCGTCCACCGGCTCCGGGAGGCGCACGCGGGCAGCCAGACGGCCGTCCTCGGCTGGTCGCAGGGCGGCGGCGCCGGGCTGTTCGTCGGCCAGGACGCCTCCGGGTACGCCCGGGGGGTCGACCTCGTCGGGGTCGCCGCGCTGGCCCCCGCCGCCGACATCGGGCCTGAGCTCGAAGGACAGGTGCTGCCCGGCCCGCGCAGCGACTCCTCCGAGTCCCACAACGCGGCCCTGCGGATCAACCTCTACCGCGGCTTCCTCGCCGCCTACCCGGAGCTGCAGGCCTCCGGGGTCCTCAAGCCGGCCGGGATCGAGGCCCTCCAGGGCGACGCCACCGCCTGCATCGAGCACTTCGCCGACGTCATCCAGAACAACGTGGGCGACACGCACCAGCTGGACACGCTGTTCCAGCCGATCAGGGACGTCCCCCGGTCCTGGCGCGACCGCTTCCACGAGAACACGCCCGGCTACACCACCGGCCTCGCACCGATCCTGGTGATGCAGGGCACCGACGACACCGTGATCAACCCGCACTCCACCGAGCAGTACGTCAGGCGCGCCTGCGGCTTCTCCCAGCCGGTCGAGTACACGACCTACCAGGGCGCCACCCACAACACCGTGCCCTTCGTCGCCCAGCAGGAGTACCTGAGCTGGATCGCCGACCGGTTCGCCCACCGGCCGGCCCCCGGCAACTGCTGACCCGCCCCTCCCCCTGCCCCCCCTGACCGAGGTGCCCCGGCCCGTCGCGCCGGGGCACCCGGCCGTTCGTGGCGCCGCCCGGATCCGGAGGCCGTCCGCCCGCCGCCCGCCCGACGAGGCCCCGCGCACGCCTGCCCACGGGCCGTCCGCCGGGCCCCGGGGCCATACAACGGCCGGTCCGGTCAACGTTTACATTTCCGGAAACGGTCTGCATAGTGACGCGTCGACACAGTGACGGATCGACAGATCCGCAGGTCGAGCGGGGAGGACCGTTTCTTGTCCCAGATCAACGAGGCCGGCGCGCGCGAGGTGGAACGCGAGCGGGCCGAGGTCGCCGTCATAGCCGGGCTGTTCGACGAACGGCTCGCCGGCACCCGGGAGGAGCTGGCGCGCGTGCTCGCCTCGACGTCCGACGGCGCGGGCGAGGTGTACGAGCGGGAGGTGGCGGCCGGGCGCCTGGCGACGGAGGTCCGCCGGCTGGAGGGGGCCGAGGGCGGGCTGGTCTTCGGCCGGATCGACCTGGCGGACGGCACCGTCCTGCGGATCGGACGGCTGGGTCTGCACCGGGACACCGACGAGCTGCCGGTGCTGGTGGACTGGCGCGCCGAGGCCGCGCGGCCCTTCTACGAGGCGACGCCCGTCCACCCCATGCGCCTGCGCCGGCGCCGCCACCTGCGGACGGCGGACCGCACCGTGGTCGGGGTGAGCGACGAACTGCTCGACGGCTCCGAGCCCACCGCCCACGACGTGGTCGGCGACGGCCCGCTGACGGCCGCGCTCCAGGAGCGGCGGACGGGCCGGATGGGGACGGCGGTCGCCACCCTGCAGGCCGAACAGGACACCATCGTCCGCTCGCCGCACCGCGGGGTGACGGTCGTGCAGGGCGGCCCGGGCACCGGGAAGACGGTGGTGGCGCTGCACCGCGCCGCGTACGTGCTGTACGCCTTCCCGAAGGCGGCCGAGCGCGGCGTGCTGGTGCTCGGGCCGAACGCGCGGTTCCTGGACTACATCGGCCAGGTGCTGCCCTCGCTCGGCGAGAACGACGTCGTCCTGGCGACCTGCGAGGAGCTGGCCGGCGTCGTACCCGGCGCGGCGGACGCCTTCGAGGCGGCGCGGCTGAAGGGCGGCGCCGAACTCGCCGACGCGCTGGCCGCCCTGGTCCGCGCCCGGCAGGCCCCGGCCGGCGGCTTCGAGGTCCGGGTCGGGCAGGAGTGGATCCGGCTGCCGGACGGCGACGTCGCCCAGGCCCGGCGGGCGGCGCGGGCGGGCGGCCGCGCGCACAACCCGGCGCGCCGGCTGTTCAAGGAGCTGCTGGTCGACGCCCTGGTGCGGGAGCTCGCCCGCAGCAGCGCCGACGCCCTGGAGCAGATCGACGCCGAGGTCGCGCAGCTGACCGGCCTCGACCTCGACCGGGTCGCGGCGGCGGACCTGCGCCGCCTCGGCGTCGACGCCGCGCCCGCCACCGGCGCCGACGAGTTCGACGCCGACGCCGTGCGTGCCGAGCTGCTGGAGGACGCCGCGCTCGACCGCGCCGTCGAGGAGCTCTGGCCGCGGCTGACGCCCACCGAGGTGGTCGACGCCCTGCTGGCGGGCGACGACGGGGCGGCCGGGCACCTGCCCGGGTTCACCGACGACCAGTGGGCCCTGCTGCGGCGGGCGCCCGACGCCCCCTGGACGGACGCCGACGTGCCGCTCCTCGACGAGGCCGCGAGCCTGGTCGACGGGCCGCCCGCGCGGGTCTTCGGCCACGTCGTCGTCGACGAGGCGCAGGAACTCACCGCCATGCAGTGGCGGATGGTGGTGCGCCGCTGCCCGGGCAGGTCGATGACCCTGGTCGGGGACTTCGCCCAGGCCGGGCCGGCCACGACGGCCCGGGACTGGCACCAGGCGCTCGGCCCGCACCTCGGCCCGCGCTTCGACCTGCGCACCCTGACCGTCAGCTACCGCACCACCCAGGAGATCCTCGCCGGCACGGAGGAGCTGCTCGCCCGGATCGCCCCGGACCAGCCGGCGATCCGCTCCATCCGGCACGGTGAGACGCCCCGCACCCTCGCCACCGCCCCGGGGTCGCTCGTCGCCGAGCTGCTGCGGGAGCTGCGGGCGCAGCACGCCGCGCACCCCGGCGAGCTGGTCGGCGTGGTCTGCGCCGACGGCCGGGCGGAGCAGCTCGCGGCCGCGGGCGTCGAGCGGCACGCCGTCCTGGTCCCGGCCTCGCAGGCGCGCGGCCTGGAGTTCGACGCCGCCGTCGTCGTCGACCCGGACGGCATCACCGCCGCCCGCCCGGGCGGGGAGCGCGACCTCTACGTCGCACTCACCCGGGCCACCAAGCGGCTGTGCACGGTCACCGTGCCGTCGGCCTGAGCGCCGCGGCCTGGGCCCCGCCGACCGCGCCACGCCGACCGCGGGTCGCCGACGGCGCGCTGCGGGGCCCGCTTCTGCTGCTGCGTGGGTGACGTCGCCGACGGTATGCGGGCCACTCCGTGACCGGCATCGGTCATCGCGACGTAATGTCACCTGGCCCCTGGGCCAGGGGCCAGGGGCCAGGGGCCAGGCATCAGGCGTCCGCCGGAACCTGCCGGACGTCGCGGACGAAGACGAGGGCGTCGGTGTCCGCGAGGTGGGTCGGGTCGAACGGCGCGTAGCCGAACCAGGGGGACGTCCGGGGTGCCGGACCCGGATCGCCGAGGGCGGTGGCCAGGCGGGCGGCGCCGACGACGCAGCGGTCTCCGGGCAGCGCGTACAGGAGGCCTTCGAGGGTGTCGTCGGGCGGGGTGTCCACGCCCCGGTGGCGGATCGTGCCGAGGGCGGTGGCCACGACGGCGTACTCCGCGCCGAGCCGGGCACTGACCAGCGCACCGGCGCTCCACCACTCCACCGGGCCCTGCCACATCCGCATCGAGCTCTTCCGCCGCTGGAGGTGGGAGTTGTGGGCGTGGACGAGGACCGGGCCCCGGTCGGCGAGGGCGAGGAGGTTCTCGGCCATCATCAGGTCGCGCTGGGCGCACAGCCGGCTCATCCGAGCCGGCGACGGGTCGGCCATCGCGTGGTGGTAGCGGAGCAGGCCGGTGGCGGTGCGTGCGTGCAGGCGGGCCCGTTCCACCTCCTCCGGCGAGGTCGCGGCGAGCAGGTGCGGCGCCTGCGCGTCGAGCAGCGCCCCCAGGTCGTCGGCGAGCAGCCGGAGCCGCTCGGCCTCGGCCGAGCGGCCGGTGGACCGGGCCGGGTCCGTCATGGCGGCGGGTTCGGTCCACCGGTCGTCGGGCCCGAGCAGGCGGTCGAGCGTCTCCGCCGTGCACGGGAGCAGCTCCGCGTCGAGGTGCGCCGCGAGGTGGCCGTGCAGCGCGGTGAGGGCCTGTCGGGGGCTCGCGGCGGCGGCGATCTCCAGCGGGCCGTCGAACCCGGCGAAACGGACCCGGTCGGCGGCGGGCCGGCCATCGTTGTGGGCGCGCATCCAGCGCACCAGCTCGCGGTTGCCCGCGAGGGCGCCCCACTCGTGGCTGAAGCCGTGCTCCATGACCTCGTCCAGGGTGCCGGTGCCCCCGGTGACGTGGTCGTCCACCAGCCGGCCCGCGAGGCAGTCGCTCTCGATCGCGATCGTCCGGTACCCCTCCTGCTCGACGAGCTGCCGGAAGAGGTCGTTGCGCAGGTCGAGCAGCGCGTCCTCGCCGTGGGTGGGCTCGCCCAGGGCGAGCAGCCGCGGCCGGGCAGGGAGCAGCCCCAGGACGGCGGCGGCATCGACGGCGTGCACGGCGTTCTTGATGTCGGTGGCCATGGCTTCAACGGTATCGTTGAAGCTTCGGTTGAGACTTCTCGGTGAGATCGGCCAGGTGGATGGGCTCCAACCCTCAAAGCGGTGATCGGCTTCGGCCGGTCGATCTGGCGCGTGCGCACGGGCTGTCGACGCAGGCGGTCAGGAACTACGAGGAGGCCGGCATCCTCCCGGCCGCCGGTCGCACGCCCACCGGCTACCGCACCTACACCGGGCTGCACGCGCAGGCCCTGCGCGCCTTCCTCGCCCTGGTGCCCGGGCACGGCCACCGGACGGCTGCGGCGATCATGCGGGCCGTGAACGAGGGCGGCGCCGACGAGGCGCTGCGTCTCGTCGACGAGAGCCACGCCCAGCTCCTCGAGGACCGCCGGACCCTTGAGGCGGTGGAGAGCGCCCTCCGCGGCCTGGGCCCCCTCGGGGCAGAACCCGGGGCAGAACCCGGGGCTGGGCCCGGGTCCGGGCCGGGCCGGGCGTCCGGACCCGACGGCACGTTCATCGGGCCGCTGGCCGGCCGGCTCGGGATCCGGCCCGCGACCCTGCGCGCCTGGGAGCGCGCCGGGCTGGTGCGCCCGCGCCGCGACCCGCAGACCGGGTACCGCGTCTACCGCGAGGCCGACGTCCGGGACGCCCGGCTGGCCCACCAACTCCGGCGCGGCGGCTACCTGCTGGAGCAGATCGCCCCGCTGATCGCCCAGGTGCGGGCGGCCGGCGGGCTGGAGCCGCTGGAGGCCGCCCTGCACGACTGGCGCGAGCGGCTGTCCGCCCGCGGGCGGGCGCTGCTGTCCGGCGCCGCCGAACTGTCGGCGTACCTCCGGGCGCAGGGCTGAGGGGGCGCACGGCCGAGGAGACGCATGGCCGAGGCTCCGCTCGCGGGCGCCCGGGCCGGTCTCCGCGCCGACGCGAAGGGCGCCCTCCCGATCGCCGTGCGGCGGTCGGGAGGGCGCCCGGTCGGACGGCCGGTCAGCCCCAGTTGCCGACCAGCGGGACGTCACCCGCGTTGCCGAACTTCTTGCTGTAGATCACCAGGTCCGAGTTCTCCGCGGCGCCGTAGAAGCCCTGGTCGCCGGGCCGGTAGACGCCGATGCTCTCCTTGCCGGTGCCGTCCCAGTCGCCCTTGATCGGGATGTCACCGGGGTTGCCGAACTTGATGCCCGGTCGCACGTGCTCCGTCTGGTTGGAGTCGTTCAGGTAGAAGACCTGGGTGTCCGGGTCGTAGACGCCGACGGTGGTGGTGCCGTTGCCGTCCCAGTCGCCGACCAGCGGCTTCCAGCCCGCGTTGCCCAGCGGGATGCGGTACTTGACGGTGGAGTTGTCGTCGGAGAGGTAGAAGGTCTGGTCGCCGGGCCGGTAGACGCCGACGGTGGTCCGCCCCTGCCCGCTCCAGTCGCCGACCAGGGGGATGTCACCGGGGACGCCGAACGGGAAGGTGGCGGCCACGGTGGCGTTGTCGTTCGACAGCTGGAAGGTCGCGGTCTCGGGGTGGTAGACGCCGATGGTGTCGGTGCCCGGGCCGTTCCAGTGGCCGGTCAGCGGGACGGCGTTCCCGCCGCCGCCGAAGACCGTCCGGCCGGTGAACCAGCCGTTGTGGGCGGCCTCGCCGAAGCTGGCGTCCGCCTTGCGGTACACGCCCACCGAGGCGGGCGCCGGCCCGGGCGTGGCGTTCACCACGGCCCTGCCGATCCGCTGCTGCGCGGCGACGGTCAGCGGCACCTTGGTCGGCTGGTCGGGGCCGAGCCAGCGGAAGTTCTGCAGGTAGACCACGCGCGGGTCCTGCGCGGCGATCGCGCGGTACTCGGCGTTGAACGCCGCGACGTCGGCGTCGGTCCGGTCGGGGTAGCAGTTGTCCGCGACCTTCTCCTGGTTGGTGGACTCCGGGAAGAGCATCAGGTGCTGGTCCGGCGAGGAGAGGAAGGTCTTGAGGTTCGCCAGCCGCGGCTGGATCTCGCCCCGGCCCACGCAGTAGTAGTCGAACCCGACGATGTCGACGACGGACGGGATCGGCGCCGTCTGCTCGGCGTTCCAGTGGTCGAGGCTCATGATCAGCATCTTGTCCGGGAAAGCGGCCTTGATCTGGGCGGCCTGAGTCTGGACCTGTGCGGGGCTCAGCCCGTGCGAGTAGGCCTCGTCGCTGAGGTCGACGGCGGCGATCTTGTCGAGGTTCGGCCCGATCCGCTTCGCCAGGTCGAGCAGGTTCTGCGCGGCGCTCGGGTTCGGGTCGAAGCGCCAGGAGTCGTCCGGCCGCGGGAGCACCGTCTCCTGGTTGAGGTCGATCACGCAGGAGGACGGCAGGCACTGGTCCAGGAAGTCCAGGCGCGGGTCCCGGTCGCGCAGGTAGGTGTTGAGGTTCGTCCACGACGCCACCTCCGGCGCGTGGTTGACGCTGAAGTTGGGGTCGTTCGGGTCCCGGATGTCGAAGTACCCGTAGTAGCCGAGCCCGCCCAGCATGGAGACCCGCAGGTCGTCCACGGTGGTGACCTGGCCGGCCGCCGAGTGGTGGGCGCCGAGCGAGACGTAGCCGTCGCGGGGCAGCTGGGCGGCGGTGCGGCCGGAGAAGACCGTCGCGCCGTTGACCGTCACGGTCGCCCGCTGCTTGTCGCCGGTCGCCAGCGCGACCGACACCTCGTAGGAGCCCGCCGCCGGGACGGCCGGCAGGGCGGTCGGCGTGCCGCCCTGGAGGAGCGTCAGCCCGCCGTCGGCCTGGACGCGCAGGCCGAGCGCGACGTCCTCGGCGTCCACGGCGCCCGTGCCGCCCGAGGCGTTGCTGACGGCGAGGGAGGCCCAGTCCTGGCCGGAGGTGCTGCCGACCACGGGCGTCAGGGCGGCGTGCACCGTGTAGGCGCCGGTCGGGACGTCCGAGGTGGCCGGCTTGTTCAGACGGACGGCCGCGGTGCCCTTGGGGAAGGACAGCACGTTCGGGTTGGCCGGGCTGTTGACCTGCACCGAGCCCGCCGGCGGGGTGAGGGCCAGGCCCCGGACGCCCGAGACGGCGGTGTAGTCGGCGGAGATCAGGCTCGGCTGGCGGGCGCTGAGGTCCTGGTTGAGCCCGGAGTCGGCGGTGGCGTTGGGCGCGCCGTCGAAGGTGTCGACCAGCGGCTTGGCGCTGCGGATGGCGCCGGTGTCCACCCTGCTGACGTTCAGGCCGTGGCCGGCGCCGTCGCCGAAGGTGGTGACGCGGTCCTCGGTGGAGAGGTAGGCGCCGAGGTAGAGGAACTCGCTGCCCGGCCAGCGGGTCACCCCGGCCGGCGCGGAGACGGTGAACGGGGTGCCGTTCACCGTCAGGGTGAGGGCGCGGTCGGCCCCGGTGGAGACGGCGAGGGAGACGGCGTACTGCGCCGTGGGCGCCACCCTGCCGGTCCAGAACGGGGTCTCGCCGCCGTGGAAGAGGGCGAGCTCGCCGCCCGAGGTGACGGTCAGGCCGAGGTCGACGTCGCCGCCGGTGACGTAGCCGGTGCTGCGGTGGCTGCGGCTCAGCACGATCGAGCCCCAGTCCTTGCTGACGGTGTCACCGACGACCGGGTCGATCACCGTCGAGACGGTGTAGTGGCCGGTGGCGTCCGCGACGGCCGGCGCGCCGAGCATGACCGCGGAGACGCCCTTGGCGAACAGCAGCTTGTTCGGGTGGTTCGGGTGGCTGGTCTGGACGAACCACTGGGCGGGTGCGGCGGTGGTGTCCCACCGGCCGGAGACCCGGGTGTAGGAGATCCCGTGCTGCCCGGCCGGGGGCGACTGCCGGGCGTCGATCCCGACGTTCAGCCCGTACATCGGGTCGGTGTCCTGGGCCGGGTCCAGCTGGAAGGTGTCCGCGAAGGCGCGGGTGGAACCGAGGTCCGCCGGCACCGGCCCGGACCCGTCACCGACCGGTGCGCCGACCGGGGCGGCGGCCGCCGTGGTGGGGGCGAGGCCTGCGGGCAGCAGCGCCAGCGCGAGCGCCGAGGCGCCGGCCAGTAGCCCGCGGCCCAGGCGTTGAGTGAGTATCACCGAGTCTTCGTCTCCCGGTCGTCGAATCGGCGGCGCGGGCGTGCGTCGCCGAAGGGAGCGGACACGGCAATGCCCGAGCAGCTCAACGGTCTTCCCCCCGGATCGCGATCATAGGGGGTGGATACGAACGGCCGTGCGGGGCGTCGGACGCGGCGGTCCACCGCGGGGCTCGGGAGGACCGGGCCGTCACGCGCTCGCGGCGCGGGCGGGGGCGAGCTGGTCGAAGCAGTAGTAGACGGCCAGGGCCGCGTGGGTCGCGAGCATCGCGACGGGGCTGACGTAGGCGAGCCCGATGGTGGCGGCGTAGCAGAGCCCGCCGGTGCCGAAGCGGCGCAGCGCGGCCCGGAGGGCCTGCGGCGGGATCGGGTGGTGCAGGGTGCGGGCGTCCCGCGTGAAGGAGAGGAAGAGCAGGGAGAACGCGACGCCCATGGCGAGCATGGTGGCCGCGTAGAGGGCGGCGGCGGTGTGGGCGTCGTCGTGACCGGCCGTCAGGTACGCCGAGAGCATCCGCGTCGGGTACGGGATGACGGAGACGGTCAGCAGCAGGAAGAGGTTGGCGAACAGGGTGCGGCGGTCGACCCGGTCGGCGAGGACGCACATGCCGTGGTGGTTGATCCAGATGATGCCGATCACCAGGAAGCTGACCAGGTAGGCGAAATAGGCCGGCCACTGGTGGGCGAGCGCGGCGGCCAGCGACTCGCCGTGGAGGGTGTCGGGCTCCGGGACGCGGAGGTCCAGGACGAGCAGGGTGATCGCGATCGCGAAGACGCCGTCGCTGAAGGCCTCCAGGCGGGAGGTGCTGAAGCCCTCCGGCTGCCGTGCGGCCGTGCTGTCGGTGGCGTCGGTCATGCGGGCTCCACGGTCTCCGGGGCGGGGTCTCGGGACGGTCCGGCGGGCAGGCGGCGCACCCGTGGATGCCGGCCGGCCCCGGGTCCCGGGTGGAGTGTACGGCTCGCGGTCACAACCCCCGGTCAGAGCTCGCGGTCAGAGCCCGCGGGCGACGGTGGCGAGGACGGTGTCGGCCGCCAGGCGGCGTTCGTCCTCGGGCAGCTCGCGCAGGGGGCCGTCGACGAGCAGGGCGGAGAGGCCGTGGACGGCGGACCAGGCCGCGTAGTGCGCGCCGGGGCGGCGTTCCGCCGGCACGGCGCCGACCGCGACCAGTTCGTCGAGCTGACGGCCGAGCAGGACGTACGGGTCGGTGGTGTCGGCCCCGGCCCCGGCTTCGGTCCCGGATCCGGCTCCGGAGGGCGGGTCGGAGCGTCCGTCAGCCTTGGAAGCGGCACCGGGGTGGGCGGTGGCGCCGGAGAAGGCCGTGCGGAACCAGCCGTGTTCGGTGGTGGCGAAGTCGATGTACGCGCGCCCGATGGCCTCCAGCCTGGACCAGGCCCGCTGGACCGGGTCGTCCTCCCGGACCTCGGCGGTGCGCCGGAGCATCAGTCGGCCGAGCTCGGTCATGCAGCCGGCCGCGACGGCGGCCAGGAGGTCCTCCCGGTCGGCGAAGTGCCGGTAGGCCGCGTTGTGGGAGACGCCGACCCGCCGGCCGACGGCGCGCAGGACGACGGCCGAGGGTCCGCCCGTCCGGGCCAGGGCGACACCCGCCTCGACCATCGCCTCGCGCAGCGCCCCGTGGTGATATGCCCGCTTTTCCACTTTTCCGACTCTTTTCCGCCGATATGTTGACAGTGTCCACCGCGAGTGCCACGGTGGCAAGGAGAGCATGTTCCCGATGTCAACATGCACGGCGGATGGAGTCCCCGATGCCCGCCTCCCCCTCGCGACGGCCGCTGCTCGTCCTGGCCACGGTCTGCCTCGCCGCCTTCGCGATCAACCTCGACACGACCATCGTCAACGTCGCCCTGCCCGACCTGAGCCGGCAGCTCGGCGCCGGCACCCGCGACCTCCAGTGGGTCGTCGACGGCTACAACCTCGCCTTCGCCACCCTGGTCCTCACCGCCGGCTCGCTCGGCGACCGCTTCGGCCGGCGCCCCGCCCTGCTGCTCGGACTGGCCGGGTTCGCCGTCACCAGCGTGCTGGGCAGCGCCGCCGGATCCCCGGGCCCGCTGATCGCGGCGCGCTTCGCGATGGGCGCCTGCGCCGCGGTGATCTTCCCGACCACCCTGTCGATCATCACCAACACCTTCCCCGACCGCCGCTCGCGCGCGAAGGCCGTCGGCGTCTGGGGAGCCGTCACCGGCCTCGGCGTCGCGGTCGGGCCCGTCGTCGGCGGCCTGCTGCTGGCGCACTTCTCCTGGCCGTCGGTCTTCCTCGCCCTGGTGCCCGTCGCGCTGCTGGCGCTGGTCGCGGCCTGGCGGTGGGTCCCGGAGTCGAACGACCCCGCCTCGGCCCGCCTCGACCCGGCCGGTCTCGCGGCCTCCTCGGCCGCCATCGGCGTCCTGGTCTACACGCTCATCGAGGCGCCGGACCGCGGGTGGAGCGCCCCGGCCAGCATCGCCGGCTTCGCCGCCGCGATCGCGCTGACCGCGGTCTTCGTCCGGATCGAACGCGGTCGCGCCCACCCGATGATCGACCTGACCCTGTTCCGCACCCCGGCCTTCTCCGCCGCGAGCGGATCCGTCACCGTCGCCTTCTTCGCCCTCTTCGGCTTCATCTTCCTCGTCACCCAGTACTTCCAGTTCATCCGCGGCTACGGCACCCTCTCCACCGGCGTACGGATCCTTCCCGTCGCCCTCACCATCGCCCTCGGCTCGATCGGCGGCGTCGCCCTCGTCGGCAGGCTCGGCACCAGGGCCGTGGTGACCACCGGACTGGTACTGCTGGGCACGTCCTTCGCCTGGATCTCCACCTCGTCGGCCTTCACGGGCTACCCGCAGGTCGTCGGGCAGATGGTGCTCATCGGCCTCGGACTGGGCCTCACCACCGCGCCGGCGACCGAGTCGATCCTCAGCGTCCTCCCGCCGGCGAAGGCCGGCGTCGGCTCCGCGGTCAACGACGCGACCCGCGAGGCCGGCGGCACCCTCGGCGTCGCCGTCCTCGGCTCGGTCTTCACCTCGCTCTACGCGAGCCACCTCACGACGACCGCCTTCGCCGCACTGCCGCCGCGGGTGGCCGCCGACGCCGGGCACTCGGTGGCCTCCGCCCTGGGCACCGCGGCGGCCGCCGGCCCGGACGGGCGCGGGCAGCTGCTGGACGCCGTACGGGCCGCGTTCATGGACGGGTTCCACGTGGCCTGCCTGGTCGCCGCCGGTGTGTGCCTGCTCGGCGCGGTCGCGGCCCGGCTCGCCCTCCCCGGCCGCGCTCCGCTGCACCCGGTGGTGGCGGTCCAGCCCGTCCCGGCCCACCGCGGGTAGCCGGCGCGCATGCCCGTGCCCCGCGTCCGGTGCGCGCGTCCGGAGTCCCAGCGGCTCCCGGGCGCGCGTTCGCCGGGCCCTCGCGTCACCAGCCCGCGGTGCCCGCGCCGCCCTTGAACGGGCCGGTGATCTCGCTGGTGATCCAGCCTCCGTAGAAGTCCCCCTCCTGGGCCAGCACGGCCTCCCCGTCGACGGTGCAGTCGTCCACCCGGCCCGGGTAGAACGCCAGGAAGTCGCGCAGCGCGCGGTAGCCGGGCAGCGGGTCCGGGTAGCTCCAGGCCGCCGAGGGCGCCAGCCGGGGCCCCACCCGCAGGTCCCAGTACCGGGCGAGGCCCTTCCACTCGCACACGCTGACTCCCCGGCCCTCCGTCAGCAGACCGGTGGCCACGTCGGCGGGCGGCAGGTAGTACACCGGCGGGTGGCTGGTCTCCAGCACCCGCAGTGCCCGGCTGCTGGACGCGACCAGCATCCCGGCGAACCGGACCTCGACCAGACGGCCGGGCACCGGCTCGACGGCCGGCGGGCGCGGGTACTCCCACACGGACTCGGTGCTCCGCCCTGCCGCCGCCATGCCACCCGTTCCCTTCCCGTATTGCCCCCCACCCGCCGTCCACCCTGCCGAGGTCGCACCGGCGGGAGCCACTCGCAGCGTTCGCGCAGCGTCCGAGGACGACGCCGCACGGACGCTGCACGAACGCTGCGAGTCGGCACCGGACCGGCCGGGAGCCGATGCTCTGACCGGCAGCGAACACGGACCCGACGAGGAAGCGGGGTCACCGATGGAACCGCAGGACGCCGTACCCGGACGGCCCGCGTGAGCGCGCCGCGACCGCACTGGGTCTTCGGCGACCAGCTCGGCCCGCACTTCCTCGCCCCGGGCGCGGGCGGGACGGGCGCGGACGGCACCGGCGAGGACGGCCCGGACCGGGACGCGCCGGTCCTCATGATCGAGGCCCGCTCCGTGCTGCGACGCCGGCGCTTCCACCGGGCCAAGGCCCACCTGGTGCTGTCCGCGATGCGCCACGCCGCCGAGGCCCTGGGAGACCGGGTGCACTACGTGCAGGCGGAGACCTACCGGGAGGGCCTGGCCCGGGCGGCCGGCCGGCGCCGCCTCACCGTGTGCCATCCCACCTCCCGAGCCGCCCTCGGCCTGGTGCACGGCCTGCCCCGGGTCACCGTGCTGCCGCCGCGCGGCTTCCTCGTCCCGTTCGCCGACTTCCGCCGCTGGGCGGGCGAGCCCGGGGAGCGACGCCTGCTGCTGGAGGACTTCTACCACCGCGTGCGGCGCGCCGAGCACCTGCTGCTGGAGCCCGACGGCACCCCGGCCGGGGGCCGCTGGAACCTCGACCGGGACAACCGGGAACCGCCGCCCAGGGGCGCGTCCACGCTCCCGCTGCCACCGCCGTTCGAACCGCAGGAGGACGAGATCGACGCCCGGGTGCGGGCCGACCTGGACCGCTGGGAGCGCGCCGGCGAGGTCGCCTTCGTCGGCCGGGACGGTCCGCGCCGCTTCGCCGCCACCCGCGCGGAGGCCGAGCAGGCCCTCGCGCACTTCGTCTCCCACCGCCTCGCCGACTTCGGCCGGTTCGAGGACGCCATGCTCCACGACGACCCGTGGATGGCGCACAGCGCGCTGTCCGTCCCGCTCAACCTCGGCCTCCTCGACCCCGGCGAGTGCGTGCGCGCCGCGGAGGAGGCGTACCGGGCCGGGCGGGTGCCGCTCAACAGCGCCGAGGGCTTCGTGCGCCAGATCGCCGGCTGGCGCGAGTACGTGTGGCAGCTGTACTGGCACTTCGGGGAGGGCTACCGCGACGCCAACCGCCTCGGCCACCACGAACCGCTGCCCGCCTGGTTCCGCGACCTCGACGCCGGGGCGGTCACCGCCCGCTGCCTGGCCCGCGTCCTCACCGAGGTCCGCGACCACGGCTGGGTGCACCACATCCCCCGGCTGATGGTGCTCGGCAACTGGGCCCTGCAGCACGGGTGGGACCCCCGCGAGCTCACCGACTGGTTCCACCGCTGCTTCGTCGACGGCTACGACTGGGTGATGGCCGCCAACGTCATCGGCATGTCCCAGTACGCCGACGGCGGTCTCGTCACCACCAAGCCGTACGCCGCCGGCGGCGCCTACCTGAACCGGATGAGCGACCACTGCCGGCCGTGCCGCTACCGCCCCACCGAGCGGCTCGGCGACCGCGCGTGCCCGTTCACCACCGGCTACTGGGCCTTCGTCCACCGCCACCGGGACCTGCTCGCCGCCAACCACCGGACCGCCCGGGCCGTCGCCGGACTGCGGCGCCTGGACGGCCTCCCCGAGGTCCTCGCCGCCGAACGCACCCGCGGCCAGTCCCCACCGTGACCGGTGGGCCGCTCCCCCACCCCGATCCGTTCGCCAACGGACGATTGACCCGGGTGCGGAACGGGCAGCCGCCCCGTCCACCGGTTCCCCCACTTTCCAGCCGGACGGAGACCACCATGGACGGCGCGGACGGATTCCCGGGCAGGCTGCACACCGAACACCGGGCCATCGAGGCCCTGCTCGGGAGGCTGGACGGCGAGCGCGACCACGGCGCTCCCGCCCCCGACGAGGACCTGCACCTGCTCGACGCGCTCCGGCGGCTGCTGGAGCCGCACCTGGCCGCCGAGGACGCCCACCTCTACCCGCTGGTCCGTCGCTGTCTGCCGTCCGGTGCCGCGCTCGCCGACGCCGCGGCCACCAGTCACGCGACGATCCGCCGGCTGCTGGAGCGGGCGACGGACGGGCTGCTGCCCGCCGCCGGCCGGCGACGCGCCGCCGCCTCGCTGTCGACCGTCCTCCGCACCCACCTGCGGGGCGAGGAGGAACGGCTCTTCCCGGCACTGCGCGCCCGCGCCGCACCGCGCGACCTGCGGCGGTGCGGCCGCGGACTGAGCGACGGCCGCCGG
This sequence comes from Kitasatospora sp. NPDC004745, assembly GCF_042873275.1. Taxonomy (NCBI): domain Bacteria; kingdom Bacillati; phylum Actinomycetota; class Actinomycetes; order Kitasatosporales; family Streptomycetaceae; genus Kitasatospora; species Kitasatospora sp. NPDC004745. Next base: position 78,529 of record NZ_JBIALK010000014.1, on the reverse strand, counting down.
GCGCGGCCGGACGCACCGGTGTGGGGCCTGCCGCCCGGCACCGGGGCGATCGCCGCCGTCCGGGACCACCTCACCGGCCACGACACGTCCGAGCGGGGGCACTCCCCCTGATCCGGGCCGCCCGTGACCGGGTCCCGGCAGCCCGCCCGCGCCGGCCGTTTGGCACTCCGCCCGGCGGCAACCCGCAGGAGTATGGCCTACCTCGGAGAACCCGTACCGACCGTTCCGCAGCCCCGCCTCCCGGACGGGCCCACGGACCGGCCGGGGCCGTGGCTGTTCACCCGCCCCTGCCCGGCCCCGGCCGACGGACCGGCGGGCGCCGTGCTGTTCGGCCGGGACGGCACCCTCCTGCAGGACGTCGTCCGCAACGGCGACCCGGCGATGGTCCACCCGATGGCGGGGATCCGGTCCGCGCTGACCGCACTGCGCGGGGCCGGCTTCGCCCTCGGCGTGCTGAGCAACCAACCGGGCGTGGCCGCCGGCCTGCTCGGGCGGGGCCAGGTCGAGGCCGTCCAGACCCGGGCCGAGGCACTGCTGGGCCCCTTCGACGTCTGGGCTGTGTGCCCGCACGGCTCGCACGCGGGCTGCGCCTGCCGGATGCCCGCCCCGGCCCTGGTGACGGCAGCCTCCCGGGCGCTCGGCCTGCCGCCGTCCCGCGTCACGGTGATCGGGTCCAGCGATGCGGTGATCGCCGCCGCGCTCGCGGCCGGTGCGCACGCGATCCGGGTCCCCGAGGCGGCCCGGCGGCCCGCCGCGCCGTGCCCGCCCTGCACCCTGACGGTCTGCCGGGCCGCCGACGGCCCCGAGCAGGCGGCGAGCCTGCTGCTGCGGCACTGACCCAGGCCCGTTCGGGCCGACGGTGGGCGGGGCGGCCGCCGTCAGCCCGCCAGCACGACGGCCGGGTCGACGTGGCCGTCCACCAGCGCGCGAGCCGCGTCGGCCAGGCCGGTGCCGCTGCGTCGGGCGTGCGAGCGGAGCACCTCGAAGGCGGTGTCCATGTCCAGTCCGCCGGCCTCGGCGAGCACGCCCTTGGCCCGTTCGACGGCGCTGCGGTCGACCAGGGCGGCGCTGATCTCCTCGGTCGCGGTCTGTTCCCGCCCGTAGCGGCGGTGCAGGAGGGCGAGGTCGGCGAGGGGCTGCACGACGTCCGGGCCGTCCCGGCCGTCCTGGCCGTTCCGGGCGGGATCCGCCCCCGGGCGGTCGTCGAAGACGTTCAGCGCGCCCACCGTCCGCCCGCCCAGACGCAGCGGAAGAGCGCGCACCGAACGGAAGCCGAGGTCCAGCGCCCGCGGGACGAACCGGGGCCAGCGGGACCGGGCCGCGTCGAGGTCGGCTTCGACGACGGTTTCGCCGGTACGGTGGCAGTCCAGGCAGGGCCCTTCGCCCGCGGCGATCTGCAGGGCCTCCAGCCTGCGCACACGGTCGCTGGAGTAGGCGATGTCGCGCAGCGTGCCGTGCCGGTCCGCGACGACCAGACCTGCCCCGGCGGCCCCGCTGAGCCCGTGCAGACCTCGGTGAGCCGGTGCAGGAACTCGACGGTGTCGTAGCCCGGCCCGGTCAGCGTCCCGGTGAGCCCGGCGAACGCCTCGTTCACGCGGGCCTCGCGCGTCATGACCGACTTCCTCTCCCCTCCAGGCCAGGCTGCGCCCACGTTCCGCCACCGGTCATCCGTCATCGGTCCTCCTCCGTGAACCGCAGCCGCCTCCGCACCACGTCGCGCGCGACCCCGTCGATGTCCCGGTCGTGCGCGAAGGCGTGCCCGCGCAGCCGGTCCAGTGCCTCCTCCGCGGAGACGCCGAGCTGCACCATGACCATGCCGACCGCCTGGTCCACCTCGACGCCGTCGAGCGGCGGATCGTCCAGCCAGGGCTGGACCGGCGAGCCGTCGGGGGCCGACACGAAGGACCCGACGATGGCGAGGGTCACGCTGGTCGCCGCCACCTGGATGTCGGCGATCTCCGCGACGCCCGGCACACCGGGTGCGGTGCGGTAGAGGCTCAGTACCCCGATGCTGGCGGATCCCAGGTGCAGCGGGGCGGCGTAGGCGCCGCGAAGCCCCCGGCTCGCTGCGGCGGCCAGGTCGGCGACCAGCACCGGCCAGCGGACCTCCGCGGCCGAGAGGAGGTCCGCGACCACCACCGGGCGCCTGCCACGGAAGGCGTCCACCCCGGGGCCCTCCCCGAGACTGAACTGCCGCTCCTCCATCCGGCGGGCCCGGTCGTCACTGGCCCAGATCCCGGCCCGGTGGCCGGTGTCGGCCATCAGCGTGATCGCGGCGGAGTCCACGGCCAGGGCCTCGACGCAGGCGGCGCAGAGCCGCTCCGGCACCGACGGCCGGCCCGGTCCGTTGACGGCCTCGGCCATGATCTGCGCGATGCGCGTCAGATCGGCCATCTCCGCGCCTCGTTCTTCTGTCGTCTCCCCGCCGCCCTCGGGCGGCGGCCGACGTCACGGTGGCCACGTCTCCTGACCGCGGCAAGATCACCGCAGTATAGGGACCCCGGGCCCGGGCGGCCGCGCCGTGACGGCCCACATGCCGCACCGGCCCGTGCATCGCTGCGCGTGTACCCGGATCCACCCGTGGTACACCGGGCGCCGGGTTTGACGACGCCCGGTCCGGCTAACCGCCCGGTATGGACACCACACCTCTGCACACCCGACCGTGGTCCCGACGGCTGCGCGGCGCGTTGGACGCCCCGGAACACTGGGAGGTCCTCGACGTCCCGGCCCGGCCGCTCGCCCAGGCGGTCGAGGCGCTGCCGCTCGGACCGTACCGGGACGCCCTGCACGGCGTCTGGCTCGGCCACCCGCTGCACCCCGTGCTGATCCAGCTGCCGATCGGCTTCTGGTCCTCCGCGGCCGTCCTGGACTTCGTGCCGCACGGGCACCGGCCCGCGGACGCCTTCGTCGCGCTCGGTCTGCTGACCGCCGGGCCGGCCGCCCTGGCGGGCTGGGTGGACTGGTCCCGGCTCGACCCGCCGCGCCGGCGCACCGGCCTGGTGCACGCCCTGAGCAACACCACCGGGGTGCTGCTGTACGCCGGTTCGATGCTGGCCCGCTGCCGCGGGCGGCGCGGCCGCGGCCGGCTGCTCGCCCTGGCCGGGCTCACCGCCCTGTCGGTCGGCGGCACGCTCGGCGGGCACCTGGCGTACCGGCAGGCCGCCGGCCCGGACCGGGCCGCCGCGGTGCCCGGGCTGGCCCCGGCGGACTGGATCGGACTCGGCCCCGTCGACGACTTCCCGCCCGGTCAGCCCGTGCAGCGGACGGTGGGCGAGCTCGGCGTGGTCGTCGTGCGCGACGGCGGGGACTTCCACGTGCTCGCCGGGCGCTGCTCCCACCTGTCGGGCCCGCTCGCCGAGGGAACCGTCGCCGACGGCTGCCTGCACTGCCCCTGGCACGGCAGCGAGTTCCGGCTGCGCGACGGCGAGGTGGTGCGCGGCCCGGCGACCGCGCCGCAGCCGGTGCTGGAGACCCGGGTGCTCTCGGGGCACCTGGAGGTGCGCCGGCCCGGCGCGGCCTGACCGCCAGGTGGGTCCGGTCAGGGCGCGGGGCCGCCGCGGCAGGTGTGAAGGCCGCCGGCCCGGGCAGCCGCCCGGCATGTTGTTGATCAGACCGCCGGGCGTCTATCCGCCCCAGGGGGACACCGAACTCCTCGCCCACTGCGTGCGCCGGGAGCCGCTGGACGGCTCCAGCCGGGTGCTCGACCTGTGCACCGGGACGGGCGCCGTCGCGCTCGCGGCCGCGCGCCGCGGGGCCCGGGTCACCGCGGTGGACGTCTCCACCCGGGCCGTGGCCACCGCCTGGTGCAACACCCGGCTGCACCACCGCAGGGTCCGGCTGCACCGGGGGGACCTGCTCGCCCCGGTGGCCGGGCAGCGCTTCGACCTCGTCACCGCCAACCCGCCCTACGTCCCGGCGGGCCCCGGCCGGGACGGTCCCGGCCGGGGCGCCGCCCTCGCCTGGGACGCCGGACCGTACGGCCGGCTGGTGCTGGACCGGATCTGCCGGACGGCCCCGCGGGTACTGACCCGCGGCGGCGTCCTGCTGCTCGTCCAGTCCACGCTGGCCGACGTCCCGGCGACCCTCGCGGTGCTGCGCGCGGCCGGGCTGCGGGCCGACGTGGCGGCCCGGCGGTGGCAGCCCTTCGGGCCGGTGATGACGGCCCGGGCCGGGTTGTTCGAGCACCTCGGGCTGATCAGCCCGGGCGAACGCGAGGAGGAGCTGGTGGTGGTGCGCGGTGTCCGCGGGTACTGACCGGGAGGCCGTCCGGGTGGTCGTGGTCCCGGGCGGCCCGCTGCTGGTCGAGGGGCCGGTGGAGGTGGTCCTGCCGGACGGCACCGTCCGGGTCTCGGAGCGGCCGGTGGTGGCGCTGTGCGCCTGCCGGCGCAGCCGGACGTACCCGTTCTGCGACACCAGCCACCGGCGGCACCGCCGCCCGGACCGCGACCCGGCGGCGGACGGCGGCGGTGGCGGTTCAGCCGCGGGCGGCGGCCGGGCCGGGCAGGGTGGCCGGGTCGGGCAGGTCGGGCAGGTCGGGCAGGTCGGGCAGGGGTGAACGCAGCGACGACCGCCCGGACCGCCAGCACCCGAGCAGGTGCTCCGCGAAGCGGCCGTCCACGACCTCCGCGGCCGCGATGCCGAACGCGACGTCCTGCGCCGTCTCCGGCTCGGCGGACACCAGTTCCGCGATGACGCCACGGCGCACCAGCTGCTCGTGGACGGCGTCCGCCTCGACGTGCTCCCGGTAGAACAGCGTGCCGTCCGGGCCGCCGCCCAGCCGGTCCAGCGCGGCGGCCAGCCGGGCGGCGCCGGGCGAGGAGGTGATCTCGATGGCGGCGAACTGCCCCACCGCCGCTCCGCGCAGAGCCCGGTGCAGACCGAACAGCGTCATCAGGTTGACCACCGCCAGCGAGGACGCGGGGACGAGGTCCAGGTAGTGCCGGTAGGCCGGGTCCAGCCCGAAGGCCGCCATCATGCGGGCGAACAGCAGCGCATGGGCCCGCTCGGGGCGCCCGGCACCGTACTCGTCGAAGGTGATCGCCATCAGCACCGCCTGCGCCGGGCCGTGGATCCGCGGCAGCAGCCACAGCTGCGGGTCGGCCTCCTTGAGGTGGTAGAGCGACCGGTGCACCAGGTACTCCCGGGCCTGGGTGCGGTCACCCGCGGCCAGCAGGTGGTGCGAGGGGCCGGTGCCCCCGGCGGGCTCCAGCAGCAGCCGTTCCAGGGCCTCCGGCAGTGGTGGTACGGGCTCCGCCGCGGCGCGCACCGCCGCGAGGAAGGGGCGTTCCAACGCCCTTCTCAGCATGAGGAGTTCGGGCTCCCACTCCCACCCGGGGTGGACGCCCGGCAGGCCGCGGTCGTGGAGTTCGTAGCAGAGGAAGAGCGCGAGCTGGTGGTCCTCGCCCCAGGGGTCGTCGAACGGCCCGGGCGGGGCGAGCAGCCGCCCGGCGCCGGGCGGCCCGGCGGTCACCAGGCCGAGCACCGCCGCCGACAGCGGACCGCGCGGGCGCAGCGGGCCGCTCATCGCCCGCTCCCCGGGCCCGCCGCTCCACCGACCCGGCCCCCGGCTCCGGTGCCCCGGCCCTCGGCGCAGGCGCAGAGCACGGCGAAGGCGATCGCGAGGGTCAGCGCCCAGCAGCCGGTGAAGGCCCACAGCACCGGCGCCGCCGAGGTCCGCAGGCCCGCGGTCAGCAGGCCCAGCGACAGCAGGACCAGCCCGAGGACGGTCCGCGGCCGCACGCCCCGCATCATGTCCCAGGCCCGGCTGCGCAGTCCGAGGCCGAACCCGCGCAGCCGCGCGTCGAGGGCGCGGTCCCGGCGCAGTTCCCGTTCGATCCCGAGCAGCACGTCCCGCTCCTGTGCGTTCACCCTGTCCTCCTCGTACGGCCGTCCCCCGGCGCGTCCCCCCGGGTCCTGCGGGCGGGTGCCCCGGAATCGCGGGAACTAACGCCCCGGGAGCCACTACCGCCCCGGGAGGCGGGCGGCCAGGCGAAGCAGCCGAGACCCGCCAGCCGCTGCGCCCCGCCGGGACCCGCCGCGTGCTCCGCGGCGCCCTCGCCGGGCCGCCAGGTGAGCAGCACTCCGTCCAGGAAGGGCGCCGCCCGCAGGGCGGTCGGCGCGGTGCTGCCCGTAAGGCCCTCGACCCGCCCCTCGTAACCGACACCCGTCGCGGCGGTGTCCAGGATCCGGCCGAAGGCGCCCGCGGTGACCAGCCCGGGGTGCAGCTCGCTGAGGCGCCGCCCGACCAGCCGGCCCGTCGCGGCCTCCCGGCCGGCCGCGGCGTTGGCGAGCCCGACGCGCAGGTCTCCGACCGCACCGCCGGTGACGCCCTCGCGGACGGCGGAGAGCCCCAGGACGGGCTCGAACACGGCGTCCAGCACGGCCCGGAACCAGTACTCGCCGCCCGGGACGACCAGGTCCGGCTCGCCACCGCCCGTGGCCGTCACCCGCACCAGGTGCTCCGCCACCAGCCCGGCCAGCGCGTCCACGTAGCGGGCGGCCGCGCGGGCCCGGCGGAGCGGCTCCCGCCAGCCGAGGCCCATCGCCCCGACGGTCCGGTCCCCGCGCCTCAGCGGCACGGCGCAGACCGTACGTCCGGGCACGATCCGCCCGCGCACGGTCCCGTCCACCCCGGGCGGCCGCCCGTCGCCCTCCTCGGCGCCGGACTCCCAGACCGGGCCGCCGCCGTGGGCCGCCGTGACGAGGGGCGCGCCGGTCTCCGGCGGGATCCGCCTCCACTGGCTGACCCGGCGCCTCGACCCCGTGGCTGCCGGCCAGGGCGAGCGCGCCGTCCGGCTCCAGCAGGCCCAGCACCACCGCGACGACGCCGAGCGGCCCCAGGGCCACCTCGTGCACCAGGCGGGCCGGTTCCTCGGGGGTGTCCGCCCCGGCGAGGGCCGAGGCCGCCAGGTGGTAGCGGGCGGCGAGGCCGGGCACCGGGGTCAGCGGCCCGGGCCCGGGGGGGACCGCGGCGGGCGCCCGTGGCCGGGCGGCGACCGGGTCGGGGCCGGGGGCCGGGGCGTCCCCGCCGAGGTCCGCGATCGGTGCGGCCAGGCCCACCAGGGCGGCGGCGATGTCCACCAGCCGCCGGTTGGAGTCCTGGGAGAGCTGCACCAGGTGACCGAAGGCCTCGTCGGGGGTGCAGCCGAGCCGCTCGGTGAGCATCCCCTTGGCCTGCTCGATGACGCCGCGGGTGCGCATCGCCCGGCGCAGCCCGTCGGCCTCGGCGCGCAGCCGCTCGACGGCCTCCCGCAGCACCGCGCCGTCGTCGGGCCGGGCCGCTGCGCCGGGGTCGCGGTGCTCAGGCACAGGCCGCCGCCACGTCCGGGTAGGTGCGCAGCAGCGCCGAGACGCCGCTGAGCTCGATGACGTCCTGCACCCTGGGGCCGACGCAGGCGAGTCGGATCGCGCCGTCGCCCTCCCGTGCGCGCCGGGCGGCGGCGATGAGGACGCCGAGGCCGGTCGAGTCGACGAAGGGCACGGAGGCGAGGTCGATCACCACCCTGGTCGCGCCGTCGGCGACGAGGGCGTCGAGGAGCAGGCGCACTTCCTGCGCCGTGTAGTCGTCGAGGTCCCCGCTGAGCGGGACCACCGTCCAGCCGTCGACCTCCGGGAAGTCCTTCATCCGGACCGACCGTCCTCAGTTCCCGGCCGCATCCGGCCGCTTCTCGGCCCCCGCCCTCCAGGCTAGGCCGAGAACGCCCCGGGCAGCGGCGCGCGGGGGTGGCGGAACCGGCCGGCCCCGGTCAGCTACCGGCCGTTTCCCCGGCCGCGTCGTCCGCGTCGCCGTCTCCGGCGAGCGCTGCCTTCTGGTCCGCGACGGACGTGCCGGCCCGGACGGTCTTAACGGTCTCGACGGGCGTGGGCTCGTCGGGCTGCTCGCGCCCGGCGGGCGGGTCGTCGTCGTGGTGCAGCGGGACGCCTCCGGAGCCGCCCTGCGGTGTGTCCTCCATGATCGTTCCTCCTCAGGTCCGTCGGCCCCGGCCTTCGAGTCGGAGCCCGTGCTGGGCCGGGTAGCGGGCGCCGTGGCCGACACCCGGCCAACGGCGGCCGGGCCGGTGGCGAACCGGCCGCCGGACGGCGCGCGAGGGCCCCGGGCGGGGGTCGTGCACGGCGCCCGCGGCCCGGTCAGTCCTCACCGAGGACGGCGTAGGTCTCCGCATCGTCGCGCTCCCTGCTCTCGTCGGTCGAGGCGCCCGACGGGCGGGGGCGGGCGGGCCCGCCGGCCTCGGACCGGTCGGCCGGCCTGCCGGCATCGGGCCGGCCGGGGGTGCTGACGGCCCGGGCCGGGCCACCGTCACCTTCGCGCGCGTCCATGGACCGTCACCTCCGGGTGTGGCGCCCCGGGCGGGCGCCTCGGACCGAACCGGCTACCCGGCGGCGCGACCGACAAACGACGACGTGGTCCGGGCACCGGGCGCCGGCACGGTGCGAGGAGCCAGCGCGGCGGGAGCCGTCGAGGTTTCGGCGCACGCGCCCCGGTTAGCCGCTCCGGCGACGGAACCGGGGACGTCGACGACCGAGGTTGACATGCGAGTGAGGCTGACATGACCGAATTCGGCTACTTCCTGTCCTGCGAGGAGTTCACCCCCGCCGAGCTGGTCGAGCAGGCGCGGCTGGCCGAGCGGGCCGGCTTCACCCGGCTCGCGATCTCCGACCACTTCCACCCGTGGAACGACGCCCAGGGCAGCAGCCCGTTCGTGTGGGGCGTCATCGGGGCGCTCTCCCAGGCGGTCCCGCTGCCGGTGACCACCCTGGTGACCTGCCCGACCGTCCGGTTGCACCCGGCCGTCACCGCCCAGGCGGCCGCGACGGCGGACGTGCAGCTGGCGGGCGGGCTGCGGCTCGGGGTGGGAACCGGGGAGGCGCTCAACGAGCACGTGCTGGGCGACCGCTGGCCGCCGTACGAGGTCCGGGCGGAGATGCTGGCGGAGGCCGTCGCGGTGCTGCGCGAGCTCTTCACCGGCGGGCTCGTCTCCCACCGCGGCGCGCACTACACGGTCGAGAACGCCCGGCTCTACACGCCCCCGAAGGACGGCCGACTGCCCGTCTACGTATCGGCGTTCGGACCGAAGGCCGCCGAAACGGCGGCGGAGTTCGCCGACGGACTGGTCACCATGGGCCCGGACACCGAGCTGATCGGCCGCTACCGGGCGGCCGGCGGCCGCGGGCCGGTGGTCGGCGGGCTGAAGGTCTGCTGGTCGGCGGACCGCGAACGGGCGGTGGAGACGGCCCACCGGCTGTGGCCGAGCGAGCTGCTCCCCGGCGAGCTCGCCCAGGTGCTGCCCACGCCGCGGCACTTCGAGCAGGCCACCGAGCTGGTCACCGAGGAGATGGTCGGCCAGTCGGTCACCTGCGGGGACGACCCGGAGGAGCACCTCGACCGGCTGCGCTCGTACGTGGGGGCGGGCTTCGACGAGGTCTACGTCGGCCAGATCGGCCCGGAGCAGGAGGGCTTCTTCGACTTCTACCGCGAGCAGATCCTGCCGCAGGCCGCCTGACTCCGGTGGGCGTGCGTGCCCTGTGGAGGACCGCGGCGGGTGTGCAGGCCCGGCCGGGCGACCGCGGGTGGCGGGTCGCCCGGTCGGGCAGGCCGTCACCCCTGCGGCGGGCCGCCCGGCAGCCGCAGGTCACACCAGACCGTCTTGCCCGGGCCCATCGGACGCCAGCCCCACTGCAGGGCGATGCTGAGCAGCAGGAAGAGTCCGAGGCCACCCTTCTCGTCCGGGCCGTGCGGCGGCCGGGGCGTCGGCGGGCGCGGACTCTCGTCGCTGACCTCGATCCGCAGCCGTCCGCCGGCCCGGATCAGCAGCAGCGCCCGCGGCCCGCGGGTGTGCCGCACGGCGTTGCCGACGAGTTCGGAGACCAGCAGGACGGCATCGGCCACCATCATCGGATCCCCGACGTCGGCCAGGAACGCGGCGGTGAACTCGCGCGCCTCGGCGACCGCGCCGGGCCGGGCCGTCAGCGGCAGCCTGCGCGCCGCGGGCTCGGCGAGCCCCGTCGGAGAGAGCCGCGTGCCGTTCATGCCGCCCCACCTCCCTCGCCGGTCGGGGTGCCCCCGCCCGCCGAGCGGGCGGGGGCCCGCGCGTGGTCGCCGCCGCCTCCGCGGCGGACCGGTCGTCCACGGCCCTCGAAGGCGCCGGAGGCGCGCGAGGTCGCTGTCGTCAGGAGTCCTGGCGGCATCCTGGGGATCTCCTTCCGTCCGCATTCGGTCGGCCCGCTCACTCCGCGCCTACCCGGGCAGCACCGTCGCTAACGCTGCGCGCCGCATCCGTCGCCCGGACCGTCAGGCCGGCGGGCGGGCCAGCGGGCTGCCGTCGAGGTCGGCGAGCAGCTCGGCCGGGCCCGAGTGGACCTCGACGGCGCCGGCCGCGCGCAGTTCCCTGGCCGAGAAGCCGCCGCTCTCCACGGCGATGCAGGGCACGCCGGCGCGGCCCGCCGCGGTGACGTCCCAGACGGTGTCGCCGACGAACACGGCGTGCCCGGGGTCGGCACCCGCGCGCTCGAGCGCCACCCGGACGACGTCGGGCGCCGGTTTCGTCGCGGCGACGTCGTCGGCGGTGGTGGCCGCCGCGATGACGTCGTCCGCGCCGAGGGCGCGGCGCAGCACCGCGAGCTCGCGGTCGGCCGCCGAGCTGGCCAGCACCACCAGCCAGCCCCGGGCCGCGCAGGCGCGGAGCAGCTCGGCGGCGCCGGGCAGCGGGGTGATCGCCGGCCAGAAGCGGCCGTACAGGGCGTCGTGGGCGGCGGTGATGGCCTCGTCGTCGTCGCGGTCCCGGTCGGTGCCGAGCAGGTGGTCGAGGAGCTGGTCCGCACCCATGCCGACGGCCCGGTGGGCCCGCGCGGCGGGGACGGTGCGGTCGTACTGGCGCAGGGCCTCCCACCAGGCGAGGGCGTGGAAGTACGTGGTGTCGAGCAGCGTGCCGTCCACGTCGAACAGCGCTGCCGCGGTGGGTGTCATGGGTGGTCCCTTCGCTCGCGGACACGGTGTTCCCCCCGCACACCGACGGCCCCCCGCAGGGCGGCTGACCGCTCCACGGCCCGGGAAACCCCGCGACGCGTTCCGGGCATCCGCCGCGTGCCGGTGTTTCGGCCGGGCCGGCGCGGCAAGACGCCTGCCATGAATACCCGCGCGCACCCGAAACCCCGCCAGGAGCCCCGCACCGTGGTCATCACCGGCGCCACCGCCGGCGTGGGCCGCGCCTGCGTCCGGGCCTTCGCCACCGACGGCGACCGTCTCGTGCTGATCGCCCGCGGCGAGGCCGGACTGCGCGCCGCCGCGGCCGAGGCCGAGGCCGCGGGCTCACCGGTACGCACCATCGAGGCCGACGTCGCCGACCCGGAGGCCTGCGAGGCCGCCGCGGCCCGTGCCGAGGCCGAGTTCGGGCAGATCGACGTCTGGGTCAACGACGCCTTCACCTCCGTCTTCGCCCCCTTCACCGAGATCACCGCCGAGGAGTTCCGCCGCGTCACCGACGTCACCTACCTCGGCTACGTCAACGCCACCCGGGCCGCGCTGCGCCGCATGCTGCCGCGCGACCACGGCACGATCGTGCAGGTCGGCTCGGCGATCGCCTACCGGGGCATCCCGCTGCAGACCGCCTACAGCGGCGCCAAGCACGCCATCCAGGGCTGGCACGAGGCACTGCGCTGCGAGCTGCTGGCGAGCGGATCCGGCGTGCGGGTCACCATGGTGCAGCTGCCCGCGGTCAACACCCCGCAGTTCGACTGGGTCCTCAACCGGCTGCCCCGCCGGGCCAGGCCCGTCCCGCCGGTGCACCAGCCCGAGGTAGCCGCCCACGGCGTCCGCTACGCCGCCGACCACCCGGGGCGCCGCGAGTACTGGGTGGGCGCCAGTACCGCCGCCACCCTGATCGCCAACGCGATCGCGCCCGGCCTGCTCGACCGCTACCTCGCCCGTACCGGGATCGGCTCCCAGCAGGACGACCGGCCGCGCCGCTCCGGGGAGCGGGCCAACCTCTGGGCGCCGGCCGACTCCACCGACGACCACGGCGCGCACGGCCGCTTCGACGACGAGGCGCGCGAGCGCAGCGCCCAGCTGTGGGCCTCCCAGCACCACGGCCTGCTCGCCGCCGGCGCGGTGCTGTTGATCGGCGCGGCCGCCGGCGCCCTCGCCCGGGGGCGGTGACGCGATGCCCGCGACGGACCGGCAGGTGCCCGCGACGGACCGGCAGAGGCCCGCGACCGACCGGCGACCCGCCGTACCGACCTTCGGGGTTCGAGGAGGAGTTCCTGCTGGTCGACCGCCGCACCCGGCTTCCGGCCGAACGCGCCCCCGAGGTGATCGCCGAGGCGGCGACGGTGCTGGGCGACCAGGTCCAGGCGGAGTTCTTCCCCGTGCAGGTCGAGGTGTGCACCCGCCCCGCCGGGCGGCTCGACGACCTGCGCGCCGGCCTCGTCCGGCTGCGCGCCGTCGTCGCCGCGGCCGCGGACGGCGCCGACTGCCTGCTGGTGGCCTCCGGCACCCCCGTCCTGTCCGCACCCGGGCCCGACCGCATCACCGACAGCGACCGCTACCGGACCATCGCGGCCCACTACGCCGGCGTGCTCGACGGCTACGACGGCGCGCTCTGCGGCTGCCACGTGCACATCGGCGTGGCCGGCCGGGGGCAGGCCCTGGCCCTCGGCAACCACCTGCGGCCCTGGCTCCCGGTCCTCCAGTCACTCACCGTCAACTCCCCGTTCACGGCGGGCCGGGACAGCGGCTTCGCCAGCTGGCGCACCGTCCAGTGGGCCCGCTGGCCGACCGTCGGCCCCGCCCCCGTCCTGGACGAGGAGCAGTACGAGGCGCTGGCGGACGCCCTGGTGGCGTGCGGCGTCCTGCTCGACCGCCGGATGATCTACTGGTACGCCCGGCCCTCCGAGCACGTCCCCACGCTGGAGGTGCGGATCGCCGACGTCAACGCCGACCTGACGACCGTCCTGCTGCTCGCCGCCCTGCTGCGCGGCCTCGCGGCCGTCCTGCTCCGCGAGGTCGAGGACGGGCGTCCGGCGCCCGCCTTCCCGGCCGGGCTCCTCGGCGCCGCCCACTGGCAGGCCGCCCGCACCGGGCTGGCCGGCGACGGCGTCGACCCGGGCACCCGGCGGCGCACCCCGATGACCGTCCTCGTCCAGCGGCTCCTGGAACGCGCCGCCCCCGGCCTGGACGCGGCCGGCGACCTGGCCTTCGTGGAGGACGCCCTCGGCGGCCTGCGCCGGCTCGGCACCGGCGCCGCCCGCCAGCGGCGCGCCCTCCACCACCACCGCCGGCTGACGGCCGTCGTCGACGAACTCGCCGACCTCACCGCCGCCGTGCCCTGAGCAGGACCCGCCGGCGCGGTTCGTCCGCCCCTCGAAATCCGTCGCCGCCCGCACGGGACCACCGGTAGCGTGCGCCCGGCACGACCACGAGACCCCCGGGGGACGACACGATGCTCGACGCCACACCGCTCGCCGGCACCCACGTGCGGCTGGAGCCGCTCGACCACCGCCACCACGACGGCCTGTGCGCGGCGATCCGCGACGGCGAGCTGTGGAACCTCGCGGTGACGCTGGTGCCGCACCCGGACGACGTCCGGTCGTTCATCGAGGACGCGCACACCGCCCGGGTGGCCGGGACCCAGCTCGCGTACGCCACCGTCGACGCGCGGACCGGGCGGGTCGCCGGATCGACCCGGTTCCTGGCGGTCAACCTGCCCTACCGCCGACTGGAGATCGGTTTCACCTTCCTCGGCAGGTCCTGGCAGCGCACGGCCGTCAACACCGAGGCGAAGCTCCTGATGCTCACCCACGCCTTCGAGACGCTGGGCATGAACCGGGTGGAGTTCCTGACCGACCTGCGCAACGCGACGTCCCGGGCCGCCATCGCCCGGCTGGGCGCGACCCAGGAGGGCGTCCTGCGCCAGCACATGGTGATGCGCGACGGCCACGTCCGCGACTCGGTGCTGTTCAGCGTCGTCCGCCCGGACTGGCCGGCGGTCAGGGAGGCGCTCACCGAACGCCTCGCCCGCGCCACCCCCGACCGCTGAAACCCGACCACTGAAACCCTGACCGCTGACCCCCGCCCGCACGGCCCCGGGCCACCGACCCGCCGTCCCGGGGCCGTGCGCCGGCCTGCGACCATGTCCCCTTCCGCACCGAGCAGGGGGACCGCATGGAGCTACGGCAGCTGCGCTGCTTCGTCGCCGTGGCCGAGGAGCTGCACTTCGGCCGGGCCGCCGAGCGGCTGCTGCTCGGCCAGCCCGCCGTGAGCCAACAGGTCCGGCGGCTGGAACGGGAGTTGAAGGTCGAGCTGTTCGACCGTTCACCCCGGTACGTGCGGCTCACCCCGGCCGGCGAGCGCTTCCTGCCCGCGGCGCGGGACGTCCTCGCCGCGGAGGGCGCCGCCCGCGCGCTCGCCGCCGACCTGGCCGCGCCCGCCGTGCTGCGGCTCGGCACCGTCACCGGGCTCGGCGAGCGGCTCGACCGGATCCTGGACGCCTACCAGCTCCGTGCCCCCCGGGTGCGCGTCGAACTCCACGCCGCCCCGGTCCGCGACCGGTTGGCAAGACTGGCGGACGGCCGGCTCGACGCCGCCTTCGTCCGCGGCGCCGTCCCCGACGACAGCCCGGACCTGCGCTTCCTGCCCGGCTGGCAGGACGAACTGGTGATCGCGCTGCCCGCCCGGCACCCCCTCGCCGGGCAACCCGAGGTCGATCTCGCCGAACTCGCCGACCTGCCGCTGCGGATGACCGAACGCCGCAACCACCCGGCGCTGGTGGACCTGGTGACGGAGGCCTGTGCGCGGGCCGGCTTCCGCCCGGTGCCCGGCCCCGCCCACACCACCTTTCAGGACACCCTGGCCGCCATCGGCACGGGTGCCCCGATGTGGACGGTGGTGTACGCGGCCAACGCCCGGATGACCAACGCCCGCCGGGTCGTCTTCCGCCCCTGCCGCACCCCGCTGTCCCTGCCCACCTCGGTCGCCGTCCGGCGTTCCGCCCCGCTCCCCCGGCTGCTCCTGGAGGCCTGCCGAACGCTCCCGGGCTACGACGATCACGATTCGTGATCGCTGCCGGAGCGATTCGGGTCTGGGTGCGGGCGGCGGAATCGGATGGACTGTCTCCCGGCCGGAGAGACCGGCCGGGAGTCCGGTGAGGAGCCGAGGATGCCGATCGTCACCATTCAGCAGGGCCCGCGCGACGTGGAGCAGAAGCGCGAGCTGGTCGAGAAGATCACCGAGGCCTTCGTGGAGGCGCTGGAGGTCCCCGCGGAGAGCGTGTTCGTGTGGATCCAGGAGTACCCGGCGCAGAACTGGGGCGTGGCCGGCAAGCTCACCGCCGACCGGTAGCCGGGCGGCCCGGTCGGAGCGCCCGCCCACCGGCCGGAGCGCCCGCCTACCCGTCGGAGCGCGGGTGGAAGGGCACGGCGACGTCCGCCACGTGCTCGCCCGGCTCGGCGGTGCCCCAGTTCGGGTAGTACACCTCCCGGTCGGCGGCGCTGCGGACGTGCCGGTGCTCGGCGAGCCAGGCGCCGACGGCGTCGTGGGCGGCGGCCATCGCCCGGTAGCCGTCCTGCCGCTTCGTCAGGGCGGTGTACGCCTCGCGGTGCGCGGGCTCGATCCGCACCCCGATCGGTCCGGACGGTTCGACCGTGTTCCGCGTGGGGGCGCAGACCTCGACCAGGCCGTCGGAGTCCTCGCTCACCAGGCCGTGGTAGACGGCGAAGACGGGGCCGGACAGGCACGCCCCGGTCTCCCGCAGCCGCGTGAAGAGCCGCTCGCTCGCCTCGGCGAGGAAGCCGGGCAGGTCGGCGGCGGTGACGTGGCGCCGGGTGAACAGCACCTTCTGTTCGGGCACGTCGCGCTCGGCGATCTCGTACATGGTCGGGTTCCCTCCGGTCAGTACCGCCCGGGCGTAGCCCACCGCCTCCCGGCGGGCCGTGTGCACGGACTCCTGCTCCCGCCAGTAGGCGTCGAGCAGCCGCGCCGCCTCCTCGCCGTCCGCGTCGAGCACCGCCGCGATCCGTGCCAGCGGCATGTCGGCGGCGCGCAGCAGGGCGATGCGGCGGGCCCGTTCGACCTGGGCGGGGCCGTAGTGGCGGAACCCGGTCCGCGGGTCGACCCGGGCGGGCGGCAGGAGTCCGCGGTCCCCGTACAGCCGTAGGGCCTTGGGGCTGAGCCTGGTCCTGGCCGCGAGCTCCCCGATGGTGATCAAGTCCTCTTGCACGCCGTCACTGTGCCGTCTGCCCCTGGGGAAGGGGCAAGCCCCACCGCTCCGGCCGCGGTCCGGACCGGAGACGGAACCCGGCAATCCGGCGCGGCGGGTGGCGGCGAATCAAGGGCAGGAAGGCGACGGATTCTCCGCCCACCGGCGTGAATCCCCGGAGCCGCCCCCTGCAGGACGGAGCCCCGAGCCCGATTCCGCACGGAGGGAGCGGTCTCCGCGCTCGTCCGCCGGGTGCGCCCGGCCGCCTTCCCGTCCCTGACGGCACGTCTGTGAGAGGAGGTGTACAGCCATGCGCACGAACCGGATGAGGAACTCGCTGGCGGCTGCCGCCGTCGCGGTGACACTGGCCGGCGGTACGGCCCTGACCACCGCCGCGTCGGCCTCGGCGGCGCCCGTCACGGCCGCTTCCCAGTCCCAGCAGCAGGGCCGGTACACCTGGCACCCCGGCTGGTGGGAGAACAAGCTCGTCTCCGGGAGCTGGGAGAAGGTCTGGCACGCCGGCTGGTGGCAGACCCAGTGGCACCCCGGCTGGTGGGACGGCCACCACCACTGGCACCACGGCTACTGGTACAAGATGTGGCACCCGGGCTGGTGGGAGAACCGCTGGCAGAGCGCCCACTGGGAGAAGGTCTGGTACGCCGGTTACTGGACGTGACCCTGCCCGGGCCCCGTCCACGCACCGGTGCGCGGCTCCCACCCGTGGGGCCGCGCACCGGCGAGGCCGGCAGCCGCCGCACGGCTGCCGGCAGGTCCGAGGACACCCGCGCCGCCGTTGCCGACGGCGCACCGCCGTGGAAATGCCGTGAGAGCCATGACCACCACCGCACCCCTCCGACGGCCGGACCGCACCGACCGCCCGGCCGACCAGCTGCCGCCCGACCCGTCGTCCGCCGCGCTCCGGTTCGACCGGGACGTCCGCCGGATCCCCGAACTGCGGTCTTTCGCGCGGACGTTCGTCCTGCGCACCCGCCCGGGGCGGGCCGCTCACCTCGCGGACGTGCTGCTGGTGGTCACCGAGCTGGCCACCAACGTCGTCCGCCACACCGAGGGCCCCGGTCTGCTGACCCTGACCGCACGGGCGGACGGCACCGAGGTCACGGTCGGCGACGGCAGCCGCCGACTGCCCGTCATCCGCCTGAGCAGCCCGGGCGGCCTCTCGGGGCGCGGCCTCGTCCTCGTCGCCGCGGTCTGCGAACGCCTCGACGTCACGCTCGACCCGGGCGCGGGCAAGACCCTGCGCGCCACGCTGACCGACCGGCCACCGGTGGCCCGGGCCACCTCACGGCCGGAGGGGCGCACGCGGACCTGGTAGGCCGCAGAACCGCCGGCACCGCCGCGGCGGGCCCGAGGGCGCGGCGAGGAAGAGGACCAATCGGCCACCCCGGCGGCCTCGAATGCCAGGTAGGAGCAGCCCCCCGCCACCGCTCCGCCCGCCCTCCCCTGGAGATCCCCATGCCCGTCACACCCGGCCGCACCGCACCTCCGCCAGGACACCGCTCCGGACGGACGGCACGGGCCCGGCCATGAACACGATCGCCCACCTGTCCCCCGCCCCCGAGCCCGATCCCGACCTGAAGCCGCTGGTCGCCCGCGTCGCCAAGGGCGACCGGGACGCCTACACGCAGCTGTACGACGCGCTGGCGGTCCGCGCCTACAACCTGGTGCGCCGGGTGCTGCGCGACGAGGCGCAGTCCCAGGAGGTGACCCAGGAGGTGATGCTCGACGTGTGGCGCAGCGCCGCCCGCTACGAGCCGGACCGCGGTGACGTGGTGCCGTGGGTGATGACGATCGCGCACCGGCGGGCCGTGGACCGGGTCCGCTACTGCCGCGCCGCGGCCGAGCGCGACCGCAAGGTCGCCGCCACCACCGGGGAGACCCCCTTCGACGTCGTCGCCGAGGAGGTCGAGACGGCCCTCGAGCACCAGCAGGTCCGCCGCTGTCTGCGCCAACTCACGCTGCTGCAGCGTCAGTCCGTGCTGCTGGCCTACTACCGGGGGCTCACCTACAGCGAGGTCGCCGCCCACCTCGACACACCGCTCGGCACCGTCAAGACCCGCCTGCGGGACGGCCTGATCAGGCTCCGCGACTGCCTGGGAGCCGGCTCATGACCATCACACACGACGCCGACGTCCACCTGCTCACCGGCGCCTACGCCGCCCACGCCCTGGACGCCGCCGAGAGCGAGGCGTTCGAGCGGCACCTCGCCGACTGCGAGGCCTGCGCACTGGAGGTCGACGGCTTCGCCGCCACCCTGGCCCGGCTCGGCGCCGCCCAGGCCGTCCTGCCCCCTCCCGCGCTGAGACCCCGGGTCCTGGGCCGGCTGGAGCAGACCCGCCAGCTGCCGCCCCGCACCCGGTCCACCCAGCTCCCCGCGCCGCGGCGCGGGCCGGGCCGCACCCGCTGGCCCCGGTTCGCGCTCGCCGCGTCGACGCTGCTCGCCACCTCCCTGGGCGTCCTCGCCTACCAGCAGCACGACCGGGCCGACACCGCGCGCAGCCAGGCCGCCGAACTCCGCGAGCAGCAGACCGTCTTCGGGGAGCTCCTCACCGCCCCGGACGCCCGCGTCACCACCACCGCCTCGGGAACACCCGGGACCGGCACCGGCACCGTGGTCTGGTCCCCCAGCCACAACCAGGCCGGGTTCCTCGCCGCCGGGATGCCCCAGCCCGCTCCCGGGCGGGTCTACGAACTGTGGCTGAACCACGACGGGACCATGAGCCCGGCCGGCCTGCTGCCCGGCGGCGACGGCTCGCTCGTCCTCACCGCCCCGCTCGACCGCGCCCGCGCCGTCGCCGTCACCGACGAACCCGCGGGCGGATCGCCGCACCCGACCACCGCGCCGATCATGGTGCTGCCCCTGGGCGCCTCGCGCAGCGCGTGAGGGCGCGGCCGGCACACCCGGGCGCGCCGGACACCCCGGCGCGGCGCACCGAGCGTCTAGGCGGCCGGCGGCCACCCGACCGGCTCCGGCCGGAGGGCGCGCAGGGCGGCGAGGGTGGCGGCGATCGCGGGCTCGTGCCCCGTGCCGGGGCGGACGGCGGCCTCGATCGTGCGGGCGAGGGCCGTGTCTGTCACCCGGAGCGCGGTGAGTGCGGGCGGGAGGTGCGAGGCGGCCAGGAGGGGGATCAGGGCGGCGTGGCCCGCGCTCCCGGCGAGGGCGATCATGGCCGTGAAGTCGGTGCAGACGTGCCGCACCCGGGGGGTGAAGCCGGCCGACCGGCAGGCCTGGAGCACCGCGTCCCCGCAGGCGGTCTGCGCCGGGGCGGTGATCCATGTCGTGTCGGCGAGCTCCCGCAGGTCGAGGGGGGCTCGGTCCGGCCGGACGGCCGGATGGTGGCGGGGCAGGACGGCGACCAGGGGGTCGGTGAGCAGCGTCCGGGATTCCACGCCCTCGGGCGGGGGCGTGGCCAGGTTGTCGTACCGGTAGACCAGGGCGACGTCGGCGCGGCGCTGCAGCAGCAGTCGCACGGCGGCCTCGGGTTCGGCCTCGGTGATGTGGAGCCGGACGTCCGGGTGGGTGTCCTCCAGGGCCGTGGCCAGCGGCGCGGCCACCGGCGCGAGGGCGCTGGGGAAGCAGGCGAGGTGCAGGGGGCCCGCGGGTGAACCGGCGGCCGTGTGCAGGCGGCTGCGGGCGCGTTCGAGGGCGGCGAGCACGTGCTCGGTGTCGCCGTTCAGGCGGCGGCCCGCGGCGGTGAGGTGGACGGAGCGGCCGGTGCGCTCCAGCAGGCGGGTGCGGGTCTCCTCCTCCAGCAGCCGCAGCTGCTGGGAGACGGCGGAGGGGGTGACGCCGTGGAGATCGGCCACGGCGGTCACCGTGCCGTGCACCTCCAGGTCGCGGAGCAGGACGAGGCGACGAACATCGAGCATCAGTCCATCTTAACGAACGACTGTAGGAGATGTAGCTGGACGCCGTGCACCCTGTCCGGCGACCCTGGCTGCTGCCGGTTCCACCCCCATCAAACAGTGCCAGGAGTGCCTCGTGCGTGCCACCGTCATCCACGGCCCCAACGACATCCGGATCGAGCAGGTGCCGGACGCGGTCGTGCAACGGCCGACCGACGCCGTGGTGCGGGTCGTCAGCGCCTGCATCTGCGGCAGCGACCTGTGGGCCTACCGGGGCGTGGCGTCCCGGGTCCCCGGCCAGCGGATCGGCCACGAGTTCCTCGGCATCGTCGAGGAGGTCGGCGCCGAGGTGACCGGCTTCGCGCGCGGCGACTTCGTGGTCGCCCCCTTCGTCTGGTCCGACGGCACCTGCGACCACTGCCGCGAGGGGCTGCACACCTCCTGCCCGCAGGGCGGCTTCTGGGGCGAGGTCGGCTCCGACGGCGGCCAGGGCGAAGCAGTCCGCGTCCCGTTCGCCGACGGCACCCTGGTCGGGCTGCCGAAGGAGGCGGCCGGCGAGGAGAAGCTGCTGCCCGCCCTCCTCGCCCTCTCCGACGTGATGAGCACCGGCCACCACGCCGCCGTCACCGCCGGCGTCCGGCCGGGCAGCACCGTCGCGGTGGTCGGCGACGGCGCGGTCGGCCTCTGCGGGGTGCTCGCCGCGCAGCGCCTCGGCGCCGGCCGGATCATCGCACTGGGCCGCCACGAGGCGCGCACGGCGATCGCCCGCACCTTCGGCGCGACCGACGTGGTGGCCGAGCGCGGCGCGGACGCGGTCGAGGCGGTCAAGACGCTCACCGGCGGTCAGGGCGCACACGCCGTGCTGGAGGCCGTCGGCACCGAGGAGTCGATGCGCACGGCGATCTCCATCGCGCGGGACGGCGGCGCGGTCGGCTACGTCGGCGTGCCACACGGCGGCCCCGCCGGCGTCGACATCGCCCAGATGTTCGACCGGAACGTCTCGCTGCGCGGCGGCGTGGCCCCCGCCCGCGCCTACATCCCGGAGCTGCTGCCCGACGTGCTGTCCGGCGCGATCGATCCCGGCCTGGTCTTCGACCGCACCGTCGGCCTCGACGGCGTGCCGGAGGGCTACCGCGCGATGGACGAGCGCACCGCGCTGAAGGTGCGCATCGCCTTCTGACACGGCGTCCGTCCCGGACGACGCCCGAGGCCGCTCGCCCTCCCGCGGAGGGCGAGCGGCCTCACGCCTTCCCGGGCAGCCTCACTCCCGGGCGACCTCACGCCCGGCTGCGCACCTCACGCCTTCCCGGGCGGCCGCAGCTCGCGTTCGAGGGCGGACAGGGCGAAGGTGTGCGCGGAGTCCTGCTGCCAGCGCGGGCGCCCGAACATCACGTCGCCGGAGAGCCCGTTGAGCATGGCCACCGTCCTGATGACGAACTCGGACGGGTCCACGTCGGCGAACTGCCCGAGGGCCCGCCCCTCCAGGACGATGGCCTCCAGCTGCTCCTCCCAGGCCTCGGACAGCGCGGTGAGGAGCTGCCGGCCGGCGTCGTCGTGGCGCTGCGCCAGGACCTGCGTCCACAGGGCGTAGCGCTCGTCGCCCTGGTGACGGGGTAGGTAGTAGCGGACGAACAGCGCCAGCTTCTCGGCGGGGGACGCGGCCCGCTCCGCGGCCTGCTGGAACTGCGCCACGAGGTCCGCCTCGCTCCAGGCCAGGACCTCCAGCAGCAGACGATCCTTCTTGCCGAAGTGGTACAGGATGTGGCCGGTGCTCATCCCGGCCCGCGCGGCGATGTCCGTCATCCGCACGGCCGCGGGGCCCTTCTCGGCGATGGCGCTGATGGCGGCCCGCATCGCCCGTCCCCGCGCCTCGTCACCGCTGGGCTGCCGCTTCCGGTCGACCGAGGCCAGCGCGGGCTGGGGCGCGGCGCCCGGCTCCGTGCCCGTGGCGGGCCTGGTCGCGCCCTCCGACGGGACGGGTCGCTGCGGCGGTGCGGGCTCGGTCTCTGGCGTCGACATGGCCTCACCTCGGTGCTGGGGATCTAGATTCTTAGTCTAGACTGAAAATCTAGCCAGTGCGACCGGACGCGCGACGGCCCCGCATGCGCGGCCGGCCGGAGCGACGTCCCCCGGTCCGCCCGTACGACCCGAACCCTCCAGGAGGCACCCGAATGACGCGCCGATTCGACGTTGTGGAGACCTGTATCGCCGCTCTGCGCGCGGCGCTGGAGAAGGGCGAGACCACCGCGGTCGAGCTCCTCGACGCCTACCTCGCCAGGATCGACGCGTACGACCGGCCCGGCACCCCCACCGCCCTCAACGCGATGGTCGTGATGAACCCCGAGGCCCGCGCCGAGGCCGAGGCCTCCGACGCCCGCCGCGCGCGCGGCGAGACGCTCGGCCCGCTGGACGGCATCCCGTACACCGCCAAGGACAGCTACCTCGCGAAGGGCCTGACGGCCGCGGCCGGTTCGCCCGCCTTCGAGCACCTCGTCGCTCAGCGCGACGCCTTCGCCATCGAGCGGCTGCGCGCCGGCGGAGCCGTCCTGATCGGCCTGACCAACATGCCCCCGATGGCGAACGGCGGCATGCAGCGCGGCGTGTACGGCCGCGCGGAGAGCCCGTACAGCGCCGACTGGCTCACCAGCGCCTACGGCTCCGGCTCGTCCAACGGCTCGGGCACCGCGACCGCGGCGTCCTTCGGCGCCTTCGGCCTCGGCGAGGAGACCTGGTCCTCGGGCCGCGCGCCCGCCTCGTACAACGCGCTGTGCGCCTACACTCCCAGCCGCGGCGTGATCTCGGTGCGCGGCAACTGGCCGCTGGTGCCGACCATGGACGTCGTCGTCCCGCACACCCGCACCATGGCCGACCTGTTCGAGCTGCTCGACGTCATCGTGGCCGACGACCAGGACACCCGCGGCGACCTGTGGCGCGCCCAGCCGTGGGTGCAGCTGCCCGCCCCGTCGCAGGTCCGCCCCGCCTCGTACCCGGCGCTCGCCCCCTCGGACGCGCAGGCGGCCCGCGACGCGCTCGCCGGCAAGCGCGTCGGCGTCCCCCGGATGTACATCAACGCCGACCATGAGGCCGGCACCAACCCCGAGGGCGGCATCGGCGGCCAGACCGGCCAGCGCATCGACACCCGCCCCTCGGTGATCGACCGGTGGGAGGCCGCGCGCCGCGACCTGGAGGCGGCCGGCGCCGAGGTCGTCGAGGTCGACTTCCCCGTCGTGTCGAACTACGAGTCCGACCGCCCCGGTGCCCCCTCGCTCGCCACCCGCGGCCTGGTCGGCGCCGACTTCCTCAAGGTCGAGATCGAGGACCTCTCCGCCTGGGCGTGGGACGACTTCCTGCGGGCCAACGGCGACCCGGCGCTCGCCACCCTGACCGAGGTCGACGGCGACCGGATCTGGCCCAAGCAGCAGGGCGAACTCCCGGACCGCTACGACGGCTTCGACGACACCATCGTCGAGTACCCGCGCTTCGTGCGCGAGCGCCCGTACGCCTCGTTCACCGACATGCCGCACCTCGAGGAGGGGCTGCGGGGCCTCGAGGAGACCCGCCGGGTCGACCTGGAGCTGTGGATGGACGACCTGCGCCTGGACGCCGTGGTGTTCCCCGCGGTCGCCGACGTGGGCCCCGCCGACATGGACGTGTCCGAGGCCTCCGCCGACCTCGGCTGGCGCAACGGCGTCTGGGTCGCCAACGGCAACCTGGTGCCCCGTCACCTCGGCATCCCGACCGTGACCGTGCCCATGGGCACCATGCCGGACACCGGCATGCCCGTCGGGCTCACCTTCGCCGGGCGCGCCTACGACGACAACGCCCTGCTCACCCTCGCCGCGGCCTTCGAGGCGACGGGCGACCGCCGGACGGAGCCGACCCGCACCCCGCGGCTGGCCGCCGAGTAGGGCACAGTGACCTGTCGGCCCGGGAAGGCCGGCAGACGCCCCCGTTCCGGGGTCACCGCGGCGGCGGTGACCCCGGAACGGGGATCCGCGGAGTGGCGCGCGAACGCGCCCGAATCCGCAGCGAGAAAGGCATCCGCTGGGGTGGACACCCATTCGATGCTGCGGCCTGACCAGCATGCCGGACGCCGCGATCACAGCCGGCGTTCTGCCGCGAACCTTCTCATCAAGCGGGTAGAACCTGGCGGGCAGGGACCTCGAATATCAGTTCGAGACCGTCCTCCTCATCCCATTGCTCTCCGACCTCAACGAAACCGAAGCCTGCGATCGTGGCCAAGGAGGCCATGTTGTCGGGGCTGATCGTCGCCCGTACGGTCGTGACCGCTGGTTCGGCCGCTGCCCGGCGAAGCAACTCGACCAGCGTGGATCGGGCGTATCCCTGGCGGCGGAACTCCGGAGCAACGGAGTAGCCGATCTCGACCATGCCGACCTCGTCGGGCGGTCCGTGGAACCCGGCATGCCCAACGACGAGACCCTTGTCGCCGACGACTGCTTGGCGCACCATCCACCGCGCATGGCTGGGATCGTCGGCCATCTGACCAAGCCGGAACTGCCACAGCCACCGGGCCCCGTCGGTCAGAAAGTACTCTGTCAGCGAGACCCCGGCCGTCCTACTGGCTGCTGACAGGTCTCCGTCGAGCAAGGCGGACATCGCCCCGCCGGACAGCTCGACAAAACGGACGCGTTTCGGGCTCCGGGTGAACGGTCTCTTGTGATCGGCTTCGTCTGTCACCTGCAGATGCTCGCCGACCACCCCGAAGAGCGCCATCGATTTTCGAAGTGGCCCGCGACATCGGCCCCACCCCGGTGAACGTTCCCGGCCATAGCACTAGCCAGGGGAACCACTGATCCGCGTGCGGCCGGGCCGAAGCCCTGATCCACGGTGTGGCGCACCCAGGAACGGCGCAGCCTGGAGGCCCTCCCCGGAGGCTGCCAGGTTGAGTCGTCATGAGCAGCGATCAGTTCCCCCCGCACGCCGACCCGTACGCCGGCCCGTCGGTCGGCGCCGACGGCGCGCGTGCCGTCCACCGCCCCACCGACACCGCCCGCCGCCCCCTCCTGGAGCGGCTCCGCCGGACCGCCGCCGACCCGCGGCGCCGCATCCTCTTCACCGGCGCCACCGTCCTCACCATGGACCCGGCGCTGGGCACCCTCGACGTCGGCGACCTGCTGGTGTCGGGCAGCACCATCAGCGCCGTCGGCACCGACCTCCGGGCCCGCGGGGCCGCGACGGACGCGATCGTGGTCGACGCCACCGGGACGATCCTCGCGCCCGGCTTCGTGGACACCCACCGCCACGCCTGGCAGGCCCAGTTGCGCCGGACCATGCCCGACGTGAACGACCTCGCCGGGTACGTCTCCACCACGCTCGCCGAGTTCGCCCCGGTCTACCGGCCCCACGACATGTACGTCGGCACCAGGCTGGCCGCGCTGGCCGCCGTCGACGCGGGCATCACCACGATGCTGGACTTCTCGCACAACTCGCGCAGCGCCGCCCACTCCGACGCCGCCGTCCGGGCCCTGGTCGACAGCGGCATCCGGGGCGTGCACGCCGCGATGGGCCCGCACTTCGGCGCCTGGGACGGGCAGTGGCCCGCCGATCTGGCCCGCCTGCACACGCAGTACACCGGCAGCCGGACGACCGTCCGCCTCGCCGCCCTCGCCACCGACCGGATCGCGGGCCCCGGCCTGGCCTACGGGCCGGAACTCGCCCGCCGGGCGGCCGACCTGGGCATCGGCGTGAGCGTGGACGCGGTCTTCGGGCCCGAGTCCTCGGAGGCGATCCTCCGCTGGGAACGCCAGGGGCTGCTCGGGGAACACCTGACGCTGATCCACGCCACCGGGCTGAGCCCCGACGCGTGGCGCGCCATCGGGGCCAGCGGCACCACGGTGTCCCTCGCGCCCACCTCGGACGCCCAGATCGGGCTGGAGAACGCCGTACCCGCCGTCGACGAGGCGCTGGCGGTCGGGGTGCGGCCGGGCCTGAGCATCGACGTCGAAGTCGCCCTGGCCGGCGACATGTTCACCCAGATGCGCGCCCTGCACACCGTCCAGCGCATGCGCGCCGTCAACGGCACCTACGGCACCGACCGCGAGCCGCACCGCATCGACACCCACGACGTCCTGGACTTCGCCACCCGGCAGGGCGCCCGGACCTGCGGCCTGGCCGACGTCACCGGCACGCTCACGCCCGGCAAGCAGGCGGACCTGCTGATGATCACCACCGACGAGATCAACAACCTCCCGCTGAACGACGCCACCGGCACCGTCGTCCTGGGCTGCGACGCCCGGAACATCGACACCGTCCTCGTCGGCGGGCAGGTCCGCAAGTGGGCGGGCCGCGTCCTCGACGTCGACCTGCCGCTGCTGCGCGCCGAGGCCGCCGTCTCGCGCGACCGCATCCTCCGCGCGGCCGGGAGCACGGCGACGCGCCACCCCCGCACCGGTTGACGGGACCGGGACCGCCGCGACCGCCGCGACCGCGGCGGTCGCGGTGGGCGCGGTGGGCGCGGCTGGTTCCGGCCGAGGCCCCTCAGGGCACGGCCAGGTATCCCTGGACGGTCCTGGCCAGGAGCGGGGCGACTTGGTCCACGGGCGCGGAGGCGAGCGGTTCCACCTGGATCACATAGCGCGCCATCGCCAGTCCGACGATCTGCGACAGCACCAGCTCCACCCTCAACTCCGGATTCTCCAGGTCGAGTTCACCGGCCAGTCGACCCACCAGCTCGGTGACCATGAAGCCCCGCACCAGCGCCGCGACCTCCTCGCTGGCGGCCGCCGTGCGCAGCAGTGCCAGCAGCCGGTCCCGCACGGCCGGCTGTTCCCAGAGCCCCAGGACGAAGGCGGCCACCCGCTCGCCGACGCGGTCCCGCTCCCCCGCGAGCACCTGCTCCACGACGACCCGCGGGTCCACCGGGAAGTCCAGCGCCGCCAGGAACAGGCGGTCCTTGGTGCCGAAGTAGTGGTGCAGCAGCGCCGCGTCCACCCCGGCCGCCCGGGCGATCGCCCGCATGCTCGCCTTCTGGTACCCACGCGCCCCGAACTCCGCCCGCGCGGCCGCCAGCACCGCGCCCCGGGTGTCCTCGCCGCCCGGGCGCCGGCCGACCCGCTTCCGCTCTTTCCCCTCGCCACTCACCGGGCCATTGTCCCCGGAGCGGGCGCGCGGCACTTGACCGGCACCCTCCCCCGGCGCAAAACTCATCACATGATGAATTCCTCGGCGGGGCCGGACGCCCCCGCCATCCGGATCACCGGCCTGACCGTCGAACGAGGCGGCCGGACCGTCCTCCACTCCCTCGACCTCGACCTCGCCCGCGGCACCATCACCGGCCTGCTCGGCCCGAGCGGCTGCGGCAAGACGACCCTGCTGCGCTCCGTCGTCGGCGTGCAGCGCACCGCCGCCGGCCGGGTCGAGGTGCTCGGCCTGGAGGCCGGGAGCCCCGCCCTGCGCCACCGCGTCGGGTACGTCACCCAGGCCCCCTCCGTCTACGGCGACCTCACCGTCGCCGAGAACCTCGCCTACTTCGCCGCCGTCCTCGGCGCACCTGCCACCGACCCCGCCCGGGTGATCGCCCTGGTCGGCCTGACCGGCCACGAGCAGCACGTCACCGACCGCCTCTCCGGTGGGCAGCGCGCCCGCGTCTCGCTCGCCGCCGCCCTCCTCGGCGCCCCCGAGCTGCTGATCCTCGACGAACCCACCGTCGGCCTCGACCCGGTGCTCCGCGCGGACCTCTGGCAGCTCTTCCGCCGCCTCGCCGACGCCGGCACCACCATGCTGGTGTCCAGCCACGTCATGGACGAGGCCACCCGCTGCGACCGCCTGCTCCTGATGCGCGAGGGCCGTCTGCTCGCCCACGACACCCCGGACGAACTGCTCCGCGCCACCGGCGCACCCGACATCGACAGCGCGTTCCTGGAGCTCGTGGAGGCCGCCCGATGAGCACCCGACAGCCCCTGCCCCCGGCGGCACCCGCCCTGCGGCGCACCCTCGCCACCGCCCGCCGCGTCCTCACCCAGCTGCGCCACGACCCGCGCACCGTCGCGCTGCTCCTGGTCGTCCCCTGCCTGCTGCTCGTCCTGCTCAAGTACATGTTCGACGCCCAGCCGGCCACCTTCGACCGGATCGGCCCCGCCCTGCTCGGCGTCTTCCCGCTGCTCGTGATGTTCCTGGTCACCTCCGTCGCCATGCTCCGCGAGCGGACCACGGGCACCCTGGAACGGCTGCTCACCATGCCGCTGGGCAGGCTCGACCTCCTGCTCGGGTACGCCGTGGCCTTCGGCCTCGTCGCCCTGCTCCAGGCGACGCTCGCCACCGCGCTCGCCCTCGGCCCGCTCGGCCTGCACATCGCCGGCCCCACCTGGCTGGTCTTCGCCGTCGCCGTCGCCGACGGCCTGCTCGGCATGGCGCTGGGCCTGCTGGTGTCGGCGTTCGCCTCGACGGAGTTCCAGGCCGTCCAGTTCCTGCCCGCGGTCCTCCTCCCCCAGCTGCTCCTGTGCGGGCTCTTCGTCCCGCGCGACGGCATGGCCACCGCCCTGCGCTGGATCTCCGACGTCCTGCCGCTCTCCTACGCCGTCGACGCGATGACCCGCCTCACCACCACCGCCACCGCCGACCCCGCCGTCGCCCGCGACCTCGCCGTCGTCACCGGCTCCGCCCTCCTCGCCCTCGCCCTCGGCGCCGCCACCCTCCGCCGCCGCACCCCCTAGCACAGCGCGGGCCCACCCGGCGCCGAAGGCTCGGGGCGGGTGGGCCGAGGTCCGTCGTCGCGGGCGAACCAGCCGGCGGAGGCGTCGAGTTCACCCACTGGAAGGGGCGCGCGCCCGGGGTGGCCGGGGGGTGTCGGTTCCGGTGGGTCCGGGCGCGCGCCTGCTCGGGGGAGGTGGGTCAGACGGTGAGGAGGGTGGGGCTGGCGGCCTTGTCGGTGGGCAGGAAGTCGTCGGGGACGGGGTACTGGCCGAGGACGTAGTTGAGGATCGCCGCGTGCATGGCCTCGACGGGGGCGATGCTGGCCGCGGTGGCGATGCCAGCGGGGCTGGTGACGTTGTAGGTCGCGAAGAGGTAGGTCTGGGCGGCCTGGTTCTCCA
Source organism: Kitasatospora sp. NPDC004745 (assembly GCF_042873275.1). Taxonomy (NCBI): domain Bacteria; kingdom Bacillati; phylum Actinomycetota; class Actinomycetes; order Kitasatosporales; family Streptomycetaceae; genus Kitasatospora; species Kitasatospora sp. NPDC004745. The sequence continues at coordinate 49,428 of NZ_JBIALK010000014.1, read as the reverse complement.
GCTGGAGGGCCAGCTCGGCGACGTCGCCGACGGAGGCGGCCTTGCCGAGCGCGGCGAGGGTGTCGGGCTGGTTGGACAGCGGGACGCCGGTGATGGCGGGCAGTCCGGCACCGGTGAGGACGGCGTTCCAGGCCTTCGCGTGGTCGGCGTGCTGGGACTGCGCGGTGGTGATGAAGTTCGCCACCGCCGGGGGGACGGTCCCGAGCTTGCCGGCCTTGGCCGCGTCCAGCGCCGCCTGGTAGGCGACGACGGCCTGGTTCTCCAGCGCGGTGGCCAGCGCCACCACCTTCAGGTCCCCCGTGTACTGCCCGGACGCCGAGGGCGAGCTGGGCGTCGGGGAGGCGGGGCTGGTGGGTGCCGGGCTGGTGACGCTCTTACTGCTGGAGCAGGCCGCCAGGACAAGGGCGGCGGCGGCCCCGCCCGCGCCGACGAGGAAGCGGCGCCGCCCCGCGTCGGCCTGCCCCGCGGCGCGGAGCTCCTCCGTCAGGTCGGCACCGGTCGCGTGCATCAGCGGGAGGGTTGCGCGGTGGGCGTCGTCCATGTCCCGCGTCAGGCGGGCGAGTTCGGCCTCGCCGATGGCGGGCTGCCAGGTGCGGTCGGCGGTCACTGGACGGCCCCTTCGGTGATCGGGGAGGCGTTGTCGGTCTTGTAGAACGCGTCGGGGAAGCCGACGCTCCCGGCGGCGGCGGGCAGCTTCGCCGGGTCGACGGGGATGGTGATCAGGTCGGCGGCGTTGCCCGCCAGCAGCGCCTGGACGGCCAGCAGCACGGCCCGGTGCTGGGCCTCGACCGGGGCGACGGAGGCGAAGAGCTTGCGCAGGTCGGCGTTGCTCACCTGGCCGACGTTCTTGGTGTACGTCTGGGCGGCGACGTCCTCCAGCGTGATGGCGAGCTTCACCACGTCGGCCGGGGTCTTGATGGTGGGCAGCGCCTGGTCGACGACGGCCTTGTACTTCGGGTCGGGGTTGTTCTGGGCCTGGCCGCCGGCGGCGGTCGCGGCGGCGTTGAAGGCCTTGGCGTGGGCCTGGTGCTGCTCGGTGGTCTTGGCGATGAACGCCGCGACCGTCTTGTTGCCGTCCTTGATGAACGGCAGTCCGGCGGCGGTCTGGTAGACGCTCACGGCCAGGTTCTCGATCGACGCGGCGGTCTGCAGCGCCATGATGTCGTCCGCCGACGCCGTCGCGGACGGGGAGGCCGCCACCGCCCGCGCCACGCTGGCCAGCCCCGCGGCCCCGACCAGGCCGGCGAGCGCGCTCCCGCGCTGCCACCACCGGCGTGCGGGCTGCGCGCCCTGTTCGAAGTCGGTCAGCGACCCGCAGGTGATCCGCATCGCGTCGCTGTTCAAGTCCTGTGACTGCTCGGTGAGTTCTTCCAGCAGCCGGGTGTCGATGTGCTCGCTGGCCATCAGGTCCCGTCTCGGCTCGTCCGCCCGGCCGGTTGCCGGGCACTTCCGTCCGACCTTCGGCGCCCTCCCCTCACCGGCTTGGTCACCGGACCCGAACGGCCCGTCATTTCACCCGTACGGGTTAGATCGGATGGGGGCTTGACGGCCCGGCTCCCCCCAAGCCCCGCGACCCGCAGGCGCCAGGAGGAGGCCGACGGCACCCTTTCCCCGCCCCACGGGCCGTGTCATCATCTCTTCGACTCAACCGGGGGGCCGATGAGCAGCATTCCGTCAGGCGACGCTCACGAGAGCGGCAGGGTTCCACCGGCTCCCCCGCATCCGCCTCGGCCCCCGGCGGCCTCCGGCGGGCGGTGGAGCGAGTTCGCCGCCGTCGTCACGGCGCTGACGGGCGTGGCCGGGCTGGCCATCGGGTTCCTCGGCCTGCCGGCGGTGGTGCACTCCCCCACCGCATCCAGCGCGGTGGCCACCGAGACCGTGCCGGGCCCGACGGTCACGGTCACGCGGACGGTGACGGCCCCCGCGCTGCCGGACACTCCGTCCGGCACCGGGCCTGCGCCGCAACGACCATCCGCGACGGACCAGTCCCTCATGGTCCTCCCCCCGATCAACTGCTACTGCGACCTCTCCCGGGCGAAGGTCGCGATAGCGGGGAAGACCTACCAGAACTCGCTGGTCACCGGGGACGTGTACTGCAAGTCCGGTGGGGGGATCGAGTTCAACCTCAGCAAGGAGTGGTCGAAGCTCACCACCACGGTCGGAATCGAGGACAGCTCGAAGGGCCGGAGCGGAAGCGTCACCGTCTACGGCGACGACCACGAACTCAGCCGCCAGAATCTCACGTTGGGCGACAGCGTGCCGATCTCCGTGGACGTGACGGGCGTGCTCAGACTCCGCATCGCCTACACGTCCGACGGCTACTGCGGGCAGGCCCTCATCGCCGTGGGCGATCCGGTCCTGACCCGCGCCGGCTCGGCCCCTTAGCACCGTCCGGGCACGACTCGACGGGTCCGACCCGGCCGCTGTGAGCAGCCGCGGCAGCCTCCCGGCCCGGAGCCCCACGGTGTCGTGAAGCTCCGGGAGTGCGGAGGTCGACGGTGTCGCCCGCCCCTCGCCGGTGTCAGACGCCGTCGTCGAGGGCGGCGGCGATCTTGGCGGCCATGGCCGCCATGGCGGGGCTCCGGCCGTCGCGGGTCTGCAGCGCGGCCTCGACGGCGATCCGCATGACGGCACGGAAGTTCTCGGCCTCCGCGGGGTCGACGTCCCGGAGCAGCGCGACGGAGGCCGCGAGGGCGGGGAAGACCTGGTCGGCCAGGTCTGCGGTGGACTTCCCGCCGAGCTTCATGCCCTTGGGCTTCTCGGCGAGGACGCGGCCGACCAGCCCGGTGGCGGCGGACAGCGCCTTGCCGCCGGCGATGCCCGCCCGGGCGGAGGAGAACGCCCCGGGGTCGGCGGCGGCCATCAGGGCGACCACGCCGTGGGCCGCCGTCTGCAGCGTCAGCTTCTCGCCGCGGCCGAGGGCCGTCTCGGCCACGGGTGCGGCCCGCCCCGGGCTCGCGGCGGTCATCCGGGTGGTCGCCTCGCGCTGGAGGGCGGCGGCCGAGCCGAGGAAGTCCACGATGGCGGCCAGTTCGGTGTCGTCGTAGCGCGCGCACAGCCCGTCGAGGGCGACCGTCCAGTCCGCGAAGTGGGGGGCCAGGGCCTCGGTCGGGCCCTCGGCGGCCTCGATGAGGACGCTCCGGCCGTCGGAGGGGTTCGGCACCCGGCGGGCGAAGCCCTTGCGCTGGAGCCGGTCGACGAGTCCGGTGACGGAGGCGGGGGCCAGCCCGGACTGTTCGCCGAGCTGGCGCGCGGTCAACGGGCCGAGGCGCTGGAGCAGGTCGATGGCCTTCTCCTCGGTGGCGCTCAGCCCGTGCAGCTGCGCGAGGGCGGTGTGGAACATCACCGCGGCGGTGCTGAGTTCCCGGCCGGCCGTGTGCAGCCGGGCCATCAGCTCGCCGCGCGAGGGCCGGTCGGTGGAGGTCATGATCCCAGACTAGCAAACTGTTTCGGCGCGCCGAAGCAGTTGCTATGCTTCTTTCGTCCGAACGAAATACTTCGTGACGCCGGCCCCGGCATGCCCGCCGCCGGACCCTCCACCTCCACACGCCCGGACGCCCGCCTTCACACCGAGGCCCGTCCGCCCGCGCCGGTACCCACGCCGGTCCGGCGCCACCCGGACCGGCCACCGCCCGACCGCCGCCCAGCCGCGTCCAGTCACCGTTCACCGCAGGGATCGAGGAAGAACCGTGTCCGAACACCGCACCCCCCTACCCACTGACGCCCCGCCCGTGACCACCCCCGCGTCCACCCCGCCCGGCCACCGCCGCCGCGCCCTGGCGATGCTCGTCCTGATCGTCGCCTCCTTCATGGACCTGCTGGACGCCACCATCGTCAACGTCGGCCTGCCCGCCATCCAGGAGGACGTCCACGCGACGCCCGGCCACCTCGAATGGGTCGTCGGCGGCTACACCCTCGCCTTCGCCGTGGTCCTGATCACCGGCGGGCGCCTGGGCGACATCCTGGGCCGCAGGAGGGTGTTCGTCACCGGCGTGGCCGGCTTCACCGCCTCCTCGCTGGCGGCCGGCCTCGCCACCAGCGGCGACACCCTCGTCGCGGCCCGCGTCGTCCAGGGCGCCTTCGCAGCGCTCATGGTCCCCCAGGTCCTGGCCTCGGTGCAGGCCCTCTTCAAGCCCCGGGAACGCGCCGCCGTCCTCGGCATCATCGGCGCCGTCTCCGGCATGGCCGCCGTCGCCGGCCCCCTCCTCGGCGGCTGGCTCGTCTCCGCCGACGCCTTCGGCATCGGGTGGCGCGGCATCTTCGCGATCAACGTCCCGATCGGCCTCGCCCTGCTGGTGGCCGCACTCCTCTGGGTGCCCGACACCCGCTCCGCGCACCCGCTGCGGCTGGACGTCCCCGGGCTGCTGCTGGCCTCCTCGGGCCTCTTCCTGCTGGTCTTCCCGCTGGTCGAGGGCCGCGAGGCCGGCTGGCCCGGCTGGATCACGGCCATGCTCGCCGCCGCCCCGCCGGTGCTCGCCGTGTTCGTGGCCAACCAGCGGCGCCGCATGCGCCGCGACGGCTCGCCGCTCGCCCCGATGCACCTGTTCGCCGACCGCGGCTTCACCGCCGGCAGCATCGTCCAGCTGTGCTTCTCCGGCGCCATGGCCGGCTTCTTCCTGGTCCTCGCCCTGTACCTGCAGCTCGGCCTGCACTTCTCCGCCATCGCCTCCGGGCTGACGCTGCTGCCCTTCACGGCGGGCGCCTTCCTCGGCTCCGGCGCCTCCGTGCCGCTGGCCCGGACGGTGGGCAAGCCGCTGGTGGTCGTCGGCGCGCTGATGCAGGCCGGTGGAATCCTCTGGGCACGCCAGGTGATCGACTCCCACGGCGCGGGCCTGTCGGGCTGGGACCTGCTGGGGCCGCTCGCGCTGGCCGGCCTGGGCCTCGGCTTCCTCGTCGTCCCGCTCGTGGACCTCGCGCTCGCCACCGTCGCCGTGCCCGACGCGGGCGCCGCCTCCGGCGTCTACAGCACCTTCCAGCAGTTCGGCGCCGCCCTCGGGGTCGCCGTCACCGGTGTGGTGTTCTTCGGCCGGGCCCACGACGGCTTCGACCCCACCGCCCTACGGACCGCCCTGCTCGCGGGCGCCCTGGTCTGCACCGCCGGCTACCTGCTGGCCGCCCTCGCCGGCCTGTTCCTGCCCGCGAGCCGACTGGCCCACCACGACGCCCCCGACGACGGGGACGAGGCAGTGGCCGACACCCTGACCGCCGCTCACTGACCCCTCGCCCACAGCACGCAACAGCACCCACAGAAGGCAGACCACCATGGACAAGACCCCCGGCATCCTGACCGCCGACGACGAACTCACCCTGCAGACCGCCGCCCACGGCGTCGTCTGCCTGATGGCCGCCTCCGACCCGGGCGCGATCTCCTCCACCAGGGCCGGCATGGCGGCGGGCAAGGCCATCACCTCCGCGACCGGCCTGGTCGGACGCGTCCTGGCCGCGAAGCCCAAGGGCCTGAAGTTCGACGGCAGGTCGACCGCCGACATCGCCGACCAGGTCTTCGACGCCGTCCGCCGCTCCCTCGCCCTGTTGGACGCCAAGGCCCCCGACGAGACCGACAACTTCCGCGCCGTCCTCACCACCGCGATCGACGCCGCCCGGCAGGCCCGCCCCCGCCCCAACCCGGCCCAGGCCGCCATGGCCGCCAAGATCACCGCCCTCCTCGACGCCTCCTGAGGGCGCCACCCACGGGATCCGCACGCCGCCCGCCCCACCGGCCCGGGCGCGCGGATCCCGGCGTCTCCGACGGCACCGGAGCCCCACCGGCGTAAGGGAGTTCGGCCAGGAGGTCGTGAGCCGCCACCGGTCCTGCGCACGGCCCACCAGGGCGGTGTCGTCCGTCCGCCAGGTCAACCGCCGGGACGGACGTTCCGTCAGGAGGTCGGCTTCGACGGGCCGGAGAGTCGACCGCGCACGACAGGGCCCCGCCGGGGACAGCTGCCCGGCGGGGCCCGTCGTCACGCTCGCCCTCGGCCCGCTACGCGGACCGCGGCGCGGCACCGGTCAGGCGCGGCGCCGGCTGAGTCGTACGGCGGCCGCACCGGCCGCGAGGAACGCGGCGGAGAGGCCGAGCAGGACGGGGGTCCTCGACGAGGTGCCGGTCTCGGCCAGCTCGCCGTGGTGGTGCCCGGCGTGCTCCTCGTGCCCCGAGCCGTGATGGCCGGGCGTCGACTCGTGGCCGCCGCCGTGGGGCTGCTTGTGGGGCGGGCGGCCCGAACCCTCCTCCTGCGCGACGAGCTTGATCTTGTTCAGGTTGAGCGCGTTCTGCTGGTTGGAGAGGTTGTTGTTCTGCTTGGCGGACTGGTGGTTGAGCGCCGTGTTCTGGGCGCTGTTCTGCGCGGAGTTGTTCGAGTTGCTGGTGGCGCTGTTGTTCGCGCTGTTGTTCGCGCTGTTGTTGGCACTGTTGTTGAGGTAGTTGGCCACGAAGTTCTGCACGATGACGTTCACGTCGACGTGCTGGTCCTGGCCCTGGTTCTGGCTGGAGTTCTGGCCCTGGTCCTGGCCTTGACCCTGGTTCTGGTTCTGGCCCTGCCCCTGGTTCTGGTTCTGCTGGCCACTCTGGCCCTGGCCCTGCTCCTGACCACCGTGGTCGCCGTGGTCACCATGCTCGCCGTGGTCGCCATGGTCCCCGTGGTCCCCGTGCTCGCCATGGTCCCCGTGGTCCCCGTGCTCGCCATGGTCCCCGTGGTCCCCGTGCTCGCCGTGGTCCCCGTGGTCGCCATGGTCACCGTGGTCCCCGTGGTCGCCATGGTCCCCGTGGTCACCGTGGTCGCCATGGTCCCCGTGGTCACCGTGCTCGCCGTGGTCACCGTGGTCCCCGTGTCCGGGCGGGACGTCCGGGAGGCAGTGGCACTCACCGGGGCCGGGGCCGCCGATGTGCCCGTGGCCCTCGTGGCCGGGGCCGGCGCAGTTCTCGCCCTCACCCGCCCCCTTCTCCGAGGAGAGCGTGGACGGCGCCTGCTCAGCGGTCCGCTCCCCCTCCTCGGCCTGCTGGCCGGACCCGGCGGCCCCGTCCGCCTGCATCCGCTCGGTCTCCGTCCCGTCGGCGGTCGCCGCCTCCGCCTCGTCGCCCCCGTCGGCCGTGCGGACGACCGGCTCCGCCCTGAGGTCGCTGCGGCCGGTGAAGCCCCAGGCGCCGCCCGCCGACGTGCCGCCCTCCTCGGCCATGCGCAGCAGGCTGGCGACCCATTCGCCCTGGGCCGCCGCCGGGCCCTGGTCGGCGACGGGCGAGGCGTAGGCGACGCCGCCCGTGCCCCACACGAGGGCGGCCGAGGTCAGCCCGGACAGGACCATGGCGGTGATTCGAGTACGCATAGTGCTCCCAGATGATCCGCAAAACGGATCTTCCGTCTACAGGGTCCCGCCACCCGCAGGGGACGAGCATCGCGGCAAGGGTCACCGCGACGGCCCAACGAAGTACGGCTAACGGGCGCATACCGCCCGGTGGGCCCGAGCCGGCGCTCACGCACGTGCGGCGGGCCCGCGACCCGCCCCGGCCGTCACCCGGACCGACCACCCTCCGCCGCCGCGCGGAGCCGCCCCGCGGAGCCGGTGCGCGACCGGTCCGGAGCCCGCCACCAGCGGGCGCCCACCGCCTGACCGGGTGAATCCGGTCGGGGATCTCCTCGGCCTCGTCCTCGCAGCCCGGAGGCCATCCGTCACGGTGCGCGACCGCCGGGCGGCATGCGGGGCCGCTGAATCATGGTGACCATCCGTTCCATGAGCCTTTCGATCCCGACAGCCGTCCTCGCCGGCTGCACCACCGCGCTGCTCTTCCAGCCCGTGGCAACCGCCGTGGACGGTTCGAGCAGCCCCTCCGCCTCGGTGCGCACCTCCGCCGGAGGCGGCTCCGTCACCTCGCTGGCCCTCGGTTCCGGCGGTGCCGTCGCGCCCCGGGCCACGCGTCCGTTCCAACTCCTCGGCGTCGTCTGGGACGGCGCCCCCGACGCCCTCGCCCAGGGATCCGTGCGGGTCCGCACCCGTGACCACGCCACCGGCCGGTGGAGCGACTGGCAGCAGCTGGAGGCCGATGCCACCGACGCCCCCGACGACGCGTCCCGCGGCGCCACCGCCCCGCTGTGGACCGGCCGCAGCGACGGCGTCGCGGTGGACGTGCGCCCAGGCCCCGCCGGTCTCCCCCGCGGACTGCGGGTCGAACTCGTCGACCCCGGGCGGGGGGCGACCACCCGGGAGAGCACGACCCTGCCCGAGCGTCCGGCCGGATCCACCAGCACCGCTCCGCGCCCCGGCATCGTCACCCGCGCCGGCTGGGGGGCCGACGAGTCCATCCGCGAGTCCGGATTCGTCTACACCGGCACCGTGAAGGTGACTTTCATCCACCACACGGCGACCTCGACCGACTACGCCTGCAGCGACGCCCCCGGGATCATCCGGTCGATCTACGCCTACCACGTCCAGAGCAACGGCTGGCGCGACATCGGCTACAACTTCCTGGTCGACCGCTGCGGCACCATCTACGAGGGCCGCGCCGGCGGCGTCGACCAGCCCGTCCTGGGCGCCCACACCCTCGGCTTCAACACCAACTCCTCGGGCATCGCCGCCATCGGCACCTACGGCTCGACCACGCCGCCGCAGGCCCTGCAGGACGGCCTGGCGAAGATCTCGGCCTGGAAGCTCGGCCTCACCGGCCAGACGGCGGGCGACACGAACCAGCTCACCTCCGGCTCCGACGCCAGCCTCTACCCCAAGGGCACCGTCGTCGACTTCAACACCGTCTCCGGCCACCGCGACGGCTTCGCCACCGAGTGCCCCGGCAACGCGCTCTACGCCAAGCTCCCCGACATCCGCAGCACCGCGCTGCACCTCCAGGGCGGCTGAGCCCCACCGGGCGCGCACATGACGGCGGGCCCCCGACCGCCCGTCAACCGCCGCTGCCAGCCCCCGCCCGCACCCGGAGACCCGGTGCGGGCGGGGGGCGCGGCCCCGACACCGGCGAGCAGCCGATCGGCAGTGAGCTGAGGCATCACGGGTGACTCTGCTGCGCCGGCAGGGGCCGGTCCGGCCCGGAAGCCGGGCCGGTTCAGCCGGCCAGGCCCTGGAGGACCTCGGCTTCCGGGAGCCGGGCCAGGGCGGTGCCGGGCAGGATGAGCTTGCCGCGGCGCCGTCCGCTGCCGACGAGGACGTGCGGGGCGGCGACGACCGCCGCGTCGATCAGCAGGGGCCAGTCGGCGGGGAGGCCGACGGGGGTGATGCCGCCGTACTCCATGCCCGTGGCGTCGACGGCGGTGTCCATCGGCGCGAAGGACGCCTTGCGCGCCCCGAGGTGCTTGCGGACGGCCTGGTTGACGTCGAGGCGGGTGGTGGCGAGCACGAGGCAGGCGGCCAGGGTGACGTCACCGCCGCGCTTGGCGGCGACCACGACGCAGTTCGCGGACAGCTCCGGCGGCACGTCGTAGGCCGCGCAGAAGACCGCGGTGTCGGCCTTGTCCGGGTCCGTGTCGACGTACAGGACGGATCGGGCGGCCTCGGTGTCGGCCCACTTCTCCAGTGCGCGGGCCACGGGGGCGGCGAGCTCCTCGCCGACGTCCAGGGCCGGGCGGACGAGGGGGAAGGTCCCGAAGGGCGGGGTCACGTCGTCGTCGCTCACGGGGCGACTGTAGCGAACCGCCGCCGCCGGGGCGGGGGACGGCCGGGCCCGGCGCCAGGGCCCGGCCGTCCCCCGGGGGTTCAGCCCTTCGGCCTGTCCCCCGCACGGTCGACGACGCCGCTCTCCAGGACGGCGGTGACGAAGGTGTACCCCTTGCCGTTCCCGGCGCCCGGGCCGGGGTTGCCGGTGGGCGGGAGGTCGCCCGGGCCGCCGGCGGGGAGGTCCGTCAGCAGCACCTCCCGCACCCCGAGGAAGGCGCCGGTCGCCGGGTCGAAGACCAGCGACACCCGCTGCGTGCCGTTCGTGCCGACCACCGCGACCCCGTGCCGCCCGGCGGCGTCCGCCTCGTCGGCGACCACGGCCGTGCCGGGCAGTTTCGCGGCCGCCGTCATCAGCGCTCCGGCGACGGCCGGCGGCGCCGTGACGTTCATGAAGATCTTCTGGACGTCGCCGAAGGCGAGCTGGCTGCTCAGCTTCGGCGTCACCGGCATCCCCACGACCGACTTGGAGCGGTCGGCGGAGATCAGCTGCTGCAGCAGCCGGTCCGGGTCGGTGGGCAGCCCCGCGACGAACTCGTAGGTCGGCGAGGAGAAGTCCGCGTGCTGCGGGGCGCCGTGGCCCGCGCCGATGGTGGCGGGCCAGCTGATCCGACCGTTCGCGTCCGCGCCGGACATCGTCGGGTCCGCGATCATGCCGGCGGATCGGCCGTCGACCGGGAACCACATCGAGCGTTCGTGCCGGGACTCCAGGTCGCCGTCCTCGATCATGCGCTGGTAGGTGAAGCGGTGGTTGCCGGCGTCCGGGGTCGGACGGCCCGCGGCGGCCTTGGCCGCCCGGGACAGCAGAGCGGCGGCGTCCGTCGCCGCGGGCGCCGGTGTGGCCGGGGCGGAGGTGGCCGAGGTGGTGGGCGGCGCCGTGGTGGGGGCGGCCGGGGCGGCACCGCCGTCCCGGCCCGACGGCACGGCCAGGGTCACCGCCGCCAGCGCGCCGACCGCCAGCGGCGACGCGACCAGCCAGACCAGCCTGCGCCGCGGGCGCGGCGCCTTCTCCCCCAGGGCGATCTCACTCATCAGGTGTTCCTTCAGCAACCGTTGGCGGTCGGCGGGGAGGAGCTCGGGCGTGTTGGTCATCGGACGTCCCCCTGCATCGACCGGGCGGCCTCGTGGCCGCCACCCCGTACCTGTCCGGCCACGGGCGCGAGTTCCCGACTTTCCTGACTTTCCTGACTCTCCCGGCTTTCCCGGCTTTCCCGGCTTTCGGAGGATTCCCGAGCTTCCCGGCGTTCCCGGTGTTCCCGGCCGTTCCGAAGCTCCTGCTCGGCGAGCGAGCGCAGCCGGGTGCGGGCGCGGGACAGTCGGGAGCGGACGGTGCCGACCGGGACGCCGAGGGCCTCGGCGGCCGAGGCGTAGTCCAGCCCCACCCAGACGCAGAGCCGGAAGACCTCGCGCTCCGCCCGGCGCAGGCCGGGCAACGCCCTTCGCACCGCGGCCAGTTGAGCACCGTCGTCGAGCCGCGCCACCAACTCCTCGGCGAAGTCCGGCGCGGCCTCCCGCTCGCCGAGCCGCGCCATCGCCGCCCGGTGCCGACGGGTCGCCCGCGCGGTGTTGCGCAGCACGTTGGTGGCGATCCCGAACACCCAGGGCCGGAGGTCGCCGTCCCCCTCGTGCAGCTTTCCGCGCAGGCGCCAGGCGTCGAGGAAGGTCAGCGACACCACCTCCTCGGCGGCCGCCCAGTCCCCCAGGGTCCGCAGCGCGTAGCCGTACACCGCCTGGGCGTTGGCGTCGTAGAGCTCCCCGAGGGCGTGCTCGTCCCCGGCGCGCAGCCGCGCCCGTTGTGACAGTTCCATGCCCACCCCTGTCCGCTCACCCCGCCCGGTTCCCTGTGAACCGCGTCACTGCGGCGGCGGAACCGGCATTCTCCATGATCGTCCGGACGCTGGGGCCACCCGCGCCCCCGGCGGAGTGCGACAGAGGAGTCCGGCGGATCGACGGTCCTGCGGCAGACCACCGCCCGCCGGAACGGAAGGCACTGCGCGCGGCCCCGCACCGCACGGACGACCGGATGGCGTGCGGGAGGCAGCAGGGCCGGCGCGGAGCGGACGGCGACGTCAGCGGTCCGGGAACCGGTGCCGGCCGACCAGCGCGACGAACTCGTCCCAGAACGCGGCGTCGGCCTGCGCGTCGCTCCCGCGGACCGCGATGCCTGCCACCGCTTCCGGGCGGCCGCTGCCGGCGGCCTCGCCCAGGGCGGTGCCGGATCCGAGGACGGCCATCGGCTTGCCGTGGCGCAGGGCCTCGGTGACGAACCGTACGGCGTCGGGATCGTCGGCGAGCGCGTCCGTGCCGTCGGGCACGACCACGGCGTCGTAGAGCACGGAGGCGGTGGTCGGCATCGCCCGGTCGACCGCGACGTCGACGGTGTCGCGGCCGGTCACGGTTCCGCCGTGCGGGGCGAGGGTCTCGGCCGTGGCGCCCTCGGCCTGCAGCCGGGCCCGCGCAGCCTGCACCTGGGCGGTGTCCACACCGTCCGTCACCAGGACGGCGACCTTGCGGGTGCCGACGCCCTCGCCGCGCTGGTTCTCCAGGCTCAGCGCGGGCGAGACCCGCACCCCGGCCCCGCGGCCGCCGCCCTCGCCCCCGTCGCCCGCGCCGTCCACGGGCGACGGTTCGGGCACGGGCTCGCCGATGCGCCGGGCGACCTCGGCGGCCAGCTCCTGGTCCACCCGGGTCAGGTTCGCCAGCATCCGGCGCCGCACCGCCCGGTCGCCGACCTTGCCGAGCTCGAAGGAGAACGCCGCGGTGATGTGCTCCTGCTCCCAGCCGGCCATGCTGCGCCAGAACAGCGCGGCCTGGCTGTAGTGGTCGGCGAAGCTCGGGCTGCGGCGGCGGATCGCGGCGCCGTCGACGCGCTCCTGGTAGTGCTCGAACACCCCGTCCGGCAGGCGGCCACCGCCCAGGCCGAACGGGCAGCCGCCGCCCACCGAGTTCGGCGCGTAGCTCGTACCGGAGTGGACGGTGTGCTGGCCGTGGCCGTCGCGGTGGTTGGTGCGCACCTCGGCGAGCGGCCGGTTGACGGGCAGCTGGGCGAAGTTGGGGCCGCCCAGGCGGATCAGCTGGGTGTCCAGGTAGGAGAAGTTGCGGCCCTGCAGGAGCGGGTCGTTGGTGAAGTCGATGCCCGGCACGATGTTGGCGGTGTGGAAGGCGACCTGCTCGGTCTCCGCGAAGAAGTTCTCCGGGTTGCGGTCCAGCACCATCCGCCCCACCGGCCGCACCGGCACGAGTTCCTCGGGGACGAGCTTGGTCGGGTCCAGCAGGTCGAAGGGGAAGGAGGACTCGTCGGCCTCGGGGACCAGCTGCACGCCCAGTTCCCACTCCGGGAAGTCACCGGCCCCGATCGCCTCCCACAGGTCGCGGCGGTGGAAGTCCGGGTCGCGGCCCGCGGTGATCTGGGCCTCGTCCCAGACCTGGGAACAGGTGCCGAGCTTCGGCTTCCAGTGGAACTTGACGAAGGTGCCCCGGCCCTCGGCGTCCACCAGGCGGAAGGTGTGCACGCCGAATCCCTGCATCATCCGGTAGCTGCGCGGGATCGCCCGGTCCGACATCACCCACATCAGCATGTGGGTGGACTCGGGTTGCAGGGAGCAGAAGTCCCAGAAGGTGTCGTGCGCGGAACCTCCGGTGGGGATCTCGTTGTGGGGCTCCATCTTCACCGCGTGGACGAAGTCGGGGAACTTGATCGCGTCCTGGATGAAGAACACGGGCATGTTGTTGCCGACCAGGTCGTAGTTGCCGTGCCGGGTGTAGAACTTCGTGGCGAAGCCACGTACGTCGCGCACCGTGTCGGCGGAGCCGCGCGGGCCCTGGACGGTCGAGAAGCGGACGAAGACGGGCGTGCGCCGGCCGGCCTCCTGGAGGAAGTCGGCGCAGGTGAACTCGGCCAGTGACGCGTACGGCTCGAAGAATCCGTAGGCGCCGGCGCCCCGGGCGTGCACCACCCGCTCGGGGATGCGCTCGTGGTCGAAGTGGGTGAGCTTCTCGCGCAGCTGGAAGTCCTCCAGCAGGGTGGGGCCCCGCTCGCCGACGGTCAGGGAGTTGTCGGTGTCGTCGACGCGCACGCCCTGGTCGGTGGTGAGCGGCCCGTCCTGATCGGGGGCCCTGGCGGCGTCGAGCGCGGTGTCCTTGGCGTCGCGCCCGTGGTGGGCGGGCGGGCCGGGGTTGGCGCCCGGGTCCGGGGCGCCGGTGACCGGGGGCGTGTGGGGGCGGCCTTCGGGCGGGCCGGGGTTGGCGGTCATGCCGTGTGCTCCTTCCAGCGACGGTCGACGGGGCGGAGGCCGGTCTGCGGGCGCCCGCCGACGGTCGGCTGCCCGGCCCCGCGGCGCCCAAACAGGACGAAGCCGTACAGATCTCGCGACGGCGTCCGTCCCGGCGGCGCCGTCAAGGTTCCGCGGGGCCGGACGCGAGCCGGGCGGCGGTTTCGAGCATCACGGCGTGGACGAACGCCTGGGGGAGGTTTCCGCGGAGCTGGCGCTGGGCGACGTCGAACTCCTCGGCGTACAGGCCCGGTGGCCCGCACGCGGCGCGGTTGCGTTCGAACCAGCGCGCGGCCTCCACGTCGTCGTGCTGCTGGTGCTCGGCCAGGGCCGTCTTCCGGCTCTCCCCCATCGGTCACTTCCCTCCGCTGCCGGGCAGGAACTCCTGGATCTTGGCCTTCACTCCCTGCCGGACGACGGCCCCGCGGTCGCTGTCGCCCTTGAGCACCGACCGGGCGGCGGCCTTGATCTGGTCCCAGGAGGCGTGCGGCGGGATCGGCGGCACGGCCGGGTCGGTGCGGAAGTCGATGACGAACGGCCGGTCCGCCGCCAGTGCCTGACGCCACACCACCTCCACGTCCTCGGGCCGCTCCACCCGGGCCCCGTACAGGCCGAACAGCTGGGCGACGTCGGCGTACCGGACGTCGGGCAGGCTCTGCGAGGCCTCGAACTGCGGGGCGCCCTGCATCGCCCGCATCTCCCAGGTGACCTGGTTCAGGTCGTGGTTGTTCAGCACCGCCACCACCAGGCGCGGATCCGACCACTCCCGGTAGTACTTCGCGGCGGTGATCAGCTCCGCGAGGCCGTTCATCTGCATCGCGCCGTCGCCGACGATCGCGATCGCCGGGCGGTCCGGGTGGGCGAACTTCGCGCCGATCGCGTACGGCACCCCCGGCCCCATGGTCGCGAGCGTGCCGGACAACGAACCGCGTGCACCGCCGCGGAAGCGCAGGTGGCGGGCGTACCAGTTGGCCGCCGACCCGGAGTCGGCGGCGACGATCGCGTTGTCGGGCAGCAGTGCGTCCAGGGCGTGGACCACGTACTCGGGGTTGACCGGATCGGCGCTCACCTCGGCGCGCCGCTCCATCACCTCCCACCACCGGGCGGCGTTGTCCTCGACCGTCTTGCGCCAGGTGCGGTCCTCCTTGGGCTCCAGCAGCGGGACGAGCCGGCGCAGCGCCTCACCCGCGTCGCCCACCAGGTTGACCTCGAAGGGGTAGCGCAGCCCGACCATGGACGGATCGAGGTCGATCTGCACGGCGCGGGCCCGGCCGAATTCGGGCAGGAACTGGGTGTAGGGGAAGCTGGAGCCCACCACGAGCAGGGTGTCGCAGTCGCGCATCATCTCGTAGGACGCCCGGGTGCCGAGCAGGCCGATCGAGCCGGTCACGTACGGCAGGGTGTCCGGGAGGGCGTCCTTGCCGAGCAGGGCCTTCGCGACGCCGGCGCCCAGCAGGTCGGCGACCTGCTCGACCTCGGCGCGGGCACCGCGGGCGCCCTGCCCGATCAGCATGGCGACCTTCTCACCCGCGTTGAGCACCGCCGCGGCCCTCGCGAGGTCCTCCTCGGCCGGGACCGGGGCGTAGTGCGGCACACCGAGGCTGGAGGGAACCTGCTTGAACGCGTGCGCCGGCGGCTCGTAGTCGAGTTCCTGCACGTCCGCCGGGATGATCAGCGCGGTGACCGTGCGCCGCGTGGTGGCGATCCTCATGGCGCGGTCCAGCACGTTCGGCAGCTGCGCCGGGACGGTGACCATCTCGCAGAACTCCGAGGCCACGTCCTTGTACAGGGAGAGCAGGTCGACCTCCTGCTGGTAGGAGCCGCCCATGGCACTGCGGTCGGTCTGACCGACGATCGCCACCACCGGCACGTGGTCCAGCTTCGCGTCGTACAGACCGTTGAGCAGATGGATCGCCCCGGGCCCGGAGGTGGCCGCGCACACGCCGGTACGGCCGGAGAACTTCGCGTACCCGACGGCCGCGAAGGCTGCCATCTCCTCGTGCCGGGCCTGGACGAACCGCGGCCGGTCCTCGGCACGGCCCCACGCGGCGAGCAGCCCGTTGATGCCGTCGCCGGGGTAGGCGAAGACGTGCTCGACCTCCCAGTCGCGAAGCCGCTCCAGCACGTAGTCGGAAACCTTCATCACCGCACTCCTCCACACCGGGTACGGGGCCGCCGGACGTTCACGGGCCCGCAGCACGGCTAACCGCTCCGGTCGTGCTGAAACCGCCGCCGGGCACACCGGCCGGTGCCGGCCCGGATCCGGGTGGCCGTCGCCGCACGGAGCGCCACCGACGGGCAGCCGTTCCGCACCGGGCCCCGGGCCGGCCGGTGTGATGCCGCCGGAGAGGCGGACCACCGCGGACGGCGTCGAGCTGTGCTTCGCCACGCACGTCCTCGCCCCGTGGATCCTCACCGCCGTGCTCGCGCCCCTGCTGTGGCGGTCCGCGCCGAGCCGCGTCGTCAACGTCACCTCCGGCGGCCAGTACGGCCAGCGGATCCCCGCGGGCGACCTCGAGTCCCGGCAGACCCCGTACGGGCCGAAGAAGGTTTACGCCCGCACCAAGCGCCAGGAGCTGGTGATCACCGAGGAGTGGGCGCGCCGGCTCGACGGCACCGGAGTCCACGTCCACGCGATGCACCCCGGGTGGGCGGACACCGAGGGCGTGCGGCAGTGGCTGCCCGTCTTCCGCGCGCTGACCCGCCCGGTCATCCGCACCCCGGAACAGGGCGCGGACACCGTGGTCTGGCTCGGCGCGGCCCCCGAAGCCGTGCGGTGCACCGGCTTGTTCTGGCACGACCGCCGGCCCCGGCCCACCACCCACACCCTCGGCGCCGCGGCGGACAGCCCCGCCACCCGCCGGGAACTGTGGACCCACCTCACCGCCCTCACCGGCATCGACGCGTAGGCGCGCCGGCAGGGCGGTGCGGGCCGGCACGGGCCCGGCCGGGTGCGGGCCGGACGGCCGTCACTCCGACGGGTCGGTGCGGGGGCCGAGCGCCGGCCCCCGGCATAGCGTGGCCGGCAGTGCCCGTCCGGTCCGTCCGGTGCAGGGCGCGCGACGTCGACGGTGGCTCCCCGGAGGTGGCTCATGCGCGCGGTGACCTACGACTCGTACGCCGGGGACAACTCCCGGCTTCAGTACGGCGAGGTGCCCGACCCGAAGGTGGGGCCCGGCCAGGTGCTGATCCAGGTCCGCGCGGCGGCCGTCAACCCGGTGGACTGGAAGGTCATGGCGGGCGGCCTGGACGGCATGATGGACACGGTCTTCCCGGTCGTCCCCGGCTGGGACGTGGCCGGCGTGGTCACCGCCGTCGGCCCCGACACGCCCGAGTTCACGCCCGGCGACGAGGTGATGGCCTACGCCCGCAAGGACGTGGTGCAGGCCGGAACGTTCGCCGAGTACGTCACGGTCGCCGCCCCCGCGGTGGCCCGCAAACCCGCCTCGCTCGACTGGGCGCAGGCCGCCGGACTCCCCCTGGCCGGCCTGACCGCACTGCGCAGCCTGAACCGGCTCGCGGTCGGCCCCGGCGACCTGCTGCTGGTGCACGGCGCCGCGGGCGGCGTCGGCAGCCTCGCCGTCCAGCTCGGCCGCGACCGCGGGGCCCGGGTGATCGGCACCGCGTCGGAGCGCAACCACGCGTTCGTCCGCGAGCTGGGCGGCGAACCGGTGAGCTACGGGGACGGCCTCGTCGAGCGGGTGCGCGCGCTCGCGCCCGACGGGGTGTCGGGGGTCGCGGACTTCGTCGGTGGCCAGCTGGAGACGACACTCGCCGTGCTCGCCGACGGCGGGCGCCACGTCTCCGTGGCCGATCCGCGGGTGGAGCAGCACGGCGGCCACTGGATCTGGGTGCGCCCGGACGGCGCCGAGCTGGCCGAGCTGGCGGCCGCCGCCGACCGGGGCGCGCTGACCGTCGAGGTCGCCGGCACCTTCCCGTTGGAACGTACGGCCGAGGCCTTCGACGCCAGTCGGACCGGCCACACCCGCGGAAAGCTGGTCATCGTGCCCTGACCCTCCGCACCCCGCGGCCCGCCCGCACGGCGGACCCGGCGGCACGAGAACGGGCTGGCATGACCCGGCGAAACCGGGGCAGCAGCAGACCCGTACCCGTCGCCGTACGTGAGGAGTCCGCACCGTGCTCGCTCTGGTCCTGGTCCTGCTGCTCGCCGTCCTCCTGTTCGGACTCGGCTTCGCCGTCAAAGTGCTCTGGTGGATCGCACTCGCTGTCCTCGTCATCTGGCTCCTCGGCTTCATCGCCCGTGGCAACACCGCCGCCGGGAGCCGCGGACGCTGGTACCGCTGGTAGCCGCTGACGCGACGAGGGGGCCGCCGACCCGGTGGGGGTCGGCGGCCCCCTCACGTGCGGGATCCAGACGGACCACGTGCCGAGCGGGTACCCGCCCGCGGTGCGCGCGAGCGTCTGTCGCGTGCGGTCGGTCCCCGCGACGAGCCCCCCACCCGCCGATCCGATGCGGCAACGCTGCGACTGCCGCTTCGCGCGTGCCGCTCGCAGGCTGGAGGAACAGGAACGATCACGGCACGGACCACCGGAGAGACCATGAACATCGTCCGTCGGCTCCACGAAGCCGGAATCACCAGCGAACACGCCTACACGGCGGCCTTCGGATCCGTCGGCCTGTCCCTGCTCAGCTGGCTCGCGTCGATGAAGGCCGAACAGGCCGGCGTCGAACGGGCCGACCGGTGGGGCATCTTCGTCGGCGAATGGGCACCCACGTTCTTCGGGCTCGGCCTGGCCCTCGCCGGGTACGAGAGGGAAGCCCGGGGCCAGGTGAGGAGTCCTCGCGGCGCCTGGCCGGACCACCCGGGCGAGAACGCCGGGTGACCTGATCATCGTGCCGCCCGGCGGTCGCTGCGGCCGGCCCGCGGAGCCGGCTCCCTGCCTCCGCCGCTGCTGCGCAGCGCCGCCGGACGCGCTCTGCCAGGGGAGAAGACGATGGTGGACATCAAGGGGCTGCGCCTGCTGGTGGTCGGGGCCACCGGGGTGATCGGCGGTGAGGTGGCGGCGGCCGCAGCCGCCCGTGGGGCCCGGGTGGCGGTGGCCGGCCGGGACCGTGAGCGCCTGGCCCGCGCGGCCGACCGCGCGGGCGCCGCGCCGGGGCAGCTGTTCGACGCCTACGACCTGGAGTCCTGCCGGGCGCTCGCGGCACGGGCGGCCGAAGGATCCGGCGGCCTGGACGCGGTGCTCCTCGCCTTCGGGGCGATCGCGTTCGGCCGCACCGGACAGGTGCCGCTCGCGGTCCAGGAGCACCTGATGACGGTGAACGCCCTTGCCCCCATGGCCGTCCTCGAAGGAGCTCTTCCCGTCGTCGGGCCGGGCGGTGCGCTCGCTGCGGTCACCGGCGCCGTCGTCGACCGCCCCTTCCCGCTGACCTCCGCGTACCGGGCGTCCAAGACCGCGCTGTCGGCATGGCTCGAGTCGGTCCGGGCGGAGTGCCGCCGGGAGCGGATCACCGTTCTCGACGCCCGCCTGCCGCATCTGGACACCGGATTCGCGCGACGCGCCGTCAGCGGGGTGCCGCCGCCCCTGCCGCCCGGTGCGGACCTGGACACCTGGGTGTCGGCGCTGCTGGACGCCCTGCTCCACGGGGCCTTCGTCCTCGGGGCCGACGCCGCGGACGGCCGTCCCACGGTCCTGCCGGCGACCTCGGGGGTCGCGCACCCCGTCGGGGGCGTCCGATGAGTTCCGCCCGTGCCCGGCGGCAGGGCTCCGCCGATCTGGTGGAGCTGATCCGCCGCGCGGTGGCCGCGGGGGACGGCGCCTTGGTCGAGGTGCTGCTGACGGTCCTGGAGGTGGTCGCCGACGGGGCCATGCTGCAGCGGCTGACCGAGGCGATGAGCCCGGCCACCCCGAGGGCTCGCCCGGCGCGGGGTGCCGCCCGCGCGGTCGGGGCGCGGGCCGCACGCGTCGCGAAGCCGCGGCCCGGCCGACCGCCCGGAGCGCCTTCGCGCGGGCGCCGGCCGTGAGGCGCCAACCCCACGACCCCGACGGCGCGTCAGGACGCGCGCGGCTCCCGGGACGCGCCGTCTGGGCACGCCCCGGCGCGTGGTTCACGCGGAGCGGCTCCGGACGTCGGGCCCTGCTCCTTCGGGCCGGCCGGGCCACCAGAAGCGGCGGCCGGTCAGCAGGACCAGCGCGGGGACGAGGACGGTGCGCACCAGCAGGGTGTCCAGGAGCACGCCGATGCCGACGATGACGCCGATCTGGGTGAGGGTGATCAGCGGCAGGACCCCGAGGACGGCGAACACGGCGGCGAGCAGGATGCCGGCGCTGGTGATCACCCCGCCGGTGGAGGCGAGGGCGCGCAGCACGGCGGTACGGGTGTCGTGGCCCGCGACGGTGTCCTCGCGGGTGCGGGCGATGAGGAAGATGTTGTAGTCGACGCCGAGGGCGACGAGGAACAGGAAGGACAGCAGGGGGACGTTGGTGTCCAGGGCCGGGAAGTCGTACACGGTGCGGAAGATCGTCCAACTCGCGCCCAGCGCCGCGAAGTAGGACGCGACGACGGTGGCGACCAGCAGCAGCGGGGCCACCAGCGCGCGGAGCAGGGCGATGAGGACGACCAGGACGATCGCGAGGACCAACGGGACGACGACGCGGGTGTCGTGGGCGTTGGCCCGGGCGGTGTCGTAGGCCTCGGCGGTGGCGCCGCCGACGAGCGCGTCGGCGCCGGGCACCTCGGCGACGGTGCGGCGCAGCTGTTCGACGGCGTGGTCGGAGGCGGCGGTGCCGGGGGCGGCGTCGAGGACGACGTCGGCGCGCGCCCAGTGCTCGGTGCGGCCGGCCGGGGTGACGGCGGCGACGCCGGGCACCTGCCGCGCGGCGGTGGCGACCTGGTCGGCCGCGGTGGTGGTGGACAGGAGGGTGAGGGGGTCGGCGGTGCCGGCGGGCTGGACGGCGGCCAGCGTGCGCTGTCCGAGGACGGCCTCCGGGGTCCTGCGGAAGGAGTCGGCCTGGGCCAGTCCGGTGGTGATGCCGAGCGCGCCGGAGGCGAGGAGCAGCAGGACGGCGGTGCCGCCGACGGCGACCCGGCCGGGGCGCCCGGCGACGGTCCGCCCGATGCGCGACCACGGTCCGCGCCGGTCGGCGGTGACCGGGTCACCGACCTGGGGCACGAGCGGCCAGAAGATCCGGCGTCCGGGCAGGACCAGGGCCGCGGGCAGGACGACCAGGCCGAAGAGCATCGCGGTGAGGATGCCGACGGCGCCGGCGAAGCCGAGTCCGCGGTTGCCGGTGAGTTCGGCGGCGAGCAGCGTGAGCAGGCTCAGGACGACGGTGGTTCCGCTGGCCAGCACGGCCGGGGCGGTGCCGCGCCAGGCACGGGCCATCGCGGTGAACCGGTCGTCCGTGAGGTGGAGCTCGTCGCGGTAGCGGGAGACCAGCAGGAGGGCGTAGTCGGTGCCGGCGCCGAAGACCAGCACGGACAGGATCCCGGCGGCGGAGGCGTCGACCTGGACGCCGGCGTGCGGGGCGAGGACGCCGACGAGGATGCCGGCCACGCGGTCGCCGGCACCGACCACGAGGAGCGGGACGAGCCACAGGATCGGGCTGCGGTAGGTGAGCAGGAGGAGCACGGTGACCACCGAGGCGGTGGCGATCAGGAGGTCGGTGTCGGCGCCGGCGAAGACCTTGCCGATGTCCGCGCGGAACGCGGGTCCTCCGGTGACCTCCGCGCGTAGGGGCGCGGGCAGGTCCTGCGTGGCGGTGCTGCGGATCCGGTCGATCGCGGCGGTGTTGGCGGCGTCCCCGGCGGCGGTGGGCAGCAGCACGGCGACGGTGGCGACCTTGCCGTCGACGAGTCGGGGCGTCGCGGCCTCCGGGGCGAGGCCCAGGGTGCCCAGCGGCGTGGCGCGTCGGTCGATCACGGCTCGCTGGGCGTCGGTCAGGGGGCTGCCGTCGGTGGTGCTGAAGACCACGATCGCCGGGGCGGCGGCACCGGAGGGGAAGCCCTTGAGGATCTCGGCGACCCGGGCGGACTGCGAGGAGGCGGGCAGGCCCGTCCCGGTCGCCTTGGTGGTGGTGGCGTCTCGGGGGCCGAGCGCGAACGCGGCGCCGAGCCCGACGAGTGTGAGGAGGAGGATCAGCCAGGCGGTTGCCCGCGGCCTCCGGAGCGGACGGCCGGTCGGAGCCGGGCGATCGGTGGACGGCGGCCCGGCGTGCCGGGTCAGGGAAGGGGACACGGGAACGCACCCTCGAAGTCGTTAAGTAACTTAGCGATCCTTACCGTGTCAGACTGATGCGCATGGCGCAACACCAGCCCTTCGGAGCCGCACCGGATTCGGATTCCGGCCTGCGCGGAACCGCACGCCCGCACGGTGCCCCGCCCGGCGACGACCTCTCCCGGGCGCTGCGCGACGTGCTCACCCTGACCCAGCTCGCCCGCGCGGTCCTGGCCGAGCGCCTCGGCATGCCGCTCACCAACGTCGAGGCGGTCGAGCACGTGGTCATGGCCAGGGGCGCGGACGAGCCGATCGGCCCGGTCGAGCTGTCCCGCCGCCTCGGCGTCACCAGCGCCGCCGGGACGCAGTCCGTCAACCGGCTCGTCGCCGAGGGGCACATGACCCGCGGCCCCCACCCGAGCGACCGCCGCCGCCAGGTCCTGGACGTCACCGACAGCGGCCTCACCCACGTGATGGGCGAACTCGCCCCGCTGCTGGGCCTCCTCCACGAGGCGTCCACGGACCTCACCGAGGACGAGCGCGCGGCCGCCAAGCGCTACCTCGACAACGTGTCCGCGGCCTACCGCAGCTACCTGGCCCAGGACGCCGGGTAGCAGCACGGGGCACCCGTCCTGCGGCGGTGTCCGGCAGGCTGTCACCGAGGGTCGCCGCCCACCTCTCCGCGGCCGCGCGCGGCCGCCTGGCGGGCGGCCGTACGCCGCAGCACCACCTGCGGCAGGACGAGCCACGTGGTGGTGAACCACAGCAGCACGGCGGCGCTGATGATCCACGAAGCGGTCGGGTTGCCCGTCGCGGTGCGCAGCAGGAGCAGGAGCGCGGCGGCGATGGTCAGAGCCAGGGTGACGAGTCCGGTGGCGATGAGACGGCCCGCCACGTGGATGAGTTCGGGCTTCATGTCGTGGCCGGCGAAGAGGCGGTGGAAGGCCACCGGGGCGACGAGGGCGCCGGTGGCGACCGCGCCCAGGACCACGGTGGCGGTGTAGAGGTTCGTGTCGAAGGCGGGCAGGGCGGCGAAGCGCGGGGTGAAGGCGACGCCGATCAGGAAGCCGAAGAGGATCTGCGCGCCGGTCTGGCACACGCGCACTTCCTGGAGCATGTCGGTCCACAGGCGGTCGGCGCGCTCCTGGGGCGTCTCGTCCCGGCCGGGGCCACCGTCGTCGTTCATCACGGATCCTCCCGGCTACGGGCGGCGGGCCGGCTGTCGGGGCTGGGCACGGAGTGATACCCCCCGGGGTCGGTCGGGATCAGGGGCGTTCTTCGTGGTGGCCGCACAGCCAGGCCAGCGCCTGGTAGGCGCCCAGGGTGCATGCGGTGTCCGCACCGGTCCTCACGGCTTCCCGCAGACGGAGGGCGACGGCCTGGCACTCGGCCAGCAGCTGCGCCCGGCACGGCCCGGTCGCCCCGAGCGCCGTGGCGGCGGTGGCCGGCGCCGCGACCTGGGCCCCCACGGCCCAGCGGTAGGCGCCGAGGACGCCGTGCTCGAAACCGGACCAGGGCTGCGGTGAGCCGTTGGCGGCCTCGATCGCTTCGAACACCTCGTCCAGCGGGCGGACCCCGACGACCGGGGCCGCCGTCTCGTCACTGGTCATGCCCGCAACCTACGCCGCGGCGCCCGCCCGCGCCGCCGGACGCGGGCGAACGGCGCAGCGACGACGCCCCGGCCGGGCTCCGGCGGTTTCCGCTCGCCCCCGCAGGACATACGCGGGGGCGACAGCCCCTGTCCCGGGAGCGCAGCTTCATGACGCACACCTGCTCCGCCCACGGCACGGCCCGGTCGGACGGCGCCGCGGCCCCCGTCCTCAAGTTCGGCGTCGAGGAGGAGTTCCTGCTGGTCGACCCGGCCACCCGGACCACCTCACCCCGCGCGCACCTCGTGGTGCCCCACGCCGCCCGGACGCTCGGCGCCCGGGCCCAGCACGAGTTCCTGGCCACGCAGGTCGAGGCGTGCACCCGGCCCGTCACCAGCGCCGCCGGTCTCCTCGCGGAGCTGGTCGCCGCACGCCGGGCCATGGGGGCGGCGGCCGAGTACGCCGGGTGCCGCCTGGTGGCCACCGGCACCCCCGTCCTACCCAGCCGCCACCCGCTGTCGGTCACTCCCACCGACCGCTACCAGCGCGTCGCCCTCCACGTGAACCGGGCCGCGGACCAACGGGGCGGCGAGATCTGCGGCTGCCACGTCCACCTCGGCGACCTGGACCGCACCGAGGCCCTGGCGATCAGCGCGCACCTGAGACCCTGGCTGCCCGTCCTTCAGGCGCTCAGCGTCAACTCGCCGTTCTGCGAAGGCCGGGACAACGGCGCCGCGAGCGCCCGCGCCGGCCGCTACCTGGCCTGGCCGACCTGCGGACCCGCACCCGCCCTCGACCCGGACGGCTACGAGCGCACGGTGGAGCGACTGCTCGCGCGGCGCGTCATCCTCGACCGCAGAATGCTGTACTGGTACGCCCGGCCCTCCGAACACCTGCCCACCCTGGAGGTACGGATCGCCGACACGAACGCCGACGTGACGACCCCCCTCCTGCTCGCCGTCCTGCTCCGCGCCCTCGCCCGCACGTTCCTGTCCGCGCACCGGCACGGCGAACCTCCGCCGCGGATGCCCGGCGCGGTCCTGCGCGAGGCCCACCGGCAGGCCGCGCTCGGCGGGCTCACCGGCACCGGCACGCACCCGTCCACCGGATGCCGCCTGCCGATGCCCGTGCTCGTCGGCGACCTGCTGGACCTGGCCACACCCGCCCTGGCCGGCTCGGGCGACCTCGAACTCGCCCGCCCGCTCGTCCACGCGCGCCTGACCGCCGGCACGGGCGCCGACCGGCAGCGCGCCGTCTTCGCCCGCCGTCGCGCGCTGACCGACGTCGTCGACGACCTCGCCCAGCGCACCGCCGACCCGGGTACCGTCGCGGCTCCCCCTGTCGCCACCGGTACCGGCCGCCCCGGCAGCAAGGCGGTCATCGTCTGAGCGGGGACGACGGTGGCCGTCGCACCGGGCAGCCTCCGCGAGCGCGGACCGACCCGCTGCCCGGGCCGCCCGTCCCGCGGGTCGCCCGGCATCGATCAGCGCGCGGGACGCCGCCCCGGCTGCCCCACCGTTCCACCGCCCTACCACCGGCCGGGGCCGGCCGGACGGTCATCGCACAGTCACCGGGCAGAGCGCCCGCGCGAGGCCGCGAAGCCGAGGTAGACCACGCCGGCCACGAACACCGCGATGCCGATGAACAGCAGGTACAGCGCTCCGTGGACGACGACACCTACCAGCCCGAGGACGACGGCGATCAAGGTCAACGCCAGGAACACGCTCATGGTGGGGCTCCCTTCCCTCGACTCGGCCGGCCCTGTGGTGCGCGGCCACCGGCGGTGCCGGCGGCTGCGTCCGCCCTCCACCGCACCGCCGGGCCCACGCGTGTACCCGTGTTCCGCGACCCGACGCACGCCGTGGTCGAGGTGCGGCCGGTCAGCGTCGCCACGTACGGCACCGACGGCGTGACCTCGGCGCCGGAGGCCGAACGGGACCCAGCGGTTTGCCGCTCCGACTGCCGGGCACGCGCCGAGCAGCGGACTCGTGCTCGCCTCGTACCGAAGGGAGGCCGGCGTCGTGAGACTCGCAACCATCGCGCTCAGGCCGTTCGGGCTCGTCCCGGGCCCGTGGAGCGCCGTGCTGGCCACGTGGGCCCTGCGCCGGCTGCGGCGACGGCTCTCGGGCGGCCCGGTAGGACGCCGTACCGCCGGCGCCGGGCGCCGGCAGCGCCGGACACCGGCGGCAACCGCCCGGAGGTGACGTCCGCCCGCACGCGGTCGGCCTCAGCGCGCCCACGTTCGGAGCTCCATGCCTCGCCGCAGAGCCGAGCCGGCGGGCCCCTCAGGTCGTCTCGCGGCGCTGCTTCATCTCGGCCTCCGCGATGTGGTCGCGGTCCCCCGCGAGGGCTTCGCGGACCTGCTGCTCGACCTCGAGGAACCGCTGGTGGTAGCCGTCGTCGTAGGCTTCCACGATCTCGAACGTCCACATCCCCGGCAGGACGTCGGCGCCCCGCACCTCGCGTTCGACCAGGTCGGCCTCCGTGCCGTGGCCGGCCTGCCGCAGGAGCCGGACCGTCTCTCCGACCGCCTTGTCCGCGCCGCCGGTCAGCTGGTGGAAGTCGTACAGGCGCCCGCGTGCCCGCTCCGTCGTCTCCAGTGCCTCGGACAGCAGCCCCAGGGCCGCCACCGTCGCGTCGTCCATCCCCGGCGGCCGCGAGTGCCGCCTCGGGCCACGTGTCCTCCGCCTGCCGGCCATCACCCACCGCACTCCTCTCCCCGCTGCTGCCGCCCGCTGAGGCGTCTTTCCCCCCGGCCCGCGGGAACACCCGGACACAGCGGCGGATCCTCGTGCGTGAACGCGCCCCCGCCCTCACCGGCATCGACGCAGGTGGGAGCGGTACGGCAGCGGGCACCGCGCTGCGGCGCCGGGGCGCCTCGGCCGACGGTCCGCCCGAACACGTCCGACGAGCCCGAGCCGGAGCCCGGTTCCTGAGCCCGCGGGCTCGGCAGGCAGGAGACGGCGAGGGCCGCCGCTACCGCCGTTTCCTGCTCGGGCCGCCGGGCAGACGCGGCCGGCACGGACCAGTCCCAGGCACCGGCACTCGAAGCCCTCGCGGCCTTCCACGCCGACCCGCTGACGGTGTTCACCCCACCGGGCCACAAGCAGGGCCGGGGCAGCGATCCCCGCGTCCTGCGGACGCTCGGCGCGGACGTCTTCCGCGCAGACGTGCTGGCCACCGGCGGACTGGACGACCGAACCGACTCCCGCGGCATCCTCCGGCACGCGCAGGAGCTGATGGCGGAGGCCGTCGGCGCCGACCACACGTTCTTCTCCACCTGCGGCAGCTCCCTGTCCGTCAAGGCCGCGATGCTGGCCGTCGCCGGACCGCACGAGAAGCTGCTGGTAGGCCGGGACGCGCAAAGGCGGTGATCGCGGGCCTCATCCTGGCCGGCATCCGGCCGGTCCGGGTCGAACAGCAGTGGGACACCCCTGACCACGTCGAGGTCGTACCCGCCCGCGCCCCTGGGATCTCCGAGGCCGCTCCGGACTGTCCACTCCGGCCACGGCGGGACCCGATGAATCAGCACGTGCTGGTGTACGGCAGGGAGGCCACCAGGTGCGCCCACTGCTGGTCGTCCAGGGGGCCGGAGGTCGCGCAGACCTGCGCAGCGACCTGCTCGGCGTCGAGGCTCCACAGACCTACCGCGCCGCCGTCGGTGGTGGCGGCGAGGGTGCGGCCGTCCGGGCTGAAGGCGGTGACCGTGAGTGGCCCGGTGCTGGTGGTGAGGGGATCGCCGATCGGGGTGGGCCGGGTCCGGTCGCTGATGTCCCAGCGGAGGAGGGCGCCGGTCGCGGCGTGCAGGGTGGCCGCCAGGGTGCGGCCGTCGGGGCTGAATGCGACGGCCCAGACGGGTCCGGTCGTGGTGAGGGGGCTGGCGAGCGGGACCGGGTGGTCGGGGTCGGCGGTGTTCCAGAGGGTGACGACACCTTGGCTGCTGCCTACGGCGAGGGTGCGGCCGTCGGGGCTGAAGCTCGCCCACAGCGCCGATCCGGCGGGCTGTTGGAGGGGCTGCCCGAGGCGGACGGACTCGCTGTCGCGGACCCGCCACAGCCCGATCTGGCTGCTGCTGCTGTCGCCGCCCGTGGCCAGGGTGTGTCCGTCGGAGGCGAACGCGACGGTGAAGACGCTCCGGGTGCCGTCGGTGGTGATACCGCCGGAGGAGATGGGCTTGCGGGGGTCGGACAGGTTCCAGAGGCTGACGCCGGTGAGCGAGGTGCCGTTGGCCGCGACCGCGAGGGTGTGGCCGTCAGGGGTGAAGGCGAGCGACATCGCTCGTCCGCCGGGGTTGGACAACGGGGTTCCGATCGCGGTGGGCCCGGCTTCGTCGGACATGTCCCAGAGGTGTACCGTGCCGTCGCCGTCGCCGGCGGCCAGGAGGCGCCCGTCGGGGCTGAACGCCAGCGAGTCCACGGCCGAGGTGGTACCGGTCAGCGGCTTGCCGTGCGGAGCCGGGCGTTCCCGGTCGGCCAGGCTCCAGAGGTTGACGGTCCCGCTCTGGCTGCCCACCGCGAGCAGTCGGCCGTCGGGGCTGAACGCCGCGGCGTTGACGTTGCCGCCCGCACCGGCCAGCAGGGTCGGCGGGAGGTGCCACAGGTCGACCGCGCCGTCGATGTTGCCGGCCGCCAGGGTGTGTCCGTCCGGACTGAATGCGAGCGAGAGGACGGCGCCGCCGGGGCCGGCCAGCGGCTGTCCGAGCGGGAGAGCCCGCTTGGGCGCGGCCACGTTCCACCGGTAGACGGCGTGGTCGGCGCTCGCGGCGGCCAGGGTGCGCCCGTCGCGGCTGAACGCGACCGCCAGGACCGCGTTCGCCGGGCCGGTCAGGGGTGCGCCGATCTGCGCGGCTCGGCCGGGGTCCGTGACGTCCCAGAGCCGGACGGCGGCGTCCGTGCCGCCGATGGCGAGGGTGCGCCCGTCCGGGCTGAACGCCACGGTGGTCGCCGCGGACTCCGGGCCGGCCAGGGGAACGCCGACCGGTGCGGGTCGGCCGGGATCGGCGACGTTCCAGAGCCGGACCTGTCCGCCGGAGTCCGCCGCGGCCAGCACGCGCCCGTCCGGACCGAACGCCACGGACCGGACCGGATGCTCCGGGCCGGACAGGGGGGTCCCCACCGGCTCGGGTCGGCCGGGGCCGGTGAGGTTCCAGAGCCGGACCTGTCCGCCGGAGTCCGCCGCGGCCAGCACGCGCCCGTCCGGACTGAACGCCACCGACTCGACGGCCCCCCAGGGCAGTTGCTGGACCGTGCCGAGGGCATGGGGGTGCGCGGCGTTGCTCACGTCCCACAGGTCGAGGACGCCCTCGCCGGTGATGCCGTCGCGTGTGTGGTCGCCGCTGTGGCCGCCGACGGCGAGGGTGCGGCCGTCGGGGCTGAAGGCCACCGATCGGATCGAGTCCACGCCGGGATCCTCGGGCAGCGGCTCCCCCAGTTGCACGGCCCGGCCCGGGTCGGTGACGTCCCACAGCCGCACCGTCGGCTCCGTGAGGTTCCCGGCCGCCATCGTCCGGCCGTCCGGGCTGTAGGCGACCGTCTTGACGGAGTCCCTCGCCCCGGGCGCCCGTGCCCTGGTGGACGTCGGCGTGTTCTGCGTGCTCAGCAGCCTCGACGCGCTCTGCGCCGTGGGGAAGAGCCGGTAGGCGGTGAGTGCGAGTCGCGAGGACTGTGCGGTGTCGGTGGCGGCGTACTGGAGGGTCTCGGCGGCCAGTTGGGCTTCGACAGCCCGGTTCCGCTCGCTGAGGGCGCGGGCGGCGGCCGCTCGGGCGCCGGCGTCCTGCCGGATGGCGACGACGGCTGCTGTGGAGGCGAGGACGGCCAGTGCGGTGATCACGGCCACCGCGGCGTGCCGCACGGTTCGGGCGCGGCGCTCCTGCCGCCGGGCCGTGTTCAGGTAGGCGAGCGCGCCCGGGCTCAGCTCGTTCGGGTGTGCGGTCGACCAGGTGCCGGCCGCCTCCAGCCGGGTGCCCCGGAGCAGAGCCGCGCGTTCCCGTCCCTCACGCGCCCAGGCGGCGGCGGACTCCTCCAGGTCCTGGCGGACCAGTGCGCCCGCCCGGTCGTCCTCGATCCATTGGCGCAGGGTCGGCCAGGCCCGCATCAGGGCCTCGTGGGTCAGGACGACGTAGTCCCGGTCCTGGGTCAGCAGCCTGGCGTTGGTGAAGAGTTCGATGACCTCGGCGCCGGCTTCGGGGTCCGGGAGGACGTCCAGCAGGTCCTGGTAGCGCATCCTCCGCCGGGCGTCATCGGCGTCCATCCGGACGATGACCAACTGCCGGAACACCAGGCGGGCGATGTCCCGCGCCTTCGGCGACAGCCCCAGGTAGTGTGCGTCGGCGGTGTCGCGGATGGCTCCGGTGATCCCTCCGGTGCGCCGGTAGCCGCCGATCGTCAGCACGTCCCCGTCGCGGGCGAACCAGGTGGCCCAGAGCGCGTGGGCGAGCAGCGGCAGTCGGCTGGTCCGGGCCGCGGTGTTCCAGGTGCTGTTCGGGTCGCGCGGGGCCGCTGCGCCGTCGAGTTCGGCGAGGATGACGTCGACGAGGCCGTCCTCGACGGCGAGCCCGACGTCCGCGGCGGGTCTGCGGATGGCCTCGGCCAGTTCGTCCGTCGTCATGGGGTCCAGCAGGACGGGGTCGGCGCGCAGAGCGGTGCGTAGCTGCCGGTGGTCGGTGCAGGCCGCGAAGAAGTCCGCCCGTACGGCCAGCAGCACCAGGACCCGGGGCCGGCCGGCGGCGGGCCGGGACAGCAGGTCCAGCACGTCGATGAACCACTGGCGTTCCGGGTAGTCCGCGCCCAGGGTGAACAGCTCCTCCAGCTGGTCCACCACGACCACGAGGCCGCCCGGCGCCGTCGGACCGGTCGAGCCGGCGCGCGCGGTGAACTCGCGGGCGCACCGCTCGGCGTCGCCGCGCCAGTCGGCTGCCTCCGACCGGGCCTCCTCCGGGTCCAGCCCGGCGGCGGCGGCCAGGGCGAGCGCGGGGGACGCGGTCGGCGTCAGCGTGGCGTGCGCCCAGTCGCGTGACCCGGTACGGGCGAGCCGGCCGGCCGCCAGCGCGGGCAGGACGCCGGCGGCGAGCAGGGAGGACTTGCCCGCGCCCGACGGGCCGATCACGACGAGCGGGCCGGTGGCGGTGCCGGTCCGGGCCTCCAGCCGGGCGCAGACGGCTTCCACCGCGTGGGCCCGGCCGTGGAACCACCGTGCGTCCTGCTCGCCGAACGGCGCCAGGCCCGGGTAGGGGCACACGGGTGAGTCCCGGCCCGTCCGGAACGCAGGACGGGCCCCCGTGCCGAAGTGTTGAACGACGATGTCGTGGCCTGCGAGGTAGCCGTCGCGTCCGTGCGTGACCTCCAGGTGCAGGCCGGCCGGCGGTGTGGCAGGCCCTTCCCCGCCGTCGGCCGCGGGGCCGCCGGGCGGGGGATCCGGTGTCGGTCGGTCCGGGTCGCTCACGTCTGGTCGCGCCGGTTGACCGTGATGTCTCGGGCGGCCATGTAGCCGTCGCCCCCGCCGGAGACGTCCATGCGCATGGTGACCTGCGGCGCGGCCGGTGCGTTCAGCGCGTCGACGACCCGGCGCACCTCCTCGGCGGCCTCCGGCCGGTCGGCGAGCAGGCGGGCGAACCTGTCCTGCCATTCCTGCGCCAGCTGGACCCGCAGCTGCACCGCGGTGCCCTCGTCCGTGGCCTGGGTCAGGGCAAGCCGGGTGTCGGTGAGGTCCGAGTGCACCTGCTCGGCACGCGCGTGCCGCCACAGCGCGGGGACCGACGCCTTGGCTGCTTCCCAGCCGTCCGTGGTCAGCAGCTCGACGAGCTTGCCGGCAGCCGCTGCGGCCAGTGCGGCCAGTGCGAGGTCGACCATGTGCGGTGTCCCTTCCGAGTGGGTGGTGCGGGCGCCTTCGGCCGAGCTTCAGCCGTGGGTGGCGATCGCGGTGAGGGTGAGGT
Organism: Kitasatospora sp. NPDC004745; assembly: GCF_042873275.1. Lineage (NCBI taxonomy): Bacteria > Bacillati > Actinomycetota > Actinomycetes > Kitasatosporales > Streptomycetaceae > Kitasatospora > Kitasatospora sp. NPDC004745. Next base: position 17,810 of record NZ_JBIALK010000014.1, on the reverse strand, counting down.
TGGAGGAGACGTAGACCCGGTCGCCTGCGACGGTCCAGCGGAACCCGACCGGCGGGGCGGCCGGGTCGTTGTACTTCCACCGGGCCCGTCCGGTGTCCGCGTCGATCGCCCACAGGTTCCGCTGGGAGTCGGTGGCGATGACGGTGTCGGCCGAACACCGGGCGTGGACGCCGTTGAGGGAGAGGCCGGCCGTCCACAGGACGTGCTTGGGGAGGGTGGCCACCCATCTGGCCTTGCCGTTCGCGGCATCGAGGGCGACCAGGTCCTGGCCGACCGGGACGTAGACGCTCCTGCCGTCCGGGCTGGCGAAGGGAGTGCCGAAGCGGACGTCGGGCTGCTCGTCGGCCCGCAGGTCCCAGACCTGCTTTCCGGTCGCCGGGTCGGCCGCGACGATCCGGTCGGCGCCGAACACGAACAGACCGCCCGCGTAGCAGGTCATCGCGGGGCCAGGCTGGTAGTACCACCGGCCGTTCGGCACGGTCTGTTTCCAGCCGCGGGCACCGCTCGCCCCCGCGTCGAGCATGACGACCTGTCCGTCGGGCTTGTCGACGGCGCTGGCCGCCAGGAGCAGGTTCCCGCTCGGCGGCACCAGGATGTTGCTCAGATCGGTGCCGGTGGTCTTCCACCGCATCGTGCCGTCGGCGACGTCGAACGCGGCGAGCACCCCGGTGTAGGTGGACGGGGTGTTGATGTCGGCGCCCAGCGAGAGCTTGCCCGCGGCCACGTACACCGTCCTTCCCTCCACCGCTACGGCGGCCGGCCGGTTCTCGGCGCCCAGCAGGGCCGGCAGCGACATCGCCCACTTCGGGTCTCCGGTGCCCGCGTCCAGCGCGGCCAGGGCCGATCCTCGGCCGCGGACGTCGCCCAGGACGTAGAACACCCCGTCGGCGGACGTCATCCGCGACAGTCCGGATGACGTCGGGAACACGGTCAGGGAGTGCGGGCTGAACACCTGCCTGCCGTCACGGTCGACGAACAGGGTCGACTTCTGCGAGGCGAGGGCGACGACCGTGTCCGAGGCCGCCAGGTCGCTGGGCTCGTCCTGGAGGACGACCTGCCAGGCCGTGGCCGGCTGCACGCCCGCCAGGTCGACCCGGACCTCCCTGGCCGTGGACGGCGACCCTACCGGCGACCCGCCCGAAGGTGAGCCTCCCGAAGGTGAGCCGCGAGAAGGCGACGCGCCCGAAGGTGAGCCTCCCGAGGACGCGTCGACGGGTGCGGGCGCCGGTGCACCGTCCCCGGAGCCGCTCGGCCAGGCGAGCGCGGTCGCCAGGCCGCCCACGGCCAGGGCCCCGCCCACCGCACCCACGAGCAACGTACGACGGCTTGGCCCGGGGACCCTCGCGACAGCTGCAGCCGCCGCGGCGACGGGCGCCGGCAGCCAGTCGCCACCCGGAGCGGCGACGGGACCGCCGAGCAGGTCGACCAGGCGCCCGACGGCGGCCCGCTCGAGCGGTTCCGGACCGGAATGGGACCGGAGCTCGTCGACGGCTTCCTCCAGCAGCGGCAGCAGGACGCTCGCCGGTGCGACGTACCCACCGGCCGCGAACTCCAGAACGGCCGCCAGGTCCGGCACGTCGTCCGCCTGCGCCGCCGCCCCCGACACCCGGGCCGCCAGGACCGGCGCGCGTACCCCGAGCAGGACCGTGCCAGGAGTGAGCAGGCCGTACGCGAACCCGGCCGAGTGCACGGTCGCGAGTGCCTCCAGGAGCCCCGGTGCCAGCACCGAAAGGCTCGACCACGGCAACGGGCCGTACTGCTCGACCGCCTGACGAAGCGTCACCGCCGGGAGGAAGGTATCGGCAAGCCATGGCACGGGACCGTCCAGATCGGCGCCCAGCAGCGGCGCAAGGCCCGCGCCGGTGAGCGCCAGGGCCGAACCCACGTCCGCTCGGAACCGCAGGTCCCGCGCCAGCGCCACCGGCACCACCATGACGGACGCCTGGACGCCTCCCTGACGTCGGCCCAGGTAGACCGGGCCGCCCAGCGGGCCGTCGGGCAACCGCCCCACCAGCCGGTACGGCCCCAGCCGCTTCGGCTCGCCCACCCCCATGCGGATCATCGCCTCACCCCTGGTCGATCACTGCACCGCGAAGCTGCCACCCGAGCACTCCCTCGAGACCACGTGCTGACATACCGTCATGCTCGGGCAGGGTCGGCCGGCCGATTCTCCGGCGACCGCCGAGACGTGTGTCCACCGCTTCCCCTTCGCCGCCCGCTGGAGCAGCACGCCGGCAACTCGAGCGCACCGCTGCCCGCGGCCTGACCGCTGCGCCGCCCCCGGTCCGCCGCTGGCGACGACTCCGGCCACAGCACCTCCCCGGACTGCCCGCCCCCGCCGCTCGGGCCACCACAGATGTGGTACCACGGCCGGGGTAGAATGGACAAGTAGCTTTCATGCAGGGAGAACTGACTGTGAATCAGCACCGAAGAGATCGACTTCGCGACGCGGCCATCGAGGTACTGGCCGGGGCGGGCGGGCGCGGCTTGACCCACCGGGCCGTCGATTCCGAGGCCGGGGTGCCGCTGGGCACCACGAAGAACTACTACCCGACCCGCGACGCCCTACTCGGCGCGGTCGCCGAGCGATGTGCGGAACAGTACCGCGCGGTCGCGGCGCAATTGGCAGCCTCCGGAGCCCGCCCCACCGACCGCGAAGGCCTGGCAGCCATGCTCCGAGGGCTACTGGAGAACGTCTCCGGACCAGGCCGGACCAGAATGCTCGCCTACCTCGAGCTGCAGGCCGAGGCAGCCCGCCGGCCCTGGCTGTCGGCCGTCCTCGACCAGATCGCCGCCGCCGACTTCGCCGGCCTCCAGCACGCCCAGCGAGCCGCTGGACTGCCCGTAACCCCGCTTCGGGCCGCCACCGTCACCCTCGCCCTGCACGCCGCCATCCCCCACCTGCTGGACGCCGGCCCAGCCACCCTCGCCAGCGCGGGCCTCGACGATCTGGACCGGTTCATCCAGGGCCTGTTGGACGTGGCGTACCCCCGACGCGACTGCCTGATCGTTTCAGAGTGACGATTGGACGGTCCTTCGCCGTCGGTTCGCTGGAGAACGTGCGCGAAGTCGCGGCCGTCGAGACGTCCGGTCGGCACCTGCGTCGCTCCTCCGTCCGGTGCCCCGCCGCGCTGCGGTTCCTGATCGAAGCGCGCGAGCCGGGGGCCACGTAGGGACCGGAACGGCGGCCGTCGGACCCACGCTGCGGCGAGACGCCCTGAGGGGAGCAACTCAGCTGCGAATGAACGGATTTGATCTCGCAGCTCAGCGTGACGTGCCGCAGCCATGTGCTCGGCGGGGGTGGACTGGGCTGCGTCAGTCGGCCTTTGACGAACTCGAGGCCGCCTGACGGGTCCGCCGCTCAGGCGACGAGGTAGTAGATGCTGCTGGCGGTGAGCCAGAGGCCGGCCAGGAGGGAGAGGGTGATGATCAGCTGGTCCTGGCGCTGCTCGAGCCAGGTCCGCAGGGCGCTCAGCCGGGCGTGGGAGGTTTCCGGGGCCCAGACGGAGTACAACTCCATCACGAGGAGGCTGAGGGTGGCCAGCACGCAGTAGCCGGTCAGGTCGAGCCAGGTGGAGAGGGAGGAGAGGTCGGCATCGACGACCGTGGCGGCGCCGGCTCCGACCAGGGCCCAGGGTTGGAGCAGCCAGGCGAGTCCGGCGGCGGTCCCGAGCCCGGCGTTGTCAACGCGTCCCGTCCAGCTCGGCGGCCGGTAGGGGTGGGGAGGCTGCCGACTCCGGTAGCCGCCGAACAGGACCAGGCCGACGCCGATCACGAGCTTCGCGGCGAGGGCCGCACTCGATGGCGAGCTGTGGTGGACAGGTGGTGTCCCACCGGTCAGCAGCAGAACGCAGGCGATGACCGCCACCAGGTTGGCCAGCCAGGACAGCAGGAAGGCGAGGCCCTTGCGGACGCCGCGCCGTGACGAGAGCAGAAGGATGAAGGCGGTGTTGTGCAGCGGTCCGAGGGTGATGGCCGTACCGATCACGAGCAAGTCGGCAACCACCGGACCACCCGCTCCCTCACGTCGATACCCCGCCCGGCAAGCCCGGAGCGGCTTCGACGGACGCGGCGGCGGACCACCGCGCCCTCACGTCACCGCGCTCCGACTCTGCGGGGACCGACCCCGCAGGTCAAGCAGGCCACGCCGACGGCCCGTTCGCGGCCGAGCATGACCGATGATCACCTCATAACATTGATGAACTCCGCCGAGTCGGCAGGTGGCGTGGAGCGGCACGCCTCCTGGACCGAACTCTTCTTCGACCTCGTCGTCGTCGCGGGTGTGCTGCAGCTTTCGCACCTCCCTGCACGAGGGCCCGACGGCCGCTGATCTCGCCCTGTATGTGTCCGCGAGCACCCGGTCGCCGCGCTGCTCATGCTCCGCGGGGACGGGGCCGACGCCCCGCGGTCTCCCGTCCGTCGCCCGGCGTGCCGAATGCGCGACGACACCGTCTGAGCGCGCGGCCCCGCGCCCGCTCGGCGCGGAGCCAGTGCCACCGCACGAGCACCTCCACCCCGTCAACCCCCGCCGGCCGGCAGGCCTCTTCCGCGGTTCTTCAGTGAGCCGGTTGGTGCGGGCGGTGTCGAGGATCCCCACCCCACGCTCGGGTGTTCCTCAGAGCTGCCCGCGCGATTCCCCGCCGTGCTGATGGGAGGGCCTCGAACCCCGCCCTCCCACCCGTGGGATCGGCGCTACACCTGCGGGGCCAAGGCGTCGCTCCGGCGGACGCGGGTGGTGGTGCGGTCGTAGAGACGGGTGCCGACGGTGCGCCACAGCACGCGGGCCGGGGCGGGCATCTGCGACAGGAACAGCCGGCGTTCCTGCGCGGTCGCGTCCTCGAGGATCGCGCCGAGGAAGATCAGGAGCTTGGCCTTGGGCACGCTGCGACGTCCGCGTTCACCGACCTCGGACCACTCGCCGGGTGTGATGTGGTCGGCCATCAGGGGCAGGAGGTGCTCCTCCTCGTCGTCCATGTGGTCGGCGGCGTGCCGGTCGAGCACGCGCAGGGCCTCGGCGAGGCGCAGGGCGGTGTCACGGTCGGCCCGGGCGCGCCAGCGGCGCGACAGCTCGGCAGCCGTGTCGAGCGCGCCGGCGATGGCCTCGTGCTGGTCGGCCATCCGCGCGACCACGTCGTCGCCGGGAGCGGCGCGCTCGCGCAGTCTGGGCCACAGCAGGTCGTCCTCGCCCTCGTGGTGCTCGCCCAGGGCGCCGAGGACCAGGTCGAGGTGGTCGGCGAGCACAGCGGTGCGTCGCCGGTCGCCGGGGACGGCAGCCTCGATCAGGCCGGCCAGGAGCGGTATCTCGCGGCGGAAGACCCGGTGCAGGACGACCATCTCTTGTGGGTCCAGACGCTCGTTGGCGGTGGCCGGGTGGGCGGTGGCGGGCATCAGGGTCCTTTTCGGCGAGGGAACAGTGATCATTCCTGAAAGCCGCAGCATAGTGACGTCGCCCCTGCTACCCGCAATCAGGCCGAGCTCGTCGCCCCCGCTGTGGTGCGAGCCGAGCGCCTGCACCCTTGCTCGCTGAAGTCCTCACTCGCTTCGACGGGCGACTGTCTGAGGAGTTGAGAGCGAGGCCGGGGGAATTCGAGGTTCTGACCGCTGTTCCGTGAACGGGCGTAATGCCACGGCTCGGCCGCTGAGGTCAGCCGCCGGCGTGCACCAGTCGTTCTGCCATGGCGGCCGCTTCGTCAGCACTGGTGGTTTCGAGTTGCTCTGAGGCAGGCCCGTCGTGCGATGTCCGGGTGCAGACGAGATAGCGACCTCCGGGGCTCTCTTGAACGTTCTGATCCGGTTGACGTTGCCTTCGACCCTGCCGGAGCTCCATTCGAGGGTGAGGCCCGCGGTGACGGCTTCGAGGTCCTGGCGGAGGAAGCCGGCGAACGAGCTGACCGGGGCGGGAGCGTCCGCCGAGCAGCGGTAGCGCAGCACCGGCGGCCGACGGCTGGGGCTGCGGGCGCGCCGCCGCCGTCCGCGCCCGGGCCCGGGCCCCTACGGCCGACGCGGCGGCCCCGGCGGCCGGTTCGCCGTCTGCTTGACGGTCCGGATGATCTGTCCCGTCTCCAGTTGGGTGACGCCCGGCAGGGCGGCCACCCGGGTGGTCAGGTACCGGTACAGGGTGCGCTGGTCGGGGCAGAGCGCGCTGGCGTAGAGGTTGGTCGGACCGGTGGTCGCGGCGGCGAAGGCGATCTCGGGGTGGGTGGCGAGCGCCTCCCCGACCTCCGCCAGCCGGGCGGGCGCGACCGTGAACCAGAGCTGGGTGCGCGGGCCGATGCCGAGCAGGCGGCCGTCGCAGTCGATGTCCAGGTAGAGCAGGCCGCGCTCGCGCAGTTCGGTCATCCGTCGGCGGACCGTCGGCGGTGACCAGCCGGTCGCGGCGGCCAGTTGCTCGTAGTCGGCGCGTCCGTCGGCGGCGAGCGCGGCGAGCAGCCTGCGGTCGTGGTCGTCGAGCCGCACCGGGCCGGGACGGTGCGGGAGCCGGCGCGGCCGCAGGGCCGCGACGGCCTCCGGGGCCAGTGGGCCGAGCTTGCCGATCACACTGTCCGGGCCGCCGTAGAAGGTGTGCAGGACGGAGTACGCGCTCACCCCCTCCACCCGCGGGGTGTGCGGGAGCCGGGCCAGTAGCAGCGCCTCGGTGTCGGCCGGGCTCTCGGTGCGCACCGTGCAGGTGATCTCGGCGCCGCCGGAGGTGAGGTTCACCCAGGCGGTGTCGGGCCTCCGGGCGAGCGCCTCGGCGACGGCGACCGCCGCGGACGGGGCGCACCGCACCCGCAGCAGCCATAGCACCGCGCCCAGCGCCGTGGGGTCGACGCCGCCGACCACCCGGACCGCGCCGGTCGAGCGCAGTCTGGCGTACCGGCGGGCGATGGTGCGGTCCGAAACCCCGAGGACCCGGGCGATGGTGCTGAACGGGGCCCTGCCGTCGACGGCGAGGGCGTGCACGAGCTGACGGTCCAACAGGTCGAAGTCGGATTCCACTCCGTCGAGGGTAGTCGGCGTCGGATCTCGACAGGACCGGGCCGCTCAGTGGTCCGCAGCCCGCGGCGGCCGGAGCGTTGGTCCCGGGGCCGGGAGCCGGCCCTGCGGCCGACCGCCCTGCGGCGCCGTCGAACCGAACCACCGGGGAGAAGAAGCATGGACACCGAGGTACTCGTCGTCGGCGCCGGACCGACCGGGTTGACGGCCGCCAACGAACTGCTGCTGGCGGGGGTGGCGACGGTGCTCGTCGACCGGCTGCCGGAGCGCAGCCCGCTCTCCAGGGCCGGTGGCGTGCAGACCCGCACCCTGGAGGCGCTCGACCAGCGCGGCCTGCTGGAGCCACTGCTGGCGAGCGGGGACCACCCGGCGGGGACCGGCCACTTCGCCGGGATCCCCGCGCCGACCGGTTTCTCGGCGCACGCCCGGCAGCCCTGGCGCGCCGTGCCGCAGGCCGTGCTGGAGGGCTTCCTCGAGGAGCACCTGGCCTCGCGCGGGCTGGTCGTGCGGCGCGGCCACGAACTGGTCGGCCTCGCCCAGGACGCCGACGCGGTCACCGCGACGTTCGCCGACGGCCGTACCGTACGGGCGCGTTACCTCGTCGCCGCGGACGGCGGCCACAGCACCGTGCGGTCGCTGCTGAAGGCCGCCTTCCCCGGCCGGGCCGGCACCGCGACCGCCGTCGCCGCCGACGTACGGCTGAGCGGCGCGGACCTCCCGGCCCCGCACACCCGCGGGGCGGACGGCCACTGGGCGGCGGTGTTCCCCCTCGGTACCGACGGACTGGGGAGGCCGCTGCGCCGGCTCGCCCTGGGCGGGCCCGGCCGGTCGCTGCCCAGGGATGTCCCGGTCACCGAGGAGGAGGTCCGCGAGGGCCTGCGTGCGGTGTTCGGCGACGCGGTCGCACTGCTGGAGCTGTGCTACGCCCGCCGGATCACCAACGCGGCCCGGCAGGTGGCCCGGTACCGGCACGGGCGGGTCCTGCTGGCCGGTGACGCCGCCCACGTCCACCTGCCGTTCGGCGCCCAGGGGATGAACACCGGGATGCAGGACGCCTTCAACCTCGGCTGGAAGCTGGCCGCCGTCGTGCGCGGCCGGGCGCCCCGGCACCTGCTCGACACGTACCACACCGAGCGTCACCTGGCCGGGGCCGCCGTACTCCGCGACGTCCAGGCGCAGAGCCTGCTGATGGACTGGACGGGCAGCGGCGACCCGGACGTGGCCGCCACCCGGGAGCTCTTTGCGGCCCTCGCCGAACTCCCCTCCGTACAGCGGTTCCTGGGCGACCGGCTGGCCGGCACGGCCACCCGCTACCCGATGCCCGACACCGGCTCCCACCCCCTGCTCGGCCTGCCCGTGCCGGACGCCGACCTCGGCCTGGCCCGGTTGTACGAACTCCTGCGGACCGGCCGCGGCCTCCTGCTCGACCCGGACGGCACCCTCGCCGGGGCCGCCGCCCCCTGGCGGGACCGGGTGGACGTCGTGGAGCGGGCCGCGGGCACCGAACCACTGCTCGTCCGTCCGGACGGGTACGCCTGCTGGGTGGCGGGCAGCCCGGAGAGCCTGCGCCGCTCCCTCGCGCACTGGTTCGGCGCACCGGGTGTGGGTGCGGGCGCGGGCCTCGGGGCGGACCGGGCCTCGGCCGCCGGGTGAAGGGCCGCGGTTCCGGGGGCTCCGGCCCCCGGAACCCCGGGCGGTCAGGGTCGGTCAGCGGTGGTGGCCCCAGTCCGCCGCCCACGTCCCCCTCGACAGCTCGCGTCGCCGACCGACCGGCCGCACCCGGGCGGCTCTGGACAGAGGTGTCCGCCCGGGGAGAGGCGGCGGTGGCAGCGCGCGGATTGCAGCGGCCGCCTCCCAATCTCGGGCAAGTTTGGATTACTCTGGAATTCCTGGGACTTGGTGCGCTGGCTTCCCCCATGGCCGAGACCATCGATGAGCTCGAAGCGCGGTTGGCGGACCTGCGGGTGCTCCTGCGAGAGGCGACCCGCGCCCGGGACAAGGCGGCGGCCACCCGGATCCGCCGGGAGATGCGCGCCGAGGGCCTGCACGTCAGCGACGTCGACATCGCCCGCCTGTCCCCGCTGAAGTTCGCCCACATCAACTTCCACGGCCGCTACGGCTTCGCGCTGCCCGCCGGAGCCAGCTCGTCCAGGCCGGCGCAGGACCGGGCCACGTCCCCCTTCAGGAACCGATCGTCGGGTCATCGCTCACCATGGCATCCTGGCCGACGGGATGACGGAGCGTCAAAAGTTCTGACATCAACCCGAACTCTCCGGTCCGTTCCTACTGAGACCCCTTACTGGACCACTGCTTTGTGGCGAAGCAATGGCGTGCGTTCTTCGTGAGCCGAAGGGGATGGGGCGTGACATCGGTGGGCGGCGGCGCTGCCTTGGTCGACAAGGTCCTCATACACTCCGACTTTGAACCTGATCAGGTCCAGGGACTCAGTGAGCCTGCCGATCTCGGTGGTGACGCGCTCCTGGTGCTCGCGCATGAGCGCGAGTCGCTGTTCCTCATTGCCTGCGCCGTCTCTGACGAGGTCGGCGTACCGGCGGAGCGCGGTCAAGGGCATGCCTGAGGCGCGGAGAATGATGCAGACGTTCAGCCAGGCCACGTCTTCCTGGCCGTAGACGCGGCGCCCGCCAGGTCCGCGTCGCACGGTGTTGATGAAGAGGCCCTCGTGCTCGTAGAAGCGCAGCGCGTGCACGCTCAAGCCGGTGCGCTCGGAGACCTCTCCGATGCTCAGAGTTGTTGTGACCGCAACCATGCCACCAGGGTATCCGGGGGGATCGGGGGTTGATCTAGAGGGGACTCTAGTTCCTAGGGTGCCTCGTGCGATCGACGCTCTGTCGGTCCGCCTCATCGGTTGACCCAGTAAGGAAGCATCACCATGCGCTACCGCACCCTCGGCAGAACTGGTATCGAGGTCAGCGTCCACTGCCTCGGGACGATGATGTTCCAGGACGGCTGTAACTCCGACCACGACGACTGTGTCCGCATCATCCACGCCGCCCTCGACCAGGGGATCAACTTCGTCGACACCGCCGATATGTACGGACAGGGCGAGTCGGAGGAAATCGTGGGGAAGGCGCTGCGGGGGCGCCGTGACGACATCGTGCTCGCCACCAAGGTGCACTTCTCGATGGGCGAGGGCCGTAACCGCAGTGGCAACTCGCGGCGGTGGATACTCAAGGCGGTCGAGGACAGCCTGAGGCGTCTGAACACCGACTGGATCGACCTCTACCAGGTCCACTTCCCCGACCACACCACGGACATCGAGGAGACGCTGTCCGTGCTCAGCGACCTCGTGCACCAGGGGAAGATCCGCTCCTTTGGCTGCTCGAACTTCCCGGCCGATGAGATCGTCGAAGCACACCACGTTTCCGAGCGGCGCGGCCTCGGGCGCTTCCGCACCACCCAGCCGCCCTACTCGATTCTGGCCCGCGGGATCGAGGCCTCGCTTCTGCCCGCCGTCGCGCGCCATGGCATGGGCGCACTCGTCTGGAGTCCGCTCGCCTTCGGGTTCCTCACCGGCAAGCACCGCAAGAACCAGCCGATCGACCTGGAAACCGGCCGTGCCGCGATCCGGCCGGCACTCTTCGATCCCGCGATTGCGGCGAACGCCGCCAAGCTCGACGCAGTCGAGCAGCTCGTCGAACTCGCGACGAGCATCGGCTGCACCCTTCCGGAGCTCGCCGTGGCCTTCACCGTGGCCCACCCGGCCGTCACTTCGGCGATCATCGGGCCGCGGACCATGGAGCAGCTGGAGGGTCTCCTCAAGGGCGCCACGCTGACCCTCGACGACGCGACGCTCGACCGGATTGACGAGATCGTGCCGCCCGGGGTGAACCTGTACAACCCGTACGCCTCCCTCCCTCCGCGATCACTGACCGACACCGCCTTGCGGCGCCGCCCACTCGCTGAACGCGCCGCGGCCTGAGTGACGTGATCGTGGTGAACGGGTTCCTCACCCGGGCGGCGCTGGCACTCATCGCTTCTCCGCCCGGGGCCGGTCGCCGGCGTCCGCAGGGGTACGGGGGTGCGGCACGGAGAGCGGTAGGCCGAAGTCGATCCGCTTGTCCATGTCGAGGCGGAATGTGCCGTACGGGTTGACGTTGGACCCGAACAGCGCAGTCAGGCCGCGCCGCTCCTCCGCGCCGAGCTTCTCCGCCCACTTCGGCTCGGCCAAGACCTGGTGCAACAGCAGCGTGTTGACGTCACGGCGCCGTCAAGATCCTCGTCCGTTCGTGACCGGGGGCAGCTCGGCCCGGAGAGCCCGGTCGCGCGGCAGGCCGACCGCTCGCGGATCGGCGTCGGCCACCCCGCCGTCCCGGCCGGCACGGACGGGTGGTCCCTGACGGCCGGGACGAGGGCCGGGCCGGGGAGGGCTCCCGGGAACCCGGGGTGGAATGTTCACGCGTTCCGGGCCCGGGCCTGCTAGAGTCGTTATCAGTTGCAGTAGTGGTTCCCATGAACTTTGTGTGCGCCTGCTGATGTATTTCGCAGGCGCATTTTTGTGTCCCGGCTCTTCCCCGGGTGGGCGCTCATCGCGGCGACTCGGAGCACGCGCCGTGCGTGCTCCGGACAGCCCCTCTAAGGAGATTTCTCTATGGCTAATGGCACTGTGAAGTGGTTCAACGCGGAAAAGGGCTTCGGCTTCATCGAGCAGGAGGGTGGCGGCCCGGACGTCTTCGCCCACTACTCGAACATCAACGCCAGCGGCTTCCGCGAGCTGCTCGAGGGCCAGAAGGTCGAGTTCGACGTCACGCAGGGCCAGAAGGGCCCGCAGGCCGAGAACATCCGCCCGCTGTAGTACTTCTGCCACGGCACCCGCCCAGCAGCGAGGGGCCCGCACCGCGTACACGATGCCCGGTGCGGGCCCCTCGGCATTCGCGTCACGACGCATCCCGGCCATTCAAGCCCTTGACTCCGTCACCCGCCGCCATCCCCTCGCGAGCCGCACGGCTCCGCGCCCGGGTCGGCGCCCCGTCGCGGCGGTCCACGGTCCGGGTTCTCCGTTCCCGCTCCTTTCGGCGGGCGCCGATCGCAGGTGACGTGCCGCACGGTTCCACCGTCCAGGCCCAGCCCGTCACACTCCCGGCCCGTTCCCTTGCGGTCTCCACCGGCGCCCCGCGCCACGGAGCCTTCCTCGTGACGCGCCGCCCTGAGGAAGGTTCCGCATGAACCGCATGAATCGCTCCGGCCGTCCCACCCGCTCCACCCGTTCCTCGTACCAGAACGCCGACTCCCGCTCCCGCGGCAGCTCCTTCTACGGGGACCGGCCGTCCGGCGGCGGCCGGAGCAGCCGTCAAGGTGGCTCCCCCCAGGGCGAGTTCTCGATGCCGGTGAGCACCACTCCGGCGCTCCCGGCCGTCGAGGCGTTCGACGAGCTGGAGATGCCCAAGGCCCTGCTCTCCACCCTGACCCGGCAGGGCGTCACGGCGCCGTTCCCGATCCAGGCCGCGACGCTCCCGAACTCGCTGGCCGGACGCGACGTGCTGGGCCGCGGCCGCACCGGGTCCGGCAAGACCATCGCGTTCGGCCTCGCCGTCCTGGCCCGCACGGCCGGCCGGAAGGCCGAACCGGGCCGCCCGCTGGCCCTGGTGCTGGTGCCCACCCGCGAGCTCGCGCAGCAGGTCACCGACGCCCTCGGCCCGTTCGCCCGGGCCGTCCACCTGCGGCTGGCGACCGTGGTCGGCGGGACGTCGATGAGCCGCCAGGCCTGGCTGCTGAACCGCGGGGCGGAGGTCGTGGTGGCCACCCCCGGCCGGCTCAAGGACCTGATCCAGCGCGGCGACTGCCGACTCGACGAGGTCGGCATCACGGTGCTCGACGAGGCCGACCAGATGGCCGACATGGGCTTCCTGCCCCAGGTCACCGAACTCCTCGAACAGGTCGCCGCCGACGGGCAGACGATGCTCTTCTCCGCCACCCTGGACCGCAACGTCGACCGGCTGGTGCGGCGCTTCCTGAAGGACCCGGTCACGCACTCGGTGGACCCGTCCGCGGCTGCGGTCAGCACCATGGAGCACCACGTGCTGCAGGTGCAGAACTTCGACAAGAACGCGACGATCGCCCACATCGCCTCCCGCGAGGGCGGGGTGATCATGTTCACCGACACCAAGCACGGCGCGGACAGCCTGGTCGAGGACCTGCTCGCGAACGGGGTCAAGGCCGCGGCCCTGCACGGCGGCAAGTCCCAGCCCCAGCGCACCCGCACCCTGGAACAGTTCCGCACCGGCCAGGTGACCGCGCTGATCGCCACCAACGTCGCCGCACGCGGCATCCACGTCGACGGACTCGACCTCGTCGTCAACCTCGACCCGCCGAGCGACCACAAGGACTACCTGCACCGCGGCGGCCGCACCGCCCGGGCCGGCGAGTCCGGCACCGTCGTCACCCTCGTCCTGCCCAACCAGCGCCGCGCGACGGCCCGCCTGATGGCCACCGCCGGCATCACCCCCGTCACCACCAGGGTCACCGCCGGCGACGAGGAGCTCGCCCGCATCACCGGCGCCCGCGTGCCCACCGGCGTGCCCGTCGTCATCCCCGACCCGGTCGTCGAACGCCCCCGCCGCAACGCGGCCACGAGCCGCGGCCACCGCGGACGCCCCGCCGGCACCGGACGCAGCCCCCGGGCCGCCGCCGGCCGCGACACCCGGGAGGCCCAGGGCTCCGGGGGCCGCCGCCGGGCACCCGAGCGCGCCACCCGCACCGCGTAGCGCGCCGACGGGCCCGGTCGCCGCGGCGACCGGGCCCGCTCGGTCCGCCGCCCGGCGGCCGTGCCCGGTTCCGACGGCGGCGGCAGCCGGTACCCCTAGGGTCCGTCGAACGCCGTCAGCCGTCCCGCCGTCCGTGCCCCGATCACCGCCGACGCCGGCGGACCCGACACGAAGGACTTCGCCCGTGACCGACACCCTCGAACAGCCCTCGACCGGCGCAACGGTCGGCGACCTCATGCAGCGCCCGGAACTGCAGATCAGCGACGACGTCATGGTCGACACCGCGATGGACATCCTGCAGAGCTCCGGCGCGGACCACCTGCTCGTCCGCGACGACGACGGGCGCTGCGCCGGGCTGCTGACCCGGCTGCACCTCGCGCCGTTCCAGGCCCGGTCCTGGTACACCGAACGCACGCCGGTCCGCGACATCGTCCTCGACCGCGCCCCGTTCGCCACCGTCGACATGCCCGCCGGCGCGGCCGCCGCCGCCATGCGCTCCCGTGGCCTGGACGCGTGGCCGGTGGTGGACCACGACGGTCACCTCGTCGGTCTGCTCAGCTTCCCGGAGGGCGCCGGGCCGCTCAGCGGCTGAACAGGTGATCGGCCGAGCGGCCGAGCAGGTCGACGGATCAGCCGGTGAGCGGACGTGGCCGGGTCAGGACCGCTCGACGGCCTCCTTGATCCGGCGGCCGAAGTCGGGGGCGTCCTTGCGGGCCGCGTGGAGTGCCGGGCCGAGCAGGACCTTGCCGAGTCCGTGGCCTTCGAGCACGTTGAAGACGCGGACCTTGGTCCGGCCGTCCGGCAAGGGCTCGAGGTCGTAGCCGCCCTCGGCGGTGATGAGGTTGGTGCTCTGCTCGCTCCAGCGGATCGTGTGCGGCGCCTCCAGGCCGGTGATGCGGAACTCCCGGGAGGTCTTCACCCCGGCGTCCTTCACCCTGCTGCGGAAGACCGTCCCGACGGCGGTCGGGCCGTCCGGGGTCCTCGTGATCTCCAGGACCCGGGGGCTGAACTCGGGGTCGTGGCGGCCGTCGGCGAGGTACGCGAAGACCTCCTCCACGGGCCGGTCGACCTCGACGCTCGCCTCGAACAGTCCGGACATGTCGGCTCCTCAGGGTGGGCCGGGTGGGCGTGTCACCGCCAGGATTCCAGAGAGTCCCGACCGCCGCCTTCCGGCCGCGGCGGAGGGCCGGGACGGGCTGTGCACCGGGTCGGCCCACCCGCCCGACCCGGTGCGCCGCGGGGAGCCGCTACTTGACGTCGACCCGCCCGAGCGGCTCCCCGGGCCCGGCCGCCAGGGCGTCACGCGCTTCCTGCCAGGCGGGGTCCCCGGGGTGGAGCGCGGTGCGGAGGTAGGCCCGGGTGAGCCGCTGGACCGCCGCGACCCGCCCCGGGTTCTCGTCGGTGGTCTCGGCGACGTCGTACCCGGAGATCCCGCCGAGCCCGTGCTCCGCGCCGTACAGGGTGAGCAGGGCCTTGGGGCCCGGGGCGAGCTCGTACGGATCGGCGTGCCAGTCCGCGCCCCGGACGGTCAGGTGGGCGGAGTCGTCCTTGTCGCCGGCGACCACGAGGGCGGGCGTCGTCATCGTGGAGAAGTCCGTGGTCAGGAGGAAGGGGAGGTTCTCGGCGATGGGTGCGGTGAGGGCGTCACCGCCCCGGCCGGGCGCGGCGAGCAGTACGCCCGCCGTGATCCGGGGCTCGGCGAGGTCCACCTCCGCACCGGTCTGGGGATCGGTGAGCCGGGCGCCGAGCAGCAGGCTCGCGGTGTGGCCGCCCATCGAGTGGCCGGCCACGGCGACCCTGGTCCAGTCCACGCGCCCGAGGAGCTGCGGGACCGCGGCCTCGATCGCGTCGGCCCGGTCGAGGACGAAGGTCATGTCCTCGGCGCGCGAGCGCCAGTACAGGGGTGCCCCGGGGGCGTCCGGGTCGAGGCTCAGCGTCGTCGAGCTGAGGTGGGTGGGCTGGATCACGACGAACCCGTGTGCCGCCCAGTCATGGGCGAGGGGCGCGTAGCCGTTGAGTGAGGAGAGGTGGTTCGAGTAGCCCTGGCCGTGGGAGAGGAGGATGACCGGCAGGTCGTTCCCGGTCACGGGCGCGGAGACCCGCAGTTCCAGGTCGACGGCCCGGTCGGGCGCCGGCAGCAGCACCGGACTGACCGAGAGGACCGGGGTGGGCGGGGCGGGGGTGCGGGTCGGGAGGGTCGGTTCACTCATCGTGCGGGTCTCCGTTCGGTGGCCTCGGCCGTCGGCCCCGTTCGGTCGGCGGCGGGAGGGCGGGAAGGCAGTCAGGGCAGTCAGTCAGGCAGTCAGGCAGGGGCATGGCAGGGGGGCAGAACGCCGGGAGGGCAGGGGAAGGCAGGGGCGTCCGCTTCGACTAGGCTTAAGCGGGACGCTGTTCCACTTACGATACGGAACATCGTTCCGCTTAGTCAACGACCGCCGGAAGGAGAGCGGAGTGCCCACGACAGGCCAGTCCGGGGAGGTGCCGGCCCGCGGCAAGCGGGCCGACGCGCTGCGCAACCAGCAGGCACTGCTGGCGGCCGCCGCCGAGGTCTTCGTCACCTCCGGCGTCGACGCGCCGATCCGCCAGATCGCGGCCAGGGCGGGCGTCGGGACCGGGACGATCTACCGCCACTTCCCCACCCGGGCGGATCTCGTCGTCGGCGTCTACCGCCACCAGGTCGAGGCCTGCGCCGAAGCCGGTCCGGAGCTGCTGACCGCCGCCGACTCCCCGTTCGCAGCCCTCCGCCGGTGGGCCGACCTCTTCGTCGACTTCCTGGTCACGAAGCACGGGCTCGCCGGCGCGCTGCAGTCGGACAGCAGCGGGTTCGAGGCCCTCCACGCCTACTTCCTCGACCGTCTGGTCCCGGTCTGCGGACGGCTACTCGACGCCGCGGCCGAGGCCGGCGAGATCGACCGCGGCATCGAGCCGTACGAACTGATGCGCGGCATCGGCAACCTCTGCATCGGCCGCGACGACGACCCGCGCTACGACCCCCGACGCCTGGTCGAGCTGCTCCTCCGGGGGCTGCAGCGGCCGCCGTCGCCCTGACCGCGGCGACGGGCGCTCCCGGTCGGCCGGGCTCCCGCCGGGGAACCGGCCGAACGGATGACCGGGGGCGTCCGGTACACGCCCCCGGCCGCCGCCCGCTGCCAGGCTGGGTCCGGACTCCCGGGCCCCGCCGGCCCGGGAGCAGGACCACACGCGACAGGAGCACCTGATGCTGACCTCCACGCAGACCCCGGGCGGGCTGAACTGGCTCGACCTGGGAACGCCCGACGTCGATGCCGCCGTCGCCTTCTACGGGGCCGTGTTCGGCTGGGAGTTCGCCTCCGCTGGGCCCGGGGCCGGGGGCTACGGGTTCCTCCGCAAGGACGGCCGGACGGTCGCCGCCGTCGGCCCGCTGACCGAGGAGGGCGCGAGCTCCGCGTGGACGGTGTACTTCCGCAGCGTCGACGCCGACGCCACCGCCCGGGCCGTGGAGCAGGCCGGCGGCACCGTCCGCTTCCCGCCGGTGGAGGTGTTCACGGCCGGCCGGATGGCCGGTTTCACCGATCCGACGGGCGCCGAGTTCGCCGTGTGGGAGCCGCGGGACACCGACGGCCTGGAGCTCTTCAACGAACCCGGCAGCGTCAGCTGGATCGAGCTGTACACCACCGACGGCCCGGCGGCGAAGGCCTTCTACCGCAGCGTCCTGGCGTGGGAGACCCGGGACATGCCGATGGGGGGCGGCGTCGCCTACACCATCGCCGGGCCCGCCGGCGGCGGCGAGCGGACCATGCACGGCGGCATGCTGCAGCTGGGACAGGAGCAGCTGGACGCCGGATCCGGCTCCGAGTGGCACCCCTACGTCGAGGTGGAGGACTGCGACGGCACCGTCGCCCGCGCCGTCGGGGCGGGCGCCACCGTGATCATCCCGGTCATGGACGCCCCGGGCGTGGGGCGCATCGCGATGCTGCTCGACCCGTTCGGAGCCCCGTTCGCGGTCATCACCAGCGCCCCGCGCTGAGCCCCCGCGGGCGGGCGTGCGAACGGCGCCGTCGCGCCCCTCGTGGTGGGGGTGCGGCGGCGCCGTGGCGGTGGTGCTTGGGGGGGTGTTACTTGGTGAGGCCGGCC
>NZ_JBIALK010000013.1:0-209202 GCF_042873275.1 Kitasatospora sp. NPDC004745 | reverse complement strand
GGGGGGGTGGTGGGGGGGGGGGCCGGCGCCGGGGCGGGGGGGGCGGGGCCGCCGGGCGGCGGGCCGGGGGGGGGGGCCCGCCCCCCCCCCCCCCCGCCCCCCACCCCGCCGCGCCCCCGCGCGCACCCCGCCGTACCCCGCGCACCCCGCACCCCCGACCCGACCGCACGAGGCCCCGATGAGCACCGCCGTCGTCCTGTTCACCCAGGACCTCCGCCTGCACGACAACCCCGCCCTGCACGCCGCCCGCACCCGCGCCGACCAGGTCGTCCCGCTGTTCGTGCGCGACCCCGCCGTCGACCGGGCCGGCTTCGCCGCCCCCAACCGCCAGGCCTTCCTCGCCGACGCCCTCGCCGACCTCGACCGCGCCCTGCGCGCCGCCGGCTCCCGCCTCGTCCTGCGCCACGGCGACCCCGCCGAACAGACCGCCCGCCTGGCCACCGAATGCGGCGCCGACACCGTCCACGCCAACGCCGGCGTCTCCGCCTTCGCCACCCGCCGCGAACACGCCCTGCGCCGCGCCCTCGGCGAACGCCTCCACCTGCACGACGGCGCGCTCACCGTCGTCCCGCCCGGCCGCGTCACCCCCGCCGGCCGCGACCACTACGCCGTCTTCACCCCCTACCACCGCGCCTGGCAGCAGGCCGTCCGGCGCACCGTCCTGCCCGCCCCGCGCACCCTCACCACCCCCGACGGCCCCGCCAGCGACCCGCTGCCCACCGCCCCCGCCGGCACCTCACCCGGCCTGCCTCCCGGCGGCGAGAGCGCCGCCCGCCGCCGCCTGCACACCTGGGACCCGACCCCCTACGCCGACCTGCACGACGACCTCGCCGCCGACGCCACCTCCCGCCTCTCGCCCTACCTGCACTTCGGCTGCCTGTCCGCCACCGAGGTCCTGCACCACACCGCCCGCTCCGACACCCCCGGCGCCGCCGCCCTGATCCGCCAACTCGCCTGGCGCGACTTCCACCACCAGGTCCTCGCCGCCCGCCCCGACACCGCCCACCACGACTACCGCCCCCGCCCCTACGCCTGGTACGACGACGAACACGAACTGCGGGCCTGGCGCGAGGGCCGCACCGGCTACCCGATCATCGACGCCGCCATGCGCCAACTCGCCCACGAGGGCTGGATGCACAACCGCGCCCGCCTGCTCACCGCCTCCTTCCTCACCAAGACCCTGCGCCACGACTGGCGCCCCGGCGCCGACCACTTCCTCTCCCTGCTCGTCGACGGCGACGTCGCCAACAACCAGCTCAACTGGCAGTGGGCCGCCGGCACCGGCACCGACACCCGCCCCAACCGCGTCCTCAACCCGCTGCGCCAGGCCGACCGCTACGACCCCGACGGCGCCTACGTGCGCCGCTGGCTGCCCGAACTCGCCGACATCCCCGGCCGCGCCGTCCACCGCCCCTGGGACCTCGCCCACCGCCCCGCCGGCTACCCGGCCCCGCTGCTGCCCCCCGACGCCCTCACCGCCCGCATGCACGAAACCGCCTGAGCCCCGGCCGCCCCGGCCGGCTGCCGGTCATCGAAGGCCGCCGCCCCTTGGCGGGAGGAGACCAGGGCGATGGTCCGCCACAACTGATTCCCGTCCCGGGAACCAGCACCGTCGCTTGATCGTCCCTGATGACATGCCGTCAGTTCTCATTCTCGGAATCGACCCGCACGCGGTGCCCGGCATGGACGGGGCCGTCATCCGTGCGGCCCTCGACCAGGAGCTGACACGGTTCGGCGGCCACGCCATCGACGCGTCCATGGCGCTCATCGCGTTGGACGAGTCGGCCGAGTCCACGATGGTCACCGCACTGTCCGAGCGCGAGTGGGACGTCGTCGTCATCGGCGGCGGAATCCGCAAGCCGGAACCACTTCTGCCGCTGTTCGAGCAGGTCGTGAATCTGGTCCGGCGGCATGCGCCGAAGGCCGCGATCGCCTTCAACACCAGCGGAGGCGACAGCTTCGAAGCGGCCAAGCGGTGGCTGTGAACCCGGGCTCGGCTGACACGTCGACGTAGGGAGCCCGAGCCCCGGTGCCCGCACCAGCGCGCCAGCGGTCTGCCGGTGGCACGCGGCGATGGCGGCCGCCGTGTTCTCGGGCCCCACGTGACCTCCTCCTCGGTCCTGGCGTCGTGGCGGGCGAGTTCCCGGGCCCGGAAGGCAGTGGCCCGGACCCGGCCGAAACGCCCTGGGATCCGACGCCGACTACCGCCCCGGCGCGCGCAGGTCTGCGCCGTTCGGGGGTCTCCCGGTGGCCCGCGCGGTGTGCGCTGCCCGATCGTGGGGATGGCGTCGTGCCCGCGGCGCCTTCGCAGGACGGGAGACCGAGATGCCGAAGTACCTGGTCCGGGCCGGCTACACCGCTCAGGGCGCCGCGGGGTTGCTCGCCGACGGCGGTACGGGCCGGGTGGAGGCAGTCCGCAGGGTCGTCGCCTCCTGCGGGGGCACGCTGGAGTGGCTGGCTTTCGCCTTCGGCGAGACGGACCTGTACTGCGTGATCGAGCTGCCGGACGAGGAGTCGATGGCGGCCGTCTCGATGACGGTCCGGGCCAGCGGCGCCCTGCAGTCCAGCGTGGTCCAGCTGCTCACCCCGGAGCAGATCGACACGGCGGCCCGGCGGACGGTCGACTTCCGGGCGCCCGGCGCCTGACCACCTCCACGCCGGGGCTGCGCCGCTCGGGGCCGCCCGGCGAACCGGTGGCCTCCGCCCCGGCAGGCGCCCGGCATCGCACGGGCAGCCGGGTCGGGCCTCGCCCGCCATCACGCACCGACTCGTCAGCCGTCCGTGCGTCTGGTCCACTCGGTGGTGCCCGGGGGGTAGTCGTAGCCGGGGCGGTTGACGTCGGCGCTGGTGCGGAAGGGGGTGCCGCGGTTGTCGATGTGGGTGGTGCCGCGGCGGGTGCCGCTGGACCAGTCGAGGGTGAGGTCCCACCGGACGTCGTGCGCCTTGGTGTGGGCGGTCACGTAGAAGACCTCGGGGTCGGACTTGCTGACCTTGTAGGGGAAGTCGCGCTGGCCGCCCTTGACGGTGATCACGGGGCTTCCCCGGTCGAGGTCGATGTCGAAGGACTTGGTGTCGACCACGCCGCCGCAGCCGACGCCCATCGAGTAGTCGTTCCAGGCGAGCGGGGCGCCCTTGGCCGTGACGCGCACGTGCAGGGCCTCCAGGACGACGGTGTCCGCTCCGGTGCCCTGGACGGTGAGGGCGATCTCCTGTTCGCCGGAGGAGACCGCGCCGTAGGCGGCGGCCCAGCGCGGGGCGTCGCGCTCGGGCGCGGGCGGGCCGACGTGGGCGGGGGTGCTGTCGACGAGGAAGTGCTGGCTGCACGGGTCGTCGTAGACGTAGGGGCGGACGCCGACGGTGAGGGGCGTGGGCGCGTCGGTGGTCGGGGTGGCGGTCGGGGTGGCGGTCGGGGTGGCGGTCGGGGTGGTCGTCGGGGTGACGGGTGCCGCGGGGGTGGGGGAGACGGGGGTGGGGGAGACGGGGGTGGGGGAGACGGGGGTGGGGGAGACGGGGAGGGGTGTCTCGGGTGGGGCCGGCGCGGCCGTCGTCGCCGGCGTGGCGGCGGTGGTCCGACGGTCGGTCGCACCGTCGTCGTCGCCGCGGAGGGCGGGGCGCGCGACGATCACCGCCGTGGTCAGCAGGACGACGGCCACGGTGGAGGCGATCAGGGCGCCACGGCGGCGGCGCGGCGGTGCGGGCGGTGCCGGGTCCGCCGCCGTCGCGGTGACCGGCTCGCCGTCCGTGAACGGCACGGGCGGTGCGGGCGGTGCTGGTGCTTCCGTGGGGCCCGGGGCGTCCGGGGTCGGTTCCGGGGTCGGCTCCGGGGCCCGGTCCGTCCGGCGTGATCGGGCCGCGTCCGCCAGGATCCAGCTCCGGTGCAGTTCCACCAGCTCGTCCGGGGTCGCCCGGCACACCCGTGCGAAGCGCTCCGCCGACACGTACTCGTTGGGCAGCGCCGTGCCGTTGCAGTAGCGGTGCAGCGTGGACGTGCTCGTGTGCAGCCGCTTGGCCAGCGTCCCGTAGCTCAGCCCCGAACGGGCCTTCAGTTCGCTCAGCAGCCGCGCGAACTCCGCCGTCTCCGCGGCCCCCGTGCCCTCCACGACCTGCCCCCTTCGTCCCCCGGCGCCTCCCGGGCGTCCCGTTCCGGCGTTCCAGGCCCGTTCCACTCCCGCTGGTCAGAGCCCTGTTCGCCGTTCCACCCTACTCATCATGGCGTCAGGCGTAGCGGCCGGGACGGATCACCGCGCAAGCTTCGGCCATCCCACCGAACGCCCACCGAAAGGGGCCGGACCGTGTCCGTCCGCACCTCACGCACCCGTCTGATCACCGCCGCCGCGGGCGTCGCGCTCGCCGCCCTCTCGATGAGCGCGTGCGACGACAGCGGGGACATCGCGACGGCGACCGGCCCGACGCTGAAGGCCGCCGCCTCGCCCACGGCCGCGGGGGCCGGGACCACCGCCGGTGCCCCGGCCCCCGCCCCCGCGGGCGGGACCCCGGCCCCCGTGCCCCCGTCCGCCGCCCCGAAGCCCGCCCCCGCCACCACCGCCCCCGCCACCACCGCGCCCGCCACCACCGCGCCCGCCC
The DNA here is from genome assembly GCF_042873275.1 of Kitasatospora sp. NPDC004745. Taxonomy (NCBI): domain Bacteria; kingdom Bacillati; phylum Actinomycetota; class Actinomycetes; order Kitasatosporales; family Streptomycetaceae; genus Kitasatospora; species Kitasatospora sp. NPDC004745. The sequence continues at coordinate 204,618 of NZ_JBIALK010000013.1, read as the reverse complement.
CCGCCACCACCGCGCCCCCGGCCGTGCCGAAGAGCCCCGCCCCCGCCCCCGCCGCCGGGAAGCCGGGCGTCTGCGAGGGCTCCACCACCAAGACCGTCGCCGCCCCGCTGAACCGCCCCGTGAACCACATGCTGCTCACCGTCACCAACACGGGCTCCGGCACCTGTTACCTCTACGGCTACCCGGCGGTGCGCTTCGGCGAGGCGCAGGCCGTGCCCCCGGTCATCGAGGACTCCAAGCCGCAGGCCGTCGTCACGCTCAAGCCCGGCGAGTCCGGCTACGCCTCCGTCAACCTGTCCTCCACCGACGGCGGCAACGGCGCGCACGGCCACACCGTGACGTCCCTGGCGGTCTCCTTCCACGGCCCGTCCGGCAACGAGAGCGTCGGCGCGGCCGCCCACCCGGCGCTGCCCGCGGGCGGCAGCTACGTGGACGACTCCCTCAAGGTCACCTACTGGCAGCAGTCGATGGACGACGCCGTCTCCTGGTGACACCGCCACCACCCGGGCCCGACGGCAGCCCGCCAGGCGGCAGCCCGAGGACCCCCGGCGACCCGACAGCCCGCAGCACCCGGCCCGAAGCAGGAAGCAGGTACCCGCCGTGCACACCGCCACCCGCAGCCTCGCCCGTCTCCTGGTCGTCTACGTCGGCACGGCCTTCAGGGTCCTCTTCCTCGGCGGGCCGGACGACCCGGAACTCTCCCGGGAGGCCGGCGTCACCCGGCGCTGAGGCGCTCCCCGGCCCCCTGGCGCAGCCCCCGGCCCCCCGGCCCCCGGCCCCCCGGCCCCCGGCCCCCCGGCCCCCGGCCCCCGGCCCCCGGCCCCCGGCCCCCGGTCTCCCGGCCCCCGGTCTCCCGGGCGTCGGGCACCTGGCACAGGGTCAGTCCACCCGCCGGTCGGCGAGGGCGGCGACCCGGGTGAAGTACGCGCGCAGGAGCGCCTCGTCGCCGGGCGGGATCCGGGAGGACGGGCAGCGGGAGACCCGGAAGGCCTGCCGGTCGGTGCCGTAGAGGGCGGCGTCCGGATCGTGCACGACGCCGACGAACAGCTCGCCGGGCTTGCCCGGCTTCCGGTAGTGCACCAGCGCCCCGAGCCAGCGCAGCGGGACCCGGAAGCCGGCCTCGGCCGAGTCCAGGCGGAACAGCTCGAACACCCCGCGGTCCACGCGCAGGTGGAGGTTGTCGTAGTCGAGCGTGAGCGGGTCCATGAGGAGAACATAGGCGCGACGGCCGCCCCGCGTCCCCGTTACGGGGTTGTCCGGCGCAGGGACAGCACCGTGACGTCGTCGCGGCGCCGGCCCCCGCTCCAGTGCCGGGCGGCGCCGTCCAGGGCCTGCGGCAGCAGGGAGGCCGCGGTCGTGCCCAGGGCGGTCAGGCCCTCCTCGACGGGGTAGAACTCGCCGTCGCGGTCCTGGGCCTCGGTGATCCCGTCGGTCAGCAGCACCAGCACGCCGTCCTCGGGCAGCGCGAACCACTGCACGGTGCGCACCTCCCCGGCCAGTTCGGCCAGCCCCAGCGGCACCCCGGCGGCCAGGTCCACCGTCTCCACCCGGCCTCGGTGCAGCAGGTAGGGGGCCAGGTGGCCGCAGTTGACGGCCTGCACCTCGGGGCCGCGCTCCAGGCCGAGCACGGTCGCGGTGACGAACCGTTCGCTCTCCCCGGCCTGCGCCGCGTAGGCGTTGTGCCGTTGCACGGCGGCCTCCAGGGAGTCGGCGACGGCGGTCAGCGCGGCCTCGCGGAACGCCGCCTCGCGGAAGGCGCTCAGCACCGCGAAGCCCGCCCCGATCGCGGGCAGGCCCTTGCCCTGGACGTCGCCCACCAGCACCCGCGTGCCGTACGGGGTGTCGGCGACGTCGTACAGGTCGCCGCCGACCATGGCGTCCTCCTCCACCGGCCGGTACAGCCCGAACACCTGGACGTCCGGGGTGAGCACCGGCAGCGGGCGCAGCAGCTGGCGCTGCAGGGCGACGGCGCTCTGGCGCATCCGGAACAGCTGCCGCTCGCGCCCCATCCGCCGTGCGCACAGGGCCACCAGCGCGGCCTCGGCGCCCAGCACCGCCACCAGCGTCCCGGCCCGGGCCTCCAGCGAGGTCGGCGGGAACAGCACCGTGCTGACGGCCACCACGACGGCCACCCACACGGACACGGCGATCGTCTGCGCGAGGGTGCCCAGGCCGGCCAGCAGCGCGGGCAGGAACACCAGCAGCAGCACCAGCCGGGCGCTGGTCCCGGTCGCGGCCTGCGCCAGCAGCACCACGGCGGTGGAGGCCAGCACCCCCAGCACCACCGTCCGGTTGCCCGGCGCCCGTGCCTCGGCCTCGGCGCCGTACCCGTCCGCGCTACCGCCCACCCCGCCGCCCTCTCGCCGCCGCACCATCCTCCCAGGCATACCGGCGCCCCCGGCGGGCCGCCAACGGAACCCGCCTGTCCGGGCGAGCGCGGCCCCGGGGCCGGGCGGGGCCCGGGGCGGGTCCGGGTGCACCGCCGCGCGGCCCGCCCCCGTACGGGCCGCGCGGCGGTGTCCAGGCTCCCGGAGTGCCCACGGCGCTCAGCGCGCTCAGGCCCCCGGGGCGCGCCGGCCCAGACGCAGGTGGACGACGCAGGCCTGCACCCCCGCGGCCACCAGCACCGAGGGCGGCACCGCCCACGGCAGCAGGCCGGCCCACGCCAGCGGGGTCAGGACCAGCGCGCACAGCCCGAGCACGGGCAGCGCGGACAGCAGGGCGACGCGCAGGCGCACACCGCTCGGCATGACGCCGCGGGAGGTGACGCCGCGGGGCGGGAGACGGTCGGGTGCGGCGGCCGACGGCCGCGGTGCGGCGCTCATCGGGCCCTGCGGGCCTGGTCGAGGAACTCGCCCAGCTGCGCCCACTCGCCGGCGGGGGCGTCGGGGGTGCCGGAGAGGGCGGCCGGGTCCTCGCGCCAGGCGGTGCGCACCGCGGTGGACAGGGTGGCGTCGCCGCCGCTGAAGAGACGGCCGAGTTCGTCGAGGCGGTCGGCGATGCGCCGCACCCGCGGGTCGGTGGGCGGGGCTCCGGCGGTGCGCAGGGCTTCGGCGCGCCGGTAGAGCTGGGGCCACTCGACCTCCAGCAGGTAGTGGGTGGCCGGGCCGAGTGCGGCGGCGTGGTCCCGCAGGGCCTGCAGCTGGTCGTCGTCGAGGTGGCGGCGCAGGGCCTGTTCGGCGCCGGGGCCGGTGGAGGGGCCGGTGGCGCCGATGGCCTGGAGCAGGCGCAGCAGGGCGGCGGTGTCGGGGCGGCGTTCGGCGGTGAGTTCGGTGTGCAGGTGGGCGAGGCGCTCGTGCAGGTCCTGCAGGTGGGCGAGGGCGGTCTCGGTGGCGGTGAGGTGTTCGCGCACCAGCCGCACGGGGTCGACGCCGGCGTCCAGGCAGGTGCCGATGGTGTCCAGGCCCAGGCCCAGGCGGCGCAGGGCGAGGATCTGGTAGAGGCGGACGACGTCCTGCTCGGTGTAGGAGCGGTGCCCGGAGGAGGTGCGGCGGGACGGCTGGAGCAGGCCGATCTGGTCCCAGTGGTGCAGGGTGCGTACGGTCAGGCCGCTCGCCTCGGCGAGCGGGCCGACCTTCCAGGTCTGTTCGGTGGGCATGGCACGAGGATTCCTCCTGACGCCGCGTGAGGTGCAAGTCGGCGGGGTGCGGGGCGGGCGTGCGGGCGGGTTCCGGTGGGTCCTGGTGGGTCCGGGTGCGGGCGTCCGGCCCGGGGTTCAGGCGTGGGCGGGGGTGTAGTCGGGCAGGTCGATGTCGCCGGCCTTGGCGAACTGGGCGGCCATGATCGCGCGCAGCGGCCAGCGGCCCATCCAGCGCATGGAGGCGGCGCGCAGGCGGATCATCAGGGCGCTGTCGGGTGCGTAGCCGTGGAGGCCGCCGGGCGGCAGCTCCTGGGCGCGGGTGACGTAGGGGCGCATCAGGTCCTCGTAGCGGGCGTAGGCGGTGCGGTGGTCGCCGCGGGCTGAGGCGAGCTCGCCGGCGAGCAGGTAGGCGCCGACGAGGCCGAGGCTGGTGCCGAGGCCGGTGAGGGGGCTGGGGCTGTACCCGGCGTCGCCGAGCAGGGCGACGCGGCCGCGGCTGTAGCGCTCGAGGTGGATCTGGCCGAAGGAGTCGAAGGCGAAGTCGTCGGCCTCGCGCATGCCGGCCAGCAGCCGGTCGACCTCCCAGCCGGCACCGGCGAAGCGTTCGGTGAGCAGGCGCTGCTGGGCGGCGGTGTCGTGGCGGTCGTGGACCAGCGGGGCGCAGCGGAAGCCGAGGGAGGCCTTGACCTCGCCGGGCAGCCGGCCGGGGCGGGCGCCGGCGACCAGGCCGCCGGGGGCGTTGTACATCAGGAACCAGCCGTCGAGGTCGATCCGCGGGTCCCGGACGGTGAACCAGGCGTGGTAGCCGCCGAGCGGGCGGTAGTGGTCGCCCCCGGGGCCGAAGGCGAGGCGGCGCACGACGGAGTGCAGGCCGTCGGCGCCGATGACCAGGGAGAAGCGGCGGGCGGGGGCGTTCTCGAAGGTGACGGTGACGCCGTCGGCGTCCTCGGCGAGCGCGGTGACGGTGTCGCCGTAGCGGTACTCGACGTCGTCGGCGGTGGCCCGGTGCAGGAGGTCGGCGAGGTCGCCGCGCAGGATCTCGATCTCGGAGACGATGCCCTCGCCCTCGAAGAGTTCGACGGGCATGCGGGCGGTGAGCCGGCCGCGGCGGTCGACCAGGCCGAGGCCGCGCTGGTCGACGCTCAGGGCGCGGGCCTGGTCCAGCAGGCCCATCCGTTCGACGACGGTGCGCCCGGCGCCGCGCAGGTCGACGGCCTGCCCGCCGGGGCGGGGGGCGGGGGCGCGCTCGACGACGGTGGGGGTGAAGCCGTGGCGGCGCAGCCAGTAGGCGAGGGCGGGGCCGGCGATGCCGGCGCCGGAGATGAGGATGTCGGTGTTCTCCATGCCTCGGAATGTACGGCGTACGCGTCGGGCTCAACAAGCCCTGTAGTGCGGGTTTTTGGAATTGATGCACTAGTGCACTAGGGCGGTTGGGCGGCCGCCGGGGGAGCCCACGGCGGCCCCGGCGGCTACCGGCGGGGCCTTCCCGCAGGTCGCGGCCGCGCCCGGCACGGGGGCGGCGCGGCGAGGTGCACTAGTGCTCCTGCGGCGGGGCGCGGGTCCGCCCTGGCGGATGTCCGTCCTGCGGCAGACCGGGGCGTCGAGGCGGCCGGGCCGGGCCCGCGACGGCCTCGCCGAGCGCGCACTTGAGGGCGGCGACGTCCGCGACGAACCGGCCCTTCAGGTGGCAGGCGCTGCCCGCGGGCGGGCCGGGAACGGGCGAGGTCAGCCGCGGCCACTCCTGCCGCCCGCCGGGGGGCGAGCGCGCCCGCGCGTTGCGCTCGGCCGCGGCGCCCCCCGTACGCCTCCCGGACCGCGCGGGCGGCCGACGGCGGCCGGTCGGCCGGGCCCTCGCGCAGGGTCAGGTCGACCAGGGCGCCGCCGAGCACGGACGGGTCGAACCGCACGTCGTCCTCTCGCCGAACCGTGAAAACCGGGCCCGACGATATGCCGGGCGCGGCAGCGGCGGCGAGGGCTTTATCGGCAGCCCCGGGGGCGCGGGTCAGCCGCCCGGCTCAGCCGGCCGGGGCAGGGGCAGGGGCCGGGGGAGCGGACCGCGGGGCGCGGGCGGCCTCCTGGGCGGCCATCACCTCGTCGCCGTGCTCGAAGGCCCAGGCGCCGAACGCGTCGATCGGGGCCAGCAGCGTGCGCCCCAGCCCGGTGAGCCCGTACTCGACCCGGGGCGGCGCGCCCGGGTGCGGGCGCCGCTCGACCAGCCCGTTGAACTCCAGCCGCCGCAGGGTCTCGGTGAGGACCTTGGAACTGATCCCCCCGATCCGCGCCCGCAGCTCGACCGGGCGGGCCGGGCCGTCGCGCAGCGCCCACAGCAGTACGGCGTTCCAGGTGTTGGAGAGCAGGTCGAAGGCGAGGCGGGCGCGGCAGTCGGCGAGGAAGGCATCGGTCACGTACCAGATGGTGCCCGACCGGCCTCCTAGCGTGGAACGGACGGTCGGCGCCGGACCGGGCCAACGGCCCCGGCCGGCACGGGAGAAGAGGACACACGCGATGGAGATCGGCGTACTGGGAACCGGCAACATGGCCGACGCGCTCGCCACCCACTGGGCGCGCGCCAGGCACCGGGTGACCATCGGCGGGCGGGACGCGCAGCGGGCCGAAAGGCTCGCCGCCCGCATCGGCCACGGCGCGCGGGCGGCCGGTCTGCGCGAGGCGGCGGCCTGCGGCGAGGCGGTGCTGGCCGCACTGCCCTTCGGGGCGGGGGCCGAGGTGGTGCGGGAGCTGAGCCCGGAGCTGGCGGGCCGGGTGCTGATCGACTGCGCCAACCCGGTCGGGCCGGGCTTTCGCCTGCTGACGCAGGGCGGCCCCTCGGCCGCGCAGCGGCTGGCCGCGGCGGCGCCGCACGCCCGCGTCGTCAAGGCCTTCAACCTCTGCCACGAGGACGTCTGGCGGATGCGGCCGCCGGTGTTCGACGGCCGGCGGCTGGCCGTGCCGCTGTGCGGGGACGACGAGGCGGCCCTGGCGTGCGTGCGCGAGCTGGTCGTGGACGCGGGCTGCGAACCCGTCTCCGGCGGCGGCCTCGAACGGGCTGCGCTCCTGGAGGCGACGGCCGCGCTGTTCATCGCGCTGTGGGTCGGCGAGGGGGCGGACGTGCAGGCGATCGCGCCGCCGCTGGCGTACGCGACCGGGCCGGGAGCCGGGGGGGGGCGGCGGACGGCGGTGACCGGTCCGGGGGTGATCGGGGGTGACCGGCAGGTGGTCGGTGGGTGGTTGCATCCCGCGGGCTGCGCTGGCAAGTGATCGTCCGGCCGATTCGGGCCCGGCCCGGCGGGCCGGCGCGGCCGGGCGGCGGCCGGTGCGGAGGTGAACGCCCGGTCCGTCGAAGCGGGTGGGCCACGCCGCTTGACGCCATCGAATCTGGTGGTCCAGACCACCAGGGGAGCCTGGGTCAGTGCTCTCAACTCCCCTGGTGGGAGGTGGATGTGGCGGAGCGTCCGACCGCCTCCGACTCCGGTGATCGACTGTTTCCTGCCAAATTGGTCTCGACCATTGCCTCGAATCCGGGATTCCGGAAGGCTCACAGCCGCAACGCCGGGAGCGGACCCCGGCGTTCTCGTCAGAGGGAGGAAGACACCGACATGGCACTGCGCAAAGCGGTTTCCACCATGGCCCTGGCCGGACTGCTCACCGTCGCGGGCGGCCTGATGGCCGCCCCCGCCGCCCAGGCGTCCACCACGAGGACCACCGGATACACCTACATCGGCATGTACCCGAGCGGCGCCGCCTGCGAGGCCGCCGGCCGCGCCTACGTGACCCGCGGGGAGGCCGTCAGCTACTTCTGCGACGTCGCCCCCAACACGGCCCGCCTCTCGGTCTGGTTCTACTGACCGGTCCGGACGCCGGGCGGGCCGGGCCGCGCCGCCCGGCGTCAAACCGGCGGGCGGCTACCCGCCCGCCCGGCGTCGGTCCGGCGCCGACAACCCGCCCGCCCGGCGTCCGCCGGCGTCGGAAGCACCGCCGTCAGAGCTCCAGCGCGCCGATCTCGCGCACCGTCCCGGCGAGCGCCCGGACCAGGTCGTTCTCGGCGTCGCTGCGCCACACCAGCGCGTACGAGAGCGTCCCCATGTCGGGCACCGGCAGCCAGAGCACGTCGGACATCGACCAGTGGCGGGTGACGTGCGCCGGGAAGGGGTGGACGATCTCCCCGGTGCCGACCAGGTGGATCAGCTCGTCCGGGCCGGTGACCGGCTCGATGCGCTCGATCGTCCGGCCCCGCGGCGTGTGGAAGGACAGGTAGCCGTCCTCCCAGTAGTCGGGCATGTCGGGGGCGGTGGCGTGGGCGAAGTCGGCCAGCGCCTCGAAGGGGACGCAGTCGCGGCCGGCGAGTTCGTGGTCGGCGGCGACGGCCAGGACGCGGCGGTCGCGCAGCAGGACCGGACCGACCGTGAGATCGGACTCCTCCACCGGCAGCCAGGAGACCAGCACGTCCATGTCGCCCTCGCGCAGCCGGGCGAACGGGTCGATGAACGGCGCCCGGCGCAGCTGCAGCTCCCACTGCGGATGGCGGGAGCGGAAGGCCCGCCAGTAGCCGTGCAGGTCGGGCACGTTGAAGGGCAGCATGCCCACGCGCAGCCGCTCCGTCTTGCCGCGCACGGCCAGCCGGGCCCGCTCCAGGCTCGCGCGCAGATCCGCGTAGACCGGTTGCAGATCGGCGCGCAGCTGGTGGCCCAGCGGCGTCAACCGGACCTGGCGGCGGTTGGAGCGGTCGAACAGCAGGCCACCGAGCTGTCTCTCCTGACGGCCGATCACCTGGCTGACACGCGCCTGGGTGAGGTGCAGTCTGGCGGCGGCCCGGCCGAAGTGCAGCTCCTCGGCCAGGGTCAGAAAGACCTCGATGTCGCGTATCTCCATGGGCCGGCGGCCTCCCGTCATAAGCCTGAGTGATGGGATCCTACGGATCTTCGGCCTTGATGATCACTGCGGGTGGCCGGAAGATCGACGGTAGGGCCGACACCCGGCGACCGCGGACCAAGCCCGGCCGCGGGCCCGGGACTTCACCGCCCCACGCCCGCCCATGCCCGCCCGATCCAGGACAGGAGCGCACCACCCGTGCACACCGCCGACACCGCCGCCGAGGCCCCCGCCGGCACCACCGGCCGCATCTGGCTCATCACCGGTGCCAGCCGCGGCCTCGGCCACGCCTTCGCCCGCGCCGCGCTCGCCGCCGGCGACCGCGTCGCCCTCGTCGCCCGCACCCTCGCCCCGCTCGAGGAGCTCGCCGCCGCCCACCCCGGCCGCGTCCTGCCCCTGCAGGCGGACCTGACCGACCGCGCCGCGGCGTTCGCCGCCGTCACCGCCGCCGCCGACCACTACGGACGGCTCGACATCGTCGTCAACAACGCCGGAATGCTCTCCATGGGCATGGTCGAGGAGTTCACCGAGGCCGAGGCCCGGGCCCAACTCGACATCAACTTCTTCGGCGCACTGTGGATCAGCCAGGCCGTCATGCCCGTCCTGCGCCGCCAGGGCGCCGGCCACCTCGTCCAGGTCTCCAGCATCGCCGCCCTCGGCGGCTTCCCCAGCACCGGCCTCTACAGCGCCAGCAAGTTCGCCCTCGAGGGCCTCAGCGAGGCCCTCGCCACGGAGGCGGCCGCCTTCGGCGCCAAGGTCAGCATCATCCAGCCCGGCGGCTACTGGACCGACCTCTACACCGCCATGCACAGCACCACCCCCCTCGACGCCTACGCCCCGCTGCGCGAGGAACTCGCCAAGCAGTTCGCCGAGGGCTCCGTCGACAGCGACCCCGAGCTCGCCGCCACCGCCCTGCTCGCACTCGTCGACAGCGACCGGCCGCCGCTGCGCCTGCTCCTCGGCAGCATGGTCTACGACCTCGCGTTCGACATCGCCCGCACCCGGATGGAGACCTGGGCGGCATGGGAGCCGGTCAGCCGCGCCGCGGAGCGGGCGACCGCCGCACCGGGGACCGCCGCACCGGGGACCGCCGCACCGGGGACCGCCGCACCGGCGGACCGTGCGCCGGCGGACGGACCGGTGGCGGACCGCACCGGGGCCTGATCAGGGGGGCGCAGCATGTCGTTCCGCACCACGTCCGAGGTCGTCCACCGCTTCAACCGGGCCTTCATCGAGCACGACGCCTCGCTGCTCGCCGACCTGGTCGCCGAGGACTGCGTGGCCGAGGCCACCTGGCCCGCCCCCGACGGGACCCGCTACGAGGGGCGCGCCGCGTGCCTGGCGCTGTGGCGGGCGCTCGCCGAGGACCGCACGTGGCGGTTCGAGCCGGAGGCGGTGGTGATCACCGGTGAACGGGCGACGGTCCGCTGGCGCCACCACTACGGCGACGGCCCCGGCGACACGGTGCGCCGCGTCCACCTCACGCTGGTCCGGGACGGGCTGATCGTCGAGTGCCTGGGCTACAGCAAGTCCCCGGACGGCAGTTGAGCCTTCCGCCCCGGCCCCCGCCCCGCCCCCAGGGCCGGGGCGGGGGCCGGGCGGGTGCGAGGATGCGGGGGTGTACCGGTACCTGAGCGTCCGCTCGGACGCCCGCCACCGCGCGGGTGTGCCGGCCTGCGTGCTGGTGGAGCACCTGGACGCGGCGCCCGGCCTGCGCAGGAGCGACGCGGCCTGCTACCTGGCCGCCGACGGCCACCACTGGCTCAGCGTGGTCCTCGCCGCCTGCGACGACGCCGGGAACCACGCCGTCCACGAAGGCCGGGTGGCCGACCGGATCAACCTGGTCGAGCTGATCTGCTCCTCGGCCGACGGCCGCCCCGGCCACGACGCCGCACTCGCCCGGGCCACGGGGGTCGCCGACCTCCTCGGCTGGGAGGTGGTCGACTCCGACACCGGTGAACTCCTGCACGGTGGCGGCCCGTCGGCCGTCGCCGCCGCCGCGGCGGTCCCCGCGCAGGCCGTCGCCGCCGCGGCACGGTGCACCGCCGGCTGCCCGACCTGTTCGGGTGTCGACGGCGCGGCTGGGTCCGGATCCTGAGCGGACGCAAGGCTGACGGCAGTGCAGGGGACGCGGACCACGGCACGATCGGCGGCGGCTACGCCGACTACCTCCTGCGCCCGGACGCGCGGATCGAGCAGGCCCTCACCGCGGCCCCTGGGTACGGCCCGCACCGTGGTCGACCTCGGTGCCGGGGACGGGTCCTGCGAGTCGCCGGCGTTCGAGGTGACGGCGGTCGAGCCGTCGGCGTGACCTCCGTCCCGGCCCGACTCCGCCGGGCCGGTCTCACTGCGCCGTCCGACGCCGTCCCCTCAACTCGGCGAGCCAGAGCCGCACCTGCGCGTCGTCGTGGAGGTAGCAGCCGTGGCCCGCACCCGCGGGAAGGTCGATTCCGTGCAGCAGGCCCAGCGCCCACCAGGAAAGGTCGTCCCATCCCAGCTCGTCCCGCTTCACCCACCCCGCGGCCCAGCGGTCGACTTCGTCCCGGGTGCGGCGGCCCTCGACGAGTCCGACGAAACGGTCTTCGATCTCGTCGAGGTCCGGCTGGGGAACGGTGCTCACGGCCCGACCGTACACGCAGGGCGGACGGCGCCTGATGCGGCACCAGCGCTGTGGGTGCGCGTCGTGGCGCGCGCTCTCCGCCCGCGGCCGGCCGGTCCGCGGAGTCCGTCGATCCCGGCCGTGCGGGCCTCGGGGGCGAGCCCCCCGGGGGCCGGTCCGCCGTCGTGCAGCGGCCGCCGGGCGGCGGGAGGCGGTCGGGCGCGTCATCGCAGGTGACAAACCCGGCGACGCCGGCGGCCGTCGCCGGGATACTGGTCGCCCATGAATGAGGTCGAAGTCGTCGTCGCCCATTCCGAGCGCGCGACCCTGCGCATCGGCGACGTGTTCCTGAAGGTGGACGCCGATCAGGCGCGCATCGACACCGAGGTCGAGGTGTTGTCCCTCGCGCCGGTTCCGACCCCGCAGGTCCTGTGGCGCAAACCGCACGTCCTCGCGATCGCCGCGGTCCCGGGGGCGACGCTCGGGCGCCTCGGCGGGCCGTCGACCGGGTCGCCGGCGGCGTGGGCCGCGGCGGGCGCCGCCATCCGGCGGCTGCACGACGCACCGCCGCCGCCCTGGCAGGGCCGGGCCGGCCGCAGCGCGGTCGCGCTGGCGGCCGAACTCGACGAGGAGTGCGGGGCGCTCGTGACGAGCGGCCTGCTGCCCGCCGACCTGGTCACCCGCAACCGCCGGATCGCCGAGGCCGCGCTCCGGCCGCGGACCGCGGCGTTCACGCACGGCGACCTGCAGATCGCCCACGTCTTCGTCGACGGCGACGAGGTCACCGGCATCATCGACTGGTCCGAGGCGGGCCGGGGCGACGCCCTGTCCGACCTGGCCACCTTCACGCTCGGACACGAGGAGCGCCTCGACGACGTCCTCGCCGGCTACGGCACCGACGTCGATCGCGACGTGATCCGCGCGTGGTGGTCGTTGCGAAGCCTGCTGGTGGTCCGCTGGCTGAGCGAGCACGGCTTCGACCCGTTCGCACCGGGCTGTGAGGTCGACGTGCTGAAGTCCCGGATGTGAGGGGCCCGGGCCGGAGCCGTCCCCGCGCGGACGCGGCCGGAGCCGAGCGCTGCGCGGGAGACGTCCGGCAGGTCCGCGGCCCGCGGCCCGGACAGCGGCAGCCCGGCACGGGAGTCCTACGCGCCGTCGGGCAGCGGGGTCCGCTCGGGCCGGTCCTGCGCCGTCGTGGCCGTCGCGGCCGTCGCGGTCGGTTCGGCCGGGGCGGGGGCCGGGCGGCGGGTGCGCAGCGCCCAGGCGGCGACCGGCGGTCCGGCTGCGCCCAGGGCGGCGAAGAACACGCCGAGCAGCAGCCAGCCCGCCTGCCCGAGCCCGAGGACCGCCGTGGTGAGGACCAGCGGGGCCAGCGCCTGTCCGGCGTTGAAGCCGACCCCGAGGAAGCCCTGGTACTGCCCCTGGGCGTGGTCGGGGGCCAGGCCGAAGCCGAGCGCGTAGCCGCCCGAGGACTCCCACACCTCTCCGAGGCTGTGCACGACCACGGCGAGGACGGCGAGCCCCGGCGCGACCCAGACCGGAACGTCCGCCGTCAGGGCCATCAACGGGCAGCTGACCAGGAAGAGCAGCCCGGCGAGGCGCAGCGCCCGGCCGCCCTGGCCCGGGGTCTCCACCCGGGAGCCGATCCTGCTCTGCAGCAGCACGCACACCCCGCTGCTGACGGCGTTGACCGCCGCCACCGTCCAGCGGGGCGCGTCGGTGTGGGCGGAGAGCCAGATCGGCAGGAGCAGGGAGACGGTCTGGTACTGCAGGCCCATCGCGCCGTAGAGCGCGACGAAGGTCAGGTAGGGCCGGTCGGACAGGACGGCCGCGTGGTGGTGCTCCTCGGGCCGGGGCAGCGGCCGGTAGTTCGGGACGCCGCGCAGGGCGATCAGGGCGGCGCAGGCGAAGCTGGCGGCGTTGGCGAGGATGAGCGCGGTGTACGCCTGGCGGGTGCCGACCGACACGGCGACGGCGGCGCCGAGGGTGCCCGTCACCACGCCGAGGTTGACGAAGGTGCGCAGCTTCGCGCGGAAGGCGGCCGGGTGGTCCCCGCCGGCGCGGGCGACGAGCGCTCCGCCCGCGGCCCCGCCCGCCGTCGCCGCCAGGCGGTCCAGGGTGGCGATGAGCGTGAACGTGCCCCAGTCGTGGATGAGGACGAACGCGGCCATCGTCGCGGCCTGCAGGACGACGGCCGTCAGCCAGACGGTGCGCGGTCCGTACCGGTCGGCCAGGTTCCCGGCCGGGACCCCGGCCAGCAGCCCGACCAGCCCGGCGACGGTGAGGCCGACCCCGACCTGCGCGGCGGGCAGGTGCACCACCAGGGTGAAGTAGAGCACCGCGGCGGTGTTGAACAGCCCGTTGCCCACCCGGCTGACGAAGCTCGCGACGATCAGGGCGCGCTGCGGACCACCCGGCCCCAGCACGCCGGACATCCGTGACCCGGCGCTCTTCATGATCATGTCGAACAGGCTAACAGCGGCCCCCCGGGGCCCTTTTCGAACGGGGGCCGTCCGGGCCGCACCGTGCGGAGGTGTGCATTCACCGCACGGCGAGCGGGAGTTGGGGAAGGAATGCTCCATGGCGAAGCTCAGGCGCAACCGGTTCACCGGGCCGCCGATGATGTTCACGCTGCTGGCGGGGATGACGGCGCTGGGTGTCGCGGGGTTCGTGCTGCTGCTCGTCCACGGGGCGGGCGTCTGGGCCGTCGTCGGGATGGCCGCCGCCGTTGTGCTGGCCCTGGCCGGGGTGCTCGGCGCGCTGTTGCTGGCCATGATCCTCGACGGGTTCAAGAACAACCTGCGCTGAGCGGTCCGACGGGGTCGGGTCAAGGCGCCGGGAGCGGGTGCCCGTACACGGGAAGTCGGCCCGGCCGACTTTCCGCGCCCCCGCCACCGCCCGCCGGACGGCCCCCGGGGGCGTCACAGTGCGCTGTGGGCCAGGCGGATCAGGCCGCTGCGCATCCGCTGCTCGCCGAGTTCGGGCAGGAGCGCGGCGACGTGGTCGGCGGCCAGGGCGGCGAGCAGGGCGTGGGCGGTCTGGCCGGGGTCGGGGGCGGTGGCGAGCAGGATCGCCAGGTGGCGGTGCCAGAACCGGTAGGCCCCGATGCGGTAGCGGGCGCCGGGGGTGGCGGTCTCGGACATCCGGACCAGCGCCAGGTGCTCCAGCAGGTAGTCGAAGTACGCGTCGATGAACGCGGTCAGGCGCTCGGGTGCCGGGGCTCCGGGGCCGAGCGGCGGCGGCCCGTGCAGGATCCCCTCCTGGAGGACGCGCTCGCGGGCGTCCAGGAGGGCGACGGCGAGCCCCGACTTGTCGCCGAAGCGGCGGAACAGGGTGCCCTTGCCGACGCCGGCGGCCGCGGCGATCTGGTCCATGGACACGGCCTCGACGCCCAGTTCGGCGAAGAGCCCGGCGGCGGCGTCCAGGACCGCGGCCCGGTTGCGGGCCGCGTCGGCGCGTTCCTTGGGCGGCGGGGTGCGCAGCAGGTCGAGGGGGATTGCAGAACCGGACTGCGGTCCGTTACTGTCGTGAGCCATAAGAGGACTGTAGTCCGATTCCTTCGGAGGTAGCGACATGACCGCACTCATCACCCGTGACGACCTGGCCGCGGCGATCGAAGCCGACACCGTCACCGTCGTCGACGCGCTCGGCGGCGCCTACTACGACCAGCAGCACCTGCCCGGCGCGCTGGCCCTCGTCCTCGCCGACGTGGACGCCCAGGCCCCCGCGCTGCTGCCCGACCTCGACGCCGCGATCGTCACCTACTGCTCCAACCCCGCGTGCCCCAACAGCGGACAGGTCGCCGACCGGCTGACCGCCCTCGGCTACCGCAACGTGCGCAAGTACCGCGAGGGCATCCAGGACTGGGTCGAGGCGGGCCTGCCGGTCGAGACCGCCTGAGCCGGAGCGGGGCGGGAGGGTGGGGCGTGGGGCCGGAGGCGGGGGAGCGGGAAGTCGCCCCCGCCGACTTCCCGCTCCCCGCAGCGCCGGAGCGGCCAGTGCCGGGTCGCCCGGGCCGTTCGCTCCGGCCGTCCCGGGATCAGCCCGGCAGCCGGCTGCTGCAGCCCGACAGCCAGTCGCCCAGCTCGCCGTGCAGCGGGTCGTCGGCGCCCTCGGCCTCGCCCCGGCCACCGCCAGCCAGCACGCCAGCATCCTGGCCGAGGCCGGACTGACCGCCAAGGAGCGCCGGGGCGGCACGGTGGTGCACCACCTCACCCTGCTGGGCGAGGTCCTGCTGCGCGGCGGGATCACGGACGCCGCGCAGAGCGCGTCACGCCAGCTGGCGGGCGGCGGCGAGGGCTGAGGCGGGCCCCAGGGGCTTCCGGCGGAGCCACCCGGCGGGCTTCAGTTCCACGGCTCCCGGTGGGGGTCCTCGCCCAGCACCCGCGCGGCGGCCTCGCACAGGTCCGCGCCGAAGAGCTGGTTGCTGCCCCACTTGGAGCCCCACAGCTCGGACGCGGCCTCGGCCACGGCACGCCAGCTGTACTCCTCGTCGACCCGCCACGTCCGGATCCGGGCGGCCATCTCCGGGGTGAGCGTCGCCGGATCCACGATGCTGTGCGTCATGGCGCCGACCCTAGCGCCCGTCGGTGCCCGGCCGTCCGCCACCGGGCCGTCCGTGCCCGTTCCCGGCCGTCCGGCGAACTGGCCGGGCCTCCTGCGGCGTCTCCGCCACCTGCGGACGTGCACAAGCAACGAACCATGCGAGGAGCCCAGACGATGCCCCACCCCGGATCCGCCTCCGCCGAGGTCCCCGCCTACCTCCCCGGCATCGCCCGCGCCTTCCCCGCGGTCTCCTGCCTCGTCACCGACCCGGACGGGCGCATCCTGCTCGTCCGCAGCTTCAACCGTGAGCCGTGGGGCTGCCCCGGCGGCGTCATCGACCCCGGCGAGACCCCCGAACAGGCCGCGGAGCGGGAGCTCCTGGAGGAGACGGGGCTGCGCTTGAGCGCCGGGCGGCTGCTCCACATCGCCTGGGCCAGCGGCGACGGCAGTGACCTGCCGAACATGCCGGGCGTCCAGTTCTACTTCGACCTGGGCACCGTCCCGCTTCCCCACCCGCCGCTGCGCCTCCAGCCGGACGAGATCCGCGACGCCGCCTGGGTCGCCCCCGCCGACCTCCCCGCCTACACGGGCGCCCTGCGCCTCTCCCGGCTGCGCGCCGCCCTGGCCGCCCGCGCCGGCGGCGAGGTCCGCGTCCTCTCGGCCACCCGCGCCGAGCTGGCCGCGGACGCGGCGGCCTACGCCGCGACGCTGCGCACCGGGCCCGTCGGGCGCACCGAGTCCGCCGGGTAGGGCAGTCGGTGGCCCTGACCGGCCGGGTCGTCCGGCCGGCTCCTCACCCCTGCCCGGTGATCATCTCGAGCACGGCCCGCGCCGTGTTCCACCTGCCCGGCGGCCCAGGCACCGATGTCGGCAGCGGCGCCGCGGCGCCGCTGCCGACGTGCCGCTGCCGGCGTGCCGCGCCGTCAGCGGAAATGCTTCGCTGCGGCGGGGCCTGGTCGGGCACCATCGGCGGATGGGCATGTTGGATGCAGTCGCAGGCAGAGTCGCCGGCGGGGCGACCGTGGAGTTCCGACCGAGTGGCTCCTCGATGGTTCCCTTGATACGCAGTCGGCAACAGGTGGTCGTCGCGCCGGTCGACCCGTCGAAGCTGGACGTCGGAGACATCGTTCTCGCGCGGGTCGCCGGGACCGTGTACTTGCATGTGGTGTCGGCGGTGGACCAGTCCCGGAAGCGGGTGCAGATCAGCAACAACCGGGGACGCGTCAACGGCTGGACCAGCCATGACCGTGTCTTCGGCATCTGTCTGGCGGTCGAGGGTGCGACCCGGGCCGGGGCGGCGGGAAAGACGCTCGGGGTCACCCCTCCGGCAGCTCCCGGGCAGAAGCCCTCCTCGCACAAGCCGAATTGACGGTGTGTCCCCCAGCCGGTCGTCCACGCCCCGCGACCGGATGTCCGCGCTGCACACGGTGGTCGTCGACGCCTCGCCGGAGACCGCGGTGTTTGCCGGCGCCCCTCCGGAGCGGAAGCCCAGGACAGCTGCCCGCCACCTGCCGAACGACGGCATGCCCGGCCTCGGGCTATCCGGTGGGCGTTCGCTGCCTGCGCCAGCGGTCCCGGTGGAAGATCGGTTCGACGGCGACGACGCAGAACGCGTGCATGGGCCGGTCGGTGCGCCCGGGGTCGAAGAAGCCGACCATGTCGCCGAGGAAGCTCTCGCCGTGCCGGTGGACGTGGGGGTCCTGGGCGACGCGGTCGCCGACCGCGGTGAGCCAGTCGCCGATCCAGAACAGGACTTCGGCGCGGGCGGTGATGACGATCGTCCCGGCGCGCTCGGCGAATCGGGCGGGATGGCGATCGGCTCGGCGACGGACGTCGTCGGGACGGTCCGGAGCCCGTGCCGCCGGGGCGGTCACGCTCAACGGCGCCGAGCCACGGCGCATCCTGTGCCGCAGGTCGGGCCAGTCGGAAAGCCGCAGCCCCGTGTCCTCACGGGCCAGCAGCACGGGCAGCGGACGGGTGTCGCCGCCGGCCGGGGCCGTCGGTCGGGCGCCCGGCGGGACCGGGATGTGGATCGCGCTGTGCGAGCTCGCCGCGGCGACGCGGAACAAGGCACCGAGCCGAAGGAGATCGGCGCGGCTCACGCGCAGATACCCGACGTGGTGGTCGGGAGGGTGGACGAAAGTGTTGCGGAGCATGGGGCCGGTGCTCAGGATCCGGCTGAGACCGGATCCGGGATCGGCGACAGGATGGCTCGTGACCTGCAACCGCATCCGGCCTTCATCAACCCTCATGCGCGAGGTACGACACGCACGCCGGGCGTCGGCGACGGAGATCTCCGTAGGCATGGGAGTGATCATGACCGCCGACCGCCCGCCACCGCCAACGGGTTTACCGGCCCCCGCGCGAGGCCGGGCGCCCGGGGGAGCGCGGGAAGTCGGCGGGACCGACTTCCCGTGCAGCGGGGTGGAGCCGGCGGGCGGTGCGCTGCGCTGCGCCCGGGGGAGGGCTTCAGCTCGCCGGCTGCGGGTGGCCGCGGTGCGCGGTCCACTCGGGGGCCAGGACGGCCATCGTGTGGGCGTCGATCCATGCGCCGTCCCAGCACAGCGCGTCGCGCCGGGTGCCCTCGCGGACGAAACCGAGCTTCTCGTAGACGTGGTGGGCCCGCAGGTTGAAGGCGAAGACCTCCAGTTCGACCCGGTGCACGCCGACGGCCTCGAAGGCGTGGGCGAGGACGAGCCGGCTCGCCTCGGTGCCCAGCCCGCGGCCGAAGGAGCGGCGGTCGAACAGGCTGATCCGGAACGAGCAGGAACGGTTGCGGGCGTCGAGCTCCGACAGCACGACCTCGCCGACACAGGTGCCGGTGGCCCGTTCGACGATCGCCAGGTCCAGCCGATCGGCGTGCTCGGCCCGGGAGCCGTACCAGCGTTCCAGCGTTTCGAGGCCGAAGACCTCGTGGGTGCCGGTCAGCCGATCCGTTTCGGGGTCGGCAGCCACCGCGACCAGTGCGTCGGCCGTGCAGACCGGACGCAGGACCACGCGCTCGCCGGCGAGCGTCGGCTTCTCGGCGAAGGAGATCTCCGTAGACATGGCGACGATCATGACCGCCACCCGCCCGCCACCGCCAACCCGTTTACCGGCCCTCGCGCCAGGCCGGCGTCCTGGTCGAGCGTGACGAGCGGGCGGCGTGACGAGCGGGCGGCGTGACGAGGCCGCTCACGCAGGGGCAGGCAGGTCGATCCGCGCGAGCTTGGCCGGGTCGACCACTGCCGTGATGGCGGTGATCCGGCCGTCGGTGACGGTGAACGCGAGGACCGAGAGCGGGGTGCCGTCCTCGCGCCAGGAGAGGACGCCGGGACGGCCGTCCACGAGCGCCGCCCGGCCCAGGGCGGCCGCGCCGGCGGCCAGCTGCGCGCCGGCGGCGACCTTGGTGGCGCCGAGGGTGACGACCACGCCGCCGGGGGTGTCGATGGTGAGCCTCACCTCGGGGTCGAGCACGCGGAGCAGACCGTCGAAGTCGCCACCGCGGGCAGCCGCCAGGAAGGCGTCGACCACCTCGCGCTGTTCCCGGCCCGCGCGGGTCGGCCGCTCGGTCGCCCGAACCTTCCGGCGGGCACGGCTGGCGAGCATCTTGGCGGCGTCGGTGGACTTGCCGAGGATGCGCCCGATCTCCTCGAACGGCACCGCGAACAGGTCGTGCAGCACGAACGCCAGCCGCTCGCCGGGCCGGAGAGAGTCGAGGACGACCAGGAGTGCGAGCCCGAGCGAGTCGGCGAGCACCGCGTCGTCGTCCGGGGCGGGGGCGTCGTCGAGCGTGACCACGAGTTCGGGCAGCCGGTCGTCGTAGGACGCCTCTGGGCGGGTCCGGCGCGAGCGCAGGACGTCGAGGCTGATCCGGCCGACCACGGTGGTCAGCCAGCCGGAGAGGTTCTCGATGACCGCCGCGTCCTGGCGGGAGAGTCGCAGCCACGCTTCCTGGACCACGTCCTCGGCGTCGGCGTGCGAGCCGAGCACGCGGTGGGCGACCGCGCGCAGCCGGTCGCGCTGGGACTCGAACGCCTGGGCCACCGGGTCCGTCGAGCCGGTCTCGAACATGTTGTTACCTTCCCCGAATCCGTTCCGTCATGGGTGATGACGGGTCCGGACGGGCCCGGGTAACCGCTGAAGGAGCAGGACTGATGGAACCACGCCTCAAGGGTGCGATGAACCCCGACCTGATGACCGCGATCCAGCACCTCCACAAGGCGATAGCCGCCGGAGGTGTCGACCGGCGCCTCCTGTCGCTGGTCCACCTGCGCGCCAGTCAGATCAATGGCTGTGCGCCGTGCGTGTTCGCCACCGTCTCGGGCGCGAAGAAGGCCGGGGAGACGGACGAGCGGCTGCACCACGTGGTCGCGTGGCGCGAGACGCCGTTCTTCACCGACGAGGAGCGGGCGGCGCTCGCGCTGACCGAGGCCGCCACCCGCATCCAGGACGGCGCCCCCGGTGTGACCGACGAGATCTGGGATGCCGCCGCCGACCACTTCACCGGGGAGCAGCTGAACGCGATCATCCTGGAGATCGCCATGACCGGCTTCTTCAACCGGATCAACCACACGATCCGGGAACAGGCCGGCAGGAGCTGGTGAGCCCACCAGGGCGTCGTCCACGGGGGACGACGCCCTGGTGGCCGGCCGGCGCGGCGAGGGCCACGAAACCGGTGACCAGCGGGGCCCGTTTGAGGGGGAAGTCGGCGAGGCCGACTTCCCCCTCATGGAGCAGGGGAGGCGGGGCGGCGGGATCGCAGGCGCGGCAGGCGACTTCGCCGCCTGAGCTGGGTGGTGCGGCGGATTCGCGCAAGCTCAGGTGGAATCGGACCGGATGGTGTGGCGGACGAGCCGCTGGTGCTGCTTGAGACGGGCAGAGCATCGTCCGGCCACCCCCGGAGCGCGCCGCCCGGGGAGTCGCTCCCGTGTTGCTCAGCAGATGAACGGGCAGGAACGTGCTTGCAGGGACGGTGGAATGAGTGTGGCTCCGCACCCTTTGGGCTGCGGAGCCACACTCATCGTGGTGCCGGCCGGATTCCGCCGGTTGCCAGCCGCTGCGCTGGAGGACCTTTCAGTCCCTGTGCGGTCAGGCGTACTCAGTGACCCAGCGCTGCTCGGTGGGGTAGTCGGACGCGCAGCGCCAGAGGGTGAGGTAGGTGCCGTTGGCGTGGCTGCCGCCCTTGTTCGTCAGGCAGCGGTAGTCCGGGCCCGAGTAAGTGGTCCAGGTCCAGCCGGTGTCGAGGCCGAACTGCTGCGGGTAGTTGGTACCGCTGTAGTCGCAGTCCCACAGCGTCAGGACGGCGCCGTCGGTCTCGTAGCCGTTGCCGTACGGGGTCAGACACTTACCGCTCGCCCGGTTCACGAGCCGATAGCCGGGGCCGGCCACCTGCACGTCCCACTGCTGCAGAGGCGAACCGGTGCAGTCCCACAGGGTGATGATGGTTCCGTTGGAGGTGCCGTTGCCCTTGGGGGTGGCGCACTTCCCCGAGTACTTGTTCTGCAGGGTCCGCCAGTCCGCGGCGCTGGCCTGCGGGGCGATCGAGACGTTCATGACGACCGCGGCCAGGAGGGCCGCGAAGACAGCAAGAATGGACTTACGCATAATCAACTTTCCTGAGCGGAGCACACGGTACGCCCCATGTCCGGCCGTGGGCAGGCCGTCGGGCTCGACGGCCTGCGGCCAAGATCAAGTAAAACACCTGGCATCGTTGAAGGTTGTGCCCGAAACGATCACCGTTCCGTAACGACTCCATTGCCGCACGAGGGCGTAGCGGCGCTGGTCAGAGGCATGTTGAACCCGGGCCTGACGACTGTCGGGTCATCAGCTTCTCTGTCACCGCGAGCACTGTGAACGGCGAACGCACCAGTACGCATGTCCGGCTGATCACCACTCTGCTCGATCCCGATCGCCATCCGGCCGCGGACCTGGCAGCCCTTCACCATGAGCTGTGGGAGGCCGAGACGGCCTGCTTCGGCATGACGAGGCCCTGGTGTCCCACCTCGCCGCCCCGTGGGTGGGGCGGCGAGGCGGGTGTTGCTGTCAGTGGGCGTCGAACTCGCCGGTGTGGACGGCGGTGACGAAGGACTGCCATGCGTCGGCGGTGAAGGTGAGGGCGGGGCCGTCGGGGTCCTTGGAGTCGCGGATGGGCATGACGCTGGTGTAGCCGTCGGCGACCTCGACGCAGCCGTTTGACCCACCGCTGTAGGTGCTCTTGCGCCAGGTTGTGGGGTGGGTGTCGTTCATCCGGTGCCCTCCTGATCGAGCGTTGCTGAGGCTCACATCACGGTAGGGCCGGGAGTGGGAAGTCGGCGAGACCGACTTCCCACTCCTCACCAGACCCGCTGGCGAGCCGTGAATGCGCCCCACCTCGTCGCTCTCGTCCGAGCCGGAGCCCACTTCGAACGCGGCTATCTCGTGGAACGGTCGAACACGACCGCAGTATGAAGCATGAACAGGGTGGCGGACCTGCCTCGAAGTTGGAGATCATCCGATCATGTCGGATGACACGCCAGGACAGGACCTCCCAGCCGGCTTCGGGTTCCGGCCGTATCGGGGTGAGGAGGACCACGGTCCCATGGCCGCGGTGCGGCTGGGATGTGTCGAACGGGACGGGGTCGACACCCGTTCGGTTGTGGAAGGGCTCCCGACAGCGGCCGAGATCGCCGAGGCCTCTGCCAAGCTGGACGAGCCGTCCGAGAACCAGGTCCTGGTGGTACGCGACGGGAGCGTCGTCGGCTACTCGACGATCCGGTGGTGGCAGGAGCGGGACGATACGTGGCTTTACCTGCACCGCGGTTACCTCTTGCCCGAGCATCGCGACCAGGGCATCGGGTCAGCCATGCTGCGCTGGGCCGAAGAGCGGATCGGCCGGCTCACCGAAGACCATGGCACGGCTCGGACTGCAGTGATCGGTGCGAACGCCATGGTCTCCGAGCAGGACGCCACGGCGCTTCTGCTCGCAGCCGGCTACCGACGTGTCTTCAGCCTGGTCGAGCTGGAGCTGGGCGATCTGCAGCAGTTGCCCGAACGAGGCAGCGAACTCCCGGCCGGGATACGGACGGGGCCGATCGGGACCGGCCACTACCGCGCGGCCTGGAGGACGGTCGTCGAGTCGTACGCGGAAACCGGTTTCACTCAGAAATGGACCTTCCAGGACTTCGTCGACACCGCCGACCCGGCATGCTGGAGGGCTGCCTGGAGGGGGCAGGAGATGCTCGGCGTGGCCCTGTGCTCCATCCGCAACCACGACCACACCGTGGGCGAGGTGGAAGAGCTGAGCGTCCGAACGGACCAGCGACGCCTCGGAATCGGCCGGATCCTGCTGCTGGAAGGGCTGCGAAGCCTTCGCGAGCAGGGTGCAACGACGGCCAGGCTGTACACGGGCACGGCAAATCCCCACCGGTCCTACGATCTTTACGAGAGCGTGGGGTTCCGGAGACAGAACGAGTATGTCCGCTACCGCAAGCCACTCGCTTGATCGACCAGCCGTTGGACTGTCCGGTCGATCCACACTTGTCGTCGGCCATGTCATGCCCTCCTGCGCCATCCAGAGCTACCCCTGCCCAGGCTTCCCACTCCGGCGGTGGCTTGCCGGTTCAGTCGAACTCGCCGGTGCGGACGGCGGCGAGGAAGGAGCGCCAGGCGTCGGCGGTGAAGGTGAGGGCCGGGCCGTTGGGGTCTTTGGAGTCGCGGACCGGGACGGTGGCGGGGAGGCCGTTGGCCACCTCAATGCACTCACCGCCCTGGCCGCTGTGGGTGCTCTTGCGCCAGGTGGTGGGGTGGGTGTCGTTCATCCGGTGCCCTCCTGAACGAGTGTTGCTGAGCTCACATCACGGTAGGGCTGGGAGTGGGAAGTCGGCGAGACCGACTTCAGGGGTAGACCGCGAGCACCTCGCGGTCGTGGCCGGCCTTGAGGTTCATGTGGTGGGTGTCGGACCAGACCACTCGTTCACCAACCTTGAGGTAGAGACGGCCGTTGGGGGAGAAGCCTGGTGCCGTGCTGCCGTTTGCCCTGGTCGGGTTGAACCTGCTGGGGGAGTTCAGATCGCCTCGCCGCCCCGTGGGTGGGGCGGCGAGGTGGGTGTTGCTGTCAGTGGGCGTCGAACTCGCCGGTGCGGACGGCGGTGACGAAGGACTGCCAGGCGTCGGCATGGAAAAGGAGGGCAGGGCCGTGGGGATCCTTGGAGTCGCGGACAGGGACGATGTTTTGGTAGCCGTCTGCGACTTCGACGCACTGGCCGCCTTGTCCGCTGCGCGTGCTCTTGCGCCAGCGGGCGCTGGATAGGTCAAGATGCACTTTCAAATTCCTTCCGTACTATGCGGATCAGCTCAAGTGACGCGGCCAGCGGCAGCGCCTCGGCTTGCAGCCGATCGTAGTCTCTGGCCCAGCCTGCCAGGGTTTCGGCATCTCGCTCGAGAAAACCGCGCTGGTGGCTCTCCGAATACCCGAGCAACGAGCGGTTCGGCATCGTCAGCAGGGTTACCGGGTGAGCGAACGGTCGACTCTCCCCAAGGCCGATCGGGGCCACCTGGATGGTCATGTTTGGGCGGCCGGCTAGTTCTTCCAGGTGTGCCAACTGGTTGGCCATCACGGTCGGCCCGCCGACTGGGCGTCGCAAGCTCCATTCGTCTAGCACAGCCTGGACGAAGGGGGGCGAGGACTGGTTGAGCCGCTCCTGCCGGGCGAGGAGAAAGCGCATGCGCTCGTCGGCCTGCTGCTGCGTAACTGTCCCCCGTCTCACGGGTGCTTGCTCGTATGCGGCTGCGTAGTTTGGAGTCTGAAGCAGTCCTGCAACTACTCCGATCTCGAACAGCCGGACCGTAGTGGCCTCCGCCTCCCGCTCGGCGTACTCGGGGAAACCTTCTATGAGGATGCTGTGTTCGAGCTGGTCAAGCATGAGGGCGAGCGTGCCACCGGTGGTGAGGTACTCGTCCACGACCTCCACGAACCGACGGCTCGGCGGGCGGATGCCGCGCTCGATGCTGGAGATGTAGGCGCCGGAGTAGGAGATGGCCTCTCCGAGCTCCGTCTGGGTCAGGCCGCGTGCCTCGCGTGAGCGGCGGAGCTGGATCCCGAGGGCCGCATAGGGAGATGACGTGGGATCAAGATCCTTACGGTTCATGATGCTTCCCAACTGAACCATGCTGAACTGGCGACTTCAGATCCTTCCCTGCGAGGGGGTCGTTCCGCAACCATTTTCCACACAGAGCGTGAAAGATCGGCTGCGGAAGGTTATTCCCATGACGCATGACCAAGTGCCCGAGCTGCACGGCTACGGGGTTCGGTGGGACCCCGAGGGGCGGTGTTACCGGGTGCGGAACGAGATGACGGGGGAGTGGCTGTGCCAGGACTCCGGCGGGTTGAAGGGGTTCTCCTCCTTCACGGATGCCTGGAGTGCCTGGCGGGTGTTCGAGGTGCACAAGCGGCCGGGGGAGCACTGATGTCGACCCTCTCCCGCGTGACCGCCGACCAGCGGCGCCAGGCCGCCGACGCCCTGGACGACCTGACCACCGTGCTCGCCCTGGGCGGGGTGACGTTGCCCTCCGCTGAGGTGGACTGGGAGTACGGGCGCCGCACCGGCTGCTACCTGGTCGCTCTGGGGGCGGCCCGGGCGTCCGAGGTGCTGCGCATCGTCGACCTGCTGCGCAAGGGGCTGCGCTACGAGCGCCTGACGTATGACGACTGACCTCCTCGCCCGCCTGCTCTGGTGGGCCTGCTTCGCCCTGCTCCTGCTGTTCGTCGCCCTGAGGAAATGACCCCCTGATGCGCGATCCCCGCCTCCTCGCCAAGCCGCCCGTGTGCCGGCTCGGCTGCCTCGCCCTCGTCCGCAACCTGCGCGGCGACGTCCTGCTCGTCGACCCCGACTACCTGGACGGCATGATCCTCCCGGGCGGCCCGGCCCGGCCCAACGAGCCCCCGCACCTGGCCGCCGCCCGCCACCTGCACCACGACACCGGCCTGACCCTGAACCTGACCGCCGTCCTCGCCGTCGACTTCACCCCCGCCGACCGCCACCTGGAACGCCTCGCCCTGGTCTTCGACGGCGGCACCGTCACCACCGAGCGCCTCACCGTCCCGCCCCGCCACCGCAGCGCCCTGCTCGGCGCCCGCTTCGTCCCCGTGCGCCGCCTGCCCGACACCATGGCCCCCGCCCAGGCCGCCCGCCTCACGGAGGCCCTCTCCGGACGCTCCCTCCCCCTCCTCCAACTCGGTCAGCGGGCCGCCTGAAGGGCGTGCAGGAGGTCCTCGCCCAGGGCTTGGCCGGTGGCCGACTCGTCGGGCAGCCCGTAGTCGCGGTACCAGTCCGCCGGTGCCTCCGGGTGCGGGCCGCTGACGCCGACCCGCCCGGACCCGTACGGGGCGACGACGGCCGCGGCGCGCTCGTTGCCGTAGCGGGCGAGGACGTCCACGCCCGGGCCGTCGACGTCGAAGTACGGGCCGTCCTGGAAGTACATCCGCTGCGGGCGGCCGCGCCAGACGACGGCGACGAGGTGGTCCCGGTCGTCGGTGACGGTGGCGCCCGGAGTGCGGATGTACTGGCCGGAGTCGCCGGGCAGCAGGTCGTAGCCCGGGTCGCCGGCCAGGTAGCCGCCCATGCACAGCCCCAGGTAGCGGCCGCCGGCGCGGACGTAGTCGCGCACCAGGTCCGGGGTGAAGCCCGGCTCCTGGCGCAGCAGGCGCCAGGCGGTGCCGACCTCCTGGCCGTTGGTGCCGCCGGGTTGGGCGTACAGGGCGGCGTGGTCGAGCGCGCCGGGGCCGAAGTGCAGGTGCTCCTGCGGCCCGATGTAGTGCACGGCGTAGCCGTCGTGCTCCAGCAGCTGCCGGGCGGCCTCGGGGCAGCCGTCGCAGGCGGCCGGGCCGCGGTAGACGAGGGCGAGCGGGCGCCCGCCCAGGTCACCGGCGGGGTCGTCGTCCGTGCCGTCCGCGGAGGACTCGGGGGAGGCCGAGGAAGCCGGGGCGGCCGGGGCCGGTGGCGCGGGGGAGGAGCTGCACGCCGAGGCCGTGAACACCGCCACCGCCACCGCCAGGGCCGCCGCTGCCCGTCGAATCCGCCTCATCGCCCGCGCGCCCCCCCACCGTCGACACCCCTGGCCCTGCCGCGGCACGCGGTGTCGACCGCATGCCGACGGCGACGCTACGGGCCGTCCGGGGTGCCGTGCACATCCGCGGCCACGGACGGGTGACGGGCGGGCCCGCCGGCCCCGGGCGGCTACCCGGTGGCGAGCGTGCGCAGGGCGCTCGCAGCGCGTCGGCCTCGGCCGGCGGCAGCGCCGCGAGGAAGCCGCGGTCGGCCTTCGTCCGCACACGCTCGGCCCGGCGCAGCAGTCCCCTTCCCTGCGTGGTGAGTCGGACGATGGTGCGGCGCCGGCCGGACGGGCTGCGCCAGCGCTGCGCCCAGCCCCTCGACCCGCTGCGGAACTGAAGGCCGCAGCGCGCGGCTGTCGACGAGGGGGTGGGTCACGTTCGGCGCCGGGCGGCGGCAGGGGGTCAGCGCGGGCAGCGGGCAGGGGTCAGCGCGGGCAGGTGGTGTCCGCGGCGGGCAGGGCGCCGGTCACCAGGTAGGCGTCGACGGCCTGTTGGGCGCACGGGCTGTAGCCGCCGAGGTAGAGGCCGTGGGTGCGGCCGGGGACGGTGACCAGGCGCGAGCCGTGCAGGCGGGCGTGCATGGCGAGGGCCTCTGGGTAGGTGGTGTGGGTGTCGCCGGTGGACTGGATCTGCAGGGCGGGCACGGCGTTGTCCACCGTCACCGGGGTCTCCCGGGGCGCCTGCGGCCAGAACGCGCACGGCGTCGGGCCGTTGTAGACCGGGCCGAAGACCGGCTGGGAGGCGCGGGAGCGCTCGACGGCGGCGCGGTACCACTGCGGGTCGCGCGGCATGGCGACGTCGTCGCACAGGACGGCCATCGCGGAGGCCAGGTCGAGGTCCGCGCCGACGACACGCGGCTGGAAGACGACGGTCAGCAGCTCGTGCAGCCCGGGCGTGACCTGCACCGGCTTGCCGTCCGCGGCGTCGAGGAGCTGGCGCAGCACGGCGGCGTAGTCGGCGCCGTCGCGGTCGTCGCCCTGGCAGACGGTGAGCAGCACCGGCAGCAGGCGGCCGTCGACCCGGAAGCCGTCGACGGCTATCGGTGCGGCCTCGGCGCGTCGCACCAGGTTCTCGACGGTGGCGCGTACGGCGGCCGGGGTGGCGCCGAGGCCGTACTCGCCGTGGCGGGGGGCGGCCCAGGCGGCGAAGTCGTCGAGGGCCCGCTCGTGGGCGGGGCCCATGTCCTGGAACATCCGGATGCCGTAGCGGGCGGGGTCGGGGGCGCTGTCGAGGACCAGCCGGTCGACGCGGCCCGGGAACATCTGCGCGTACACCGCGCCCAGCAGCGAGCCGTAGGACTGCCCGAACCAGGAGGTGCGCCGCTCGCCGAGGGCGGCGCGCACGAGGTCGACGTCGCGGGCGATGTTGCGGGTGGTGAGGTGGGGCAGCAGGTCGGGGTACTTCGCCCAGCAGGCGTCGGCGTCGTTCTTCGCCAGGCGCAGGCTCTCCTCGAAACCGGACTGGTCGGTGCCCACCGAGCGCAGCCAACTGCCGCGCTCCAGGCCGCAGTCCAGGGCTCCGCTGGCGCCGGTGCCCCGGGTGTCCATGCCGATGACGTCGTAGGCGGCGGCCACCTCGGGCGCGGCCCGGGACAGCAGCGCGGCGGGCATGTCCAGGCCGCGGCTGCCGGGGCCGCCGGGGTTGGTCTGCAGGATGCCGCGGCGTTCGGCCGGGTCGGTGGCCCGGATCCGGGAGATCGCGAGGTCGAGGGTGCGGCCCCGGGGTGCGCGGTAGTCGAGCGGGACCTTGAGGGTGGCGCATTCGGTGCCGCTGGCGGCGAGCCCGGGATCCGCGCAGGTGGCCCAGGTGATCGGCTGGTGGCGGTAGGCGGCGAGTCCGTCGGGGCCGGTGACCTCACCGGGGGCGCTGTCGGCGGTGCTGTCGGGGGCCCCGTCACTGTCGGGGGCGGTCCCGGGATCGTCCGCGCGGGCCCCGGGTGGGGCGGCGGACTGCTGCGGGGCCGTGGACCGCTGCGGGGCGGCGGGCGCCGGTGCCGCCGTGGCGGCGAGGAGGGCGGCCGTGGACAGGGCGAGGGCGGCGAGTGCCGTGCGGTGTCTCATGCCGCCACCCTAGGTTCCCGCAGGTGTCGCTGATTGACCGTCAGTTGACGCCGAGGCGTCCGGAGATGGGCATCGCGGCGTGGGCGAGGAGGGCGAGCTGGATCCGGTTGCTGGTGCCGGTCTTGGCCCGGATGCGACGCAGGTAGGTGTCGACGGTGTGCGGGCTGAGCTCCAGGCGGCGGGCGATCGCGCCGTAGGTGGCGCCCTGGGTGAGGAGCTCCAGGACCTGGCACTCGCGCTGGCTCAGCCCGGCGATGGCGGAGGCGGCGGGGGCCGGCGCGGTGGGCGCGGCGGGTGCGGCGGGTGCGGGCGCGGTGGCGAAGGACGGGGTGGTGACGGGCATGTCGGAGCCTCTCTGCCGCGGGCGGGCCGGGACGGACCAGGACGGACCAGGACGGAACGGGACGGGACGAGCCGGGGCGGGCCGGGGAAGGCGGCCGGTCGGGGTGGGCCCGACCGGCCGGCGGCGCCACGTGCGCCGGGGGCGTCACATGATCGGCTTGCAGAGCGGGGTGTGGCAGCTGCCGCCCCAGGAGGTGTCCGCGATGTTCTTGGTGGCGCCGGGCGGCTGGAGCACCGGCGACGGCTGGGCCGACCCGACCGCCGGCCGGGTGTCCGTCGCCGCCGCGGCCGAGGCGGAGGCCGCGCCGCCGACCGCGGCGGTGAGCAGTCCGGCGAGCAGGGCGGTGGCGGCGACGAAACGCTTCAAGGGGTCCTCCAGGACGCGACAGGGGAGCGGGCGGCGGGCCGGGAGCCGTGATCGGCGGGGCCCGGCGGCCTGTGAACTAGCATGACGATCAAGGGCCGCCCGCGCCATCGATCGGGGCCCCACCGACAGCACTGGCAGCAAGATGACCGGGGGACGGAAGTGGACGTTTCACCCCAGACCCCGCCGCATCCGCCCCGGTCGGCCGCCACGGGCACGGGCCCGGGCGTCGGCCCAGGCCCAGGCCCCGGCGCCCTGGACGGGGCGGTACCGGCAGCCCTGCCCGTCCCCGTTCCCGTTCCCGTTCCTGTTCCCGCGCCGGCTCCCGAGCCGGCCGACGGTGCCGCCTACGCCTGGGTGCTGGAACACGGCAGCCTGGACGCGGCCGCCCTCGCCGCCCACCTCACCGGCCTCGGCCTGGACCCCGACGGCGCCGCACCCGCCCTCGAACGCCTCCTGGCCTGGCAGCTGGTCCACCGCGACCCCGACGATCCGCGCCTGGGCCGGGCCGTCGCCCCCGAGGCCGCGATGGCCGCCCTGGCCGCCCCCGTCGAGGCCGCCGTCCGGCGCAGCCGCGCCGAACTGGCCCACCGCCAGGCCCTGGTGGCCGGCTTCCTGCCGGTCCACCGGCAGACCGTCGCGGGCGGGAACGCCGCCGCGGACGGGCCCGCCATCCGCGCCGCCGGCGGGAACGCCGCCGCCGCCGACGCCCCCGGCGCGGACGACCCCCCGCAGCTGCAGGTCATCGCGACCCTGCCGGAGGTCCGCGCCGCCCTGGACCGCGCCTCCGCCGAGTGCCGCAGCGAGGTCCTCACCAGCCAGCCCGGTGGCGGCTCCCGCGTCCCCGCCGCGATGGAGGACGCGCTGCGGCGCGACCGCGTCCTGCTCGCCCGAGGAGTGCGGATGCGCACCCTCTACCACCACACCGCCCGCTTCAACGGCCCCAGCCAGGCCTACGTGGAGGCGGCCACCGCGCTCGGCGCGGAGTACCGCACCGCCCACGAGCTGTTCGGCCGGCTCATCGTCTTCGACCGCGAGCTCGCCTTCCTGCCCCTGGACGACGGCTCGTGGGGCGCCCTGGTGGTGCGTCAGGAAGCCCTGGTTGCGTACCTGTGCGAGATCTTCGAGCAGACGTGGACGCTGGCCAGGCCGTTCGCCGAGGCGGCCGAGGACGGCTTCGGGCAGGTCGCCCAGGAGCTCGACCAGACCATCGTGCGGATGCTCGCCGCCGGCCTGAAGGACGAGGCGATCGCCCGCCGGCTGGGCATGTCGCTGCGCACGGCCCGCCGCCACATCGCCGACATCATGGACGAGTTGGCGGCCGACAGCCGCTTCCAGGCCGGTGTGGCCGCGGCCCGCGCGGGGCTGCTGGACGACTGAGCCCCGGACGGAAGGCCCGTCGGGAAGGCCGACCCGTCCGCCCCGCGACGGGCCGGCCGAGCCCGCCCGTGTCACGTGATCCCGGGACCGGGAACCCGGGACTGTGCGTCAAGGCGGCCGCTGCGCACGATGGATCATCGGAGCGGGGGCGGCGGGAACCCGGCCGAGGCGGAGGTGAGGCGATGCTGTGGGGCGAGGAGTCGCACCTGCCGACCCTCCGGGACGACGACCTGCTGCAGGACGTCGTCGGCTTCCTGCAGCGCCGACTCGGCCACGGTCCCGCCCTGTTGTGGACCGAGGACGACGGCCCGGGCGGCGACGAACCGCCGTCCGCGCCGGACGCCCACCGACGGTCGAGGCACACCGCCGCCCTCGCCGCCGCGCTGCACGAGCGCCTCGGACGGCTCGTGGAGCCGGCCGCGGTCGGGGGCGCCGGAGCCCTCACCGGCCGGAGCGCGAGCAGCCTGTTACTGTTCCAGCGCCGCGGCGCCGGGCGCGTCCAACCGACCGGCCCCGGTGGGCGGTTCGGGCCGGACCGGGCGGACGGATCACCACAGACCGTCCGGCTGAGGCCCGGGCAGTGGCTGCTGCTGCCACCCGGCTGCGGCTACCGCCTGCAGTGCCGGCCCGGCGCCGAACCGCTGGTGCTGCGCATCCCGCTCACCGCCGGCAACGGCACGGCGCGCCCCGACACCCCCGGGCCGGCCGGCTGACCACACACCACCGCGCCACACCGCCCCCTCCCGGCCACCGGATCCCGCCTCCCCGGCCACCGGAACCCGCCTCCCCGGCATCCCCCCGGCACCAGGCCGACGCGCCCACCGGCGCACGGCCGCCCCACCGGGCCCGCCCGACCAGGGCGCGCCCACCCCCGTCCCGAAGGAGACCACCATGGGTACCCGCACCACCGCCACGACCACCACCTTCGCCGTCCTGGCCCGCCGGGCGGCGCTGTCCGTCGCCGCCGCGGCCGCCCTCGGCGCGGCGACCCTCGCCCCGGCGGCCGCCTCCGCCTCGGCCGGCCACGCCCCGACCGTCCACGGCCCGGTGGTGCGGACGCCGGCCGTCCACGGCCCGGTCGGCCACGGCACGACGCCCGACGTGCACACCGACCACATGGCCATCGACGACTGCGGCCACCACTGCCCCTCGCACATCAGCTGACCCCGGATCCCGGACCCCGCGGACGCGGGTCCGACGACAGACCCCAGGGGCTCCGGCGGCCGTCCAGGCCACCGGGGCCCCCGGCCCGCGCCCGCCCGGCCCGCGAGGCCCCGACGCCCGCCGCAACGCCCCGTACCGGCCGCCCCGCCCCCGACGAACCACCGGAAAGGACCCGCCACGGCCATGGACCGGCTCGAACGCTGCGTCGGCGACCCCGAGACCTTCCTGCGCCGGCACTGGCGCCGGGGCCCCGCCCTCCTCCACCCCGCCGACCCGCCCACCCGGCTCCTCACCCCGCAGGCCCTGTCCGACCTCGTCGACGGCGGAACGCTGCGCACCCCGTACGCCACCCTGTCCACCGCCGGGGGCGACCCCCTCCCGGAGGAACGGTTCTGCACTCCGCGGACCGTCACCGGCCACCCCCTCCAGGGCTGCCTGGACCCGGCCCTGGTCCGCACCCTGATCCAGGACGAGGGCGCCACCCTCCACCTGCACCACCTCGAACACTGGCACCCGGGCGTCCGGGAACTCACCACCGGCCTGGCCGAGGCGACGGGACGCCCGGCCGAGGCCTTCCTCGACCACACCCCGCCCGGACCGTACGGCCCCACCCACCGCGCCGACGGCGACCTCCTGGTGATCCAGCTCGACGGCACCACCCACCGGCGCGTCCACCCCGCACCCGCCGACCCCGCCTGGCGGCCCGGCCGCGAGGACACCCCCGGACCGTGCCTGCTGGAGACACCCGTCCACCCCGGCGAGGTGCTCTACGTCCCCGACGGCCACGCCCACACCGCCCGCGCCACCGGGCCCGCCCCCTCCCTCCAGCTGACCGTCGCCCTGCGCGAGGCCCGTGCCGACCACCTGCGCGCCCGGCTGCGCACCCTGCTCGCCGACAGGCCCGCCGACGGGCCCGCCCTGCCCGAGCGCCCCCTGGACGAGGCCGACCTGCTGCGCGCCGGCGCCGTCCTGCTGGACCACCTGCGCGCCCGCCTCGCCGCCGTCACCCCCGAGGACCTGGTCGCCGGGGCCCGCCGCACCGCCCACGGCGCCTGACCCGCCGCCCGGGCCGCCGCCCGAGTCGCCCGAGCCGCCCGGCGGCGCCCCGACCACCAGCCCCGGCCCGCCGGCCCGCCCCGAACCCGGCCCGCCCCGACCGCCCGAGAGCGAGACCCGCAGATGACCCAGAACTGGCTGCACCGCTGCGTGGCGGACGAAACGCACTTCCGCACCGCCCTGTGGCGCACCGCCCCGGCCGTGCTGCGCCCCGCCGACCCGCCGCTCGAGGTCCTCACCCGCCCCGAACTCGAGCGGCTGCTCGACCACGGCCTGCTGAGGACCCCCTACATCGGGCTCCACCAGGGCGCCGCCGAGCTGCCCGCGCACCGGTTCTGCCGCCCCCGGGCGGCGCTCGGCCAGGTGCTGGAGGACTGCGCCGACGGCCCGTCGGTGCGCGCCCTGGTCCGCGACGAGCGGGCCACCGTACTGCTACGCCACGTCGAGCAGTGGCACACCGGCGTGCGCGCACTCGCCGCCGGCCTGGGCGCCCGCCTCGGCCTGCCGGTGCAGGCGGACTGCGTCCTCGCCGCCCCCGGCGGCCGGGACCACCCGGGGCACGGCGAGGACGGCGACGTCCTGGCCGTCCAGCTCTGGGGCACCGGACGCTGGCGGGTGCACGCAGCCCCTGCCACCGAGACCGCCCCCGCGTCCGGCGCCGGGCCCGCGGCGGCCGGAACGGGCGAGCTGCTGCCCGACACCGTGCTGCGCCCGGGCGAGGTGCTCTACGTCCCGCGCGGCCTCGCGTACGCCGCCCGCGCCGAGGGCGGCGAGCCCTCCGCCCACCTGGCGCTGACCGTGCGCGAACCGGCCACCGCCGACCTGCGCGCCGTCGCGCAGGCGCTGCTCACCGAAGGCTGCGACCTGCCGGAGCGCCCGCTCGGCGAGGCCGCCCTCACCGCCGCGGCCGCCGACCTGCTGGCCCACGCCACCCGCGTCCTGGACCAGCTGACCCCCGCCGACCTGCTCGCCGTCACTCGCGCCGTCCAGCTCCGCGGTCTGTCCTGACGGCCGGCCGCCACCGGCCGCGCTCCGGAATTGACCCATGAAACCGAGGTGGAATTGCCACCTGCCCGTGGGTCTTTGGCGATCTAGTCTGATCACATGACGACGACGAACACCACCGCCACCGCCGCTGCCACCACCGACACCACCGACACCACCGCCGTCCAGGCGCCCACCACGGCCCCCGTGCTGACCCGCTGCGCCGAGGCCGAGATCTGCGCCGACCCGAGCAGCACCATGACCCTGCTCGCCGACTCCGCGCACACCGAGGGCGGCTTCACCAGCTACCGCTCGACCTTCGCCAAGGGCGCGGTCGGGGCCCCCGCCCACTTCCACACCAAGGCGTGGGAGCTGTTCTTCGTGATCAGCGGCTCGCTGCAGGTGCTGCTCGGCGAGGAGGTCACCGTCCTCGGCGCGGGCGACTTCCTGGCGGTGCCCCCGCACACCCCGCACGCCTTCGCCGCCGCCCCGGGCGCCGAGGCCGACGTCCTGTTCGTGTTCACCCCGGGCATGGACCGCTTCGACTACCTGCGCCTGCTGGGCAGCGTCATGCGCGGCGAGAGCGACCCGAGCGCCATCGCCGCCTCCGCCGAGCGCTTCGACAACCACTACGTCGACAGCCCCGCCTGGCGCGCCGCCCTCGCCCGGAACGCCTGAGCCCCGGACGGCCCGAGTGCCCCCGGACGGCCCGAGTGCCCGGGCCTGCCGGTGCCCGGGCCGTGGGTGGGTGCTCCCGACGGGCCGGGGCGGGCCCGGTGTGGAACGGTGGAAGCCGGGGGTCCTGGTGGTGAGAGGAGAAGCCGATGTCGTCGAAACGTCGTCGCAAGAAGAAGGCCCGGGCCAGGCGCGGTGCCAACCACGGCCGCCGCCCCCAGTGCTGAGCACCGGGGCGTGAGCGCCCGGCTCCGCATTCCGGCTCCCCAGCGCGGGCCGGGGCCCATCCGCCCCGGCCCGCGTTGCTGTGCGTGCGTCCTCTCCGTGCGTGCCGCCCCGTCGGCCACACCCGTCCCGCGAGACGGGCGACGTCCTCGGCGCCGGCGGGATCCCGATCCCCGCCCGGTGCCCGTCCGACCGGCGCGCCGTCCTTGCACCCGACCCTGCCGGGCCCGAACCGCGGTCGGGAACCCGACGTTCTTCCATGATCCCTCCTGGGAAAGCCGTGTGGCGAACAGTCAGGCGATGTCACGTCACATGTTTTTTCCGTCAGGGTCGTTCGCCCTGGAACACGGCCGTCACCGGGTGGGGATCCCGGCCGTCGACTCCCGCGGAATCCTCATGGCGGCGTTGTTCAAGTGCGCGAACCATCGTTCAACTGCGTTGCCGGAGCACCGGATAGCCTTGCGTGCGGCGGACCTTTCGCCGTCCACCTGCGGCAGCAGGAATGCTCTTCGCTCAGTGCTGGTCGTCGTGGCCCGGTGTCGGTGAGTCGGGATAAGGTCCCCTCAAGATCCCGCACATCGAGATCCTCAATGGGAGATCTGACATGAGCAGCAGCGCAAGCAAGCACGAGGGATTCTCGGCCGACGAACGGGCCGCGATGAAGGACCACGCCGAGGAGCTGAAGAAGGCGGCCAAGCGCGGCTCGAAGGCCGACAAGGCGGCTGAGGCCGAGCGGGACGTGCTCGCGAAGATCGCCGAGATGCAGGACTCCGACCGGGTCATGGCCGAGCGCGTCCACGCCGTCGTCACGGCCAACGCCCCGGTGCTCGCGCCGAAGCTCTGGTACGGGATGCCCGCCTACGCGCTGGACGGCAAGGTCGTCCTGTTCTTCCAGAGCGCCGAGAAGTTCAAGGCCCGCTACGCCACGCTCGGCTTCAGCGACCAGGCGAAGCTGGACGAGGGCACCATGTGGGCGGCCGGCTTCGCGCTGACCGAGGTCACGGCCGAGGTCGAGGAGAAGATCGCCGCGCTGGTGAAGCAGTCGGTCAGCTGACGCACGCCTGAACCGCATGTGACGCACCCCCGGTGGACGGGCCGGGCCCCGGTGGCCCGCGTCCTCCCGGGGAAGGACCGCCTGGGCCGACGGGGCCGGGCGGTCCCCGTCGTTTCGCCGGTGCCCCTCCGGCTCGGCACCGTCGGACTCGATGGCCCACTGGCGGTGGGCCGGCGGCATCCCTACGCTCGGTGCGAGTGCGCGAGCGGTCGCTGTTCGTGCCGGAGGTCCGATGGCGGAGCAGCGGGGGGCTGTGGGTCGTGGCGGGTACGGCATTCCGGTTCGCGGGGCTGCGGGAGCACGATCCTGACGGCTTCGGCGGGTTTCAGCTGCTGGCACGGCTGGGTGAGGGCGGGATGGGCCAGGTGTTCCTGGCCCTGTCGCCCGGCGGGGTGCCGGCGGCGGTGAAGGTGATCCGCTCGGAGTTCACGCAGGAGCCGCAGTTCGCCGAGCGGTTCGCTCTGGAGATCGCCGCCGCGCAGCGGGTGCGGGGTGCGCACATCGCCCCCCTGCTGGACGCGGACGCCCGGGCGGAGCGGCCGTGGCTGGCGACCTCGTACGTAGCCGGCCCTTCGCTGCGCGACCTGGTGCTGGGCACCCGCGGGCTGCCGGAGCGTCAGGTGCTGCTGCTGGCAGGGGGGATCGCGCACGCACTGGCGGACATCCACGCGGCCGGGGTGGTGCACCGCGACCTGAAGCCCGCGAACATCGTGCTGGACGAGAGCGGGCCCAAGGTCATCGACTTCGGGATCGTGAAGTCCCTGACCCAGTCGGTGACCTACTCCAGCCAGTCGACCCGGATCGGCACCCCGTTGTACATGTCGCCCGAGCAGGCGATGGGCCGTGCGGTGGGCCCGGCCTCGGACGTCTTCGCGCTCGGCTCCACCCTCTACTTCCTGGTCACCGGACGGGAGGCGTTCGGCGCGGAGAACGAGTGGGCGGTCGCCCACCGGATCGTCGCCGACACCCCGGACCTGGGCGCTGTCCCCGAACCGCTGCGCCGGCTGATCGCCGACTGCCTCGGCAAGGACCCGGGCCACCGCCCGACACCTGCCCAGGTCCGGCAACGGTGCGAAGCGCTCCTCGGAGGCGCGGCCGGCCCGGGAGCCTGGATGGGCATCGACGGGGCGCGCGAGGCGATCCGCGAACGCACCGACGCCCTGCGCGCGCTCACCACCCCGCAACCGCCCCAGACGGGCCGCACCCCCACCGGGCCCGGGACCCGGCCCGATCCCGGAGACGGCGACGAGCGGGAGCCCGACCGGCCACCGGGGCCGGCTTCACGGCCCGGCCCGCCCGGCGAACGCCCGCCGCAGCCGCCGGATCACCCCAAGGAGCGCCCTCCCGCAGAGCTCGTCAAGATCCTGCTCCTCATGGCGGCCGCCGCTCTCTTCGGAGCGGGCAAGAACCCGATGATGGAGCAGACCTTCACGCTCACCGCCGAGCAGAAGACGGTTCAGGTGGTCCTGGCCTTCGACTGGAAACACCTCTTCGGAGCGGCCAACGGCAGCCCTGACCCGAGTGACTGGCTGGTCGTCCCGATCGGCTTCATCGGGGCCGCCGTGGCGATCGTCCTCGCGGCGACCGGGCTGCCCCGCGCGGGACGCGAACCGGGGAAGCTGGCAGCCGTGGGAACCGGGATCTCCGTGCTCTGGGCCGGGCTGTCCATCCTCCTCCTCCTGGGGAGCCTCCAGGACCACAGTGGTGACTCCGGGTACACCGCCGTGAACAGGCGCCTCCTGACCGGCGGATGGCTGCTGATCGCCGCGAACGTCCTGGTCCTGGCCGCCGGCGCCGTCCTGATCTGGTGGGAGGAGATCAGGCCGACCCTGAAGCCGAACCGGAACTGACCGGGGCCGTCGACCAGAACGCGCCGGGAGCGGGCGAACGAGGGAGCGCGGCACCGCCCGGCCTGTCGTGCGGGGGTCCAGGGCATGGGTGACGTGGTGTTCCCGGGGCGCCTTCGCCGCTTCACCGCCCGAGCAGCCCCGGGCCCGCCGGTGGCTCGGCCCCGGGCCCGTCCACGGCGGGGGAGCGGGCGGAGTGGGCGGCGCGGGCCCGGGTGCGGACCTCGGCGACGGCCGGGCAGGTCGCGTAGACGCGGGTGAGGTGCGCCAGGTGGTCGGCCTCCGACCCCAGGGCCCGCGGCGGTTCGGCCGACGGGACGGCGGCCGGCACGGTGGGCGCCGCACCCGGGTCGGGCAGGGCGCCGGCGGCCGCGCGCTCCAGGGCGGCCGCCAGCGCCGCGGCCTCGGCGGTGGCCGCCGCCCGGTCGGCGGGCGGCGGGAAGCGCCGGGTCGCACCGGCGAGCCACTGCGCGGTGCGCGGGTCCAGGTGCTGGCGCAGGATCAGCCGGGCGTCGTGGATCTCGATGATCCGCCGGTACAGCGCGAACTGCGGGTCGCGCGGCGGCAGGAGCGCCGACAGCCGCCGGACCGGGACGAGCGCGATCTCCGGCAGCACGGTGTGCAGGTCCCGCCAGAGCGGGGCGAGCGCCCGGTGCCGGCGGTGGGCCAGCAGCCAGCCGCTCACGGCGGCCGGCACGACCGGCCACAGCGTCGCGCCCAGGCCCGCCCCGAGCAGGGTCACGCACACCAGTCCCAGCACGCCGCACAGGGCGTCCTCGGCGCCGTCCTGGGAGCCGGTGGCGGCCGCGCGCACCACGTCGTCGACGCCCCAGGCGGTCCACAGCAGGCCGGCGGCCACGCCCAGCACGATCAGCCGCAACCCGGTGCGCGTGGGTCCCGGCCCGCCGGACGCCCGGGTGAGCCGCAGGAGTTGACGCAGCAGGGCGGTGAGGCAGTGGGCGAGGTAGAGCACGCCGACGGCGCTGTACCCGGCCAGCGCCAGGTGGGCGCCGGTGGACGGCGCGGCGCTCAGCTCGCGGGCCCCCGGGCCGGGCGAGGCCAGGGCCAGCAGCGCCGCCCGCAGCGCCAGTATACCGGCGAGCACGGCGAGTCGGCGCCGCACCGCCCGGCGCCCCGGTTCGGGGGTGCACAGCGCCAGGGCGAGCAGCCGCACCGCGCAGGCCGCGCACAGCCGCAGCGCCTCGCCCACCAGCACCGGCACCAGGGGGACCACCGGCACCGGTGCGAACGGACCGAGCCGGTCGGCGAGTTCGACGCTGGGCGGGGCGAGCAGCAGCAGGGCGGCGGACAGCAGGGCGGCGGCGTGGCGGGTGTAGCGGGCGACGGCGCGCGGGCCGGTCCGGCGGCCGGGGGCGAGACGGCAGGTGCCCAGGGCGAAGAACAGGGCCACGCCGTAGACGGTCAGGCCGGTCACGGCCGTCCCGTCCGCGGCGTGGCGCCCGCGGAGCCGGCGCGCGGTCTCAGAGCGGCGCCCGGGCTCGGGTCGGCGCCCGGTGCTGCTGCGGGTGCGGTGCCCGGGCTCGGTGCGGTGTCCGGGCTCGGTGCGGTGTCCGCTGTCGGTTCGGGTGCCGGTGCGGTGCCCGTGCCCGGATCGGTGTCCGCCGGCGGCCGTACCGCGGGTGCGCCGGTGAGCAGGGCGTCCAGGGCGTCCAGGAGGTCCAGGCCGCCGGCGCGCGGTGCGGCGTCGGGGCCCGGCGGGTGGGCGGCGTCGGCCTCGGAGGCCCGGCTGAGGATCAGCGAGGCCAGCAACTCGGCCTCCCGCTCCTGGGGTTCGTCGTAGCAGGTGCGCCCGAGCACCCGCTGCACCAGCGCGGGGGACAGGTGCGGCAGCAGGGCGGAGACCGGGCCGAGCGGCGCCGAACCGGCGTGTTCCAGCAGCAGGTGGGCGATCTCGTGGACCAGGATGTGCCGGCGGTGCAGCGCGCTGGTGTCCGCGGTGTACAGGATGTAGTCCGTCTCCCGGGTGGAGACCAGCAGCCCGCAGGGCGTCCCGGCCCGGGCGGCCACCGGCAGCAGGGAGATCGGCCGCCCCCGCCGCCGGGCGAGCCGCTCCAGCAGCACCGTGGCGTCGAACGGGCTCGGCAGTTCCAGTCGTTCGGCCACCCGCCGGCAGCGCCGTAACGCCACCCGGTAGCACCTGTCGTCCCACACGCCGTGTTCCCTCCCAGCTCAGCGATCCCTCACCCCCCGATCCCCCGATCGCTCCGGGTCCCCCGACCCGGCTGCCCCCGATCCCCCCGACCCCCCGGGTCTGCGAACCCTGCTCCCACGGCCCCGCTCCCACGGCCCCGCTCCCACGGCCCCGGCCCCAGGGCCGCGGCCGGCCCCGAACCGTGGCCCCCGACCGTGGCCCCCGAGCGCCGTCCCCGGCGGTGCGCCGATCCCCCGATCGGCCCGCCCGCCGGGCCCGTCGTGCACCTCCCCGTGCGCCCCCGCCCGTCGGCCCTCCCGCCCTGCTCGCCGGCCCTGCCCGCCGGCCCTGCCCGTCCGCGGCCCCCGCCGCCGGCGTCAGGGCGCCTGGTTGCGGCGCGCCGCGTCCCGGCGGGCGATGACGTCGATCAGCTCGCTCACCGTGTCCAGGCCCTCGGGCGACAGCCCGACCGCGCGCAGCGCCAGGCTGCACACACCCGCGTCCCGCAGCGCGCCGAGCAGGGCGAGCTCCTTGGCGATCTCCGCGCCCTGCCGCTCGTCGAAGAAGTACGCCGGCGGCACCTGGAAGAACCGGGCGAGCGCCTCCAGGTGGCGCTTGGTCGGGTTGTCCCGGCGCCCGGTGCGCAGCTGCCACAGGTAGGTGGTGGAGAAGGACTCCCCGGTCGCCGCGCGGCAGGCCCGGGCGACCTCCTCGTTGGTGTACTGCTCGCGGTCGGGCCTGCGGACGGTCTGGAACAGCGCCTCGATCCGGGCCGCCAGCCCGGACGGCTCCGCCGGCCCGGACCGATCCGACGGCCCGGACGGTTCCACCCGTGCGGACGGCTCCGCCGGCCCGTCCTCCCGGGGCGACCGTGCCATGACCCACCCCACCCTTCCCCCGGCCGGGCCCCGCGCACCGCG
Organism: Kitasatospora sp. NPDC004745; assembly: GCF_042873275.1. NCBI lineage: Bacteria > Bacillati > Actinomycetota > Actinomycetes > Kitasatosporales > Streptomycetaceae > Kitasatospora > Kitasatospora sp. NPDC004745. Next base: position 163,734 of record NZ_JBIALK010000013.1, on the reverse strand, counting down.
CGCCCTGGTGGGCGCGCCGGGACCGGCCACGCCACGATAGCCCAACGGCATGAGCTGACGTGGATCCCAAGTCACCCGGGATTCACCTTGGTTGACCCTTCCGGAGGTGCCTGACATGCTGGACGGAAGGCGGCCCGAACGATCTGACGAGTCGTCAGACTCGTTCTTTTTGCCGACACTTGACGTTTCCCCCGGGGCGGCCGAACGATCTTCGCCCACCGGTAGAGTGACCGGCTCCCGTGGGAGCGCGAGGTGTTGACGACCAGCGGTGGCACCCGGCCCGACCGGCCCGGCCCGCCGACGGCAGGAACTGGGAAAGGGGACAACCGTGGACACGGCGGCACGACGACCGCAGACCGTGCGACTGGGCTTCCTGTGGCGGGCGGCCGGCGCCCCCGTCGGCTGTGTGCTCGCCCTCGCGATGGGCGCCGTCCTGGCCGACTCCGGGGACGCCGGCCGGATGGGCGCCGTCCCCGCACTCCTGCTCTCCGGCGCCGCGGTCCTGTGCGCGGCCCTGCCCGTCCCGTACGGCTTCTGGGTCCGCGCCGACGAACACGGCCTCACCCTCGTCCGGGCGTTCGTCCCGCGCCGCTACCGGTGGCGCGACATCGACGGCCTCACCATGGACGCCGGACGCGACACCGACTCCGGCATCCCCAGGCTCGTCCTGCTGCTGCGCCTGAACCCGGACCCCCGCGCCACCGCCCGTCCCGTCCGCTCCCGCCCGTCCCTCCGCTCCCTCCGGCCCCTCGGCTCCCTCCGAGGGCCCGGCCGCGCCGACCGGGGGACCCGCCTGCACGGGCCCGTCCTGGGCATCCTGGGCACCACCCGCGACGGACTGCCGCGCGGCACCGAATCCCGCCGCCTCGCCGACCTGTTCGACCTGCTGCGCCGCCACGGAGTCCCGTTCGAGGACCACCGCTACGCCGACCTCGTCCTCACCGCCCACGGCTACCCCGCACTCGCCCACACCGCGGGCCCCGGGGCCCGTCCCGAAGCCCGCCCCGCCGCCTGACCCCCGGGCGCCCCTGGCTCTGAAGCGGCCCCCTGACCCTCTGACGCCTGGAACGCCCTGCCGCCGCGTTGAGCCGCCCGGCGGCCCGCGGCCGTAGTCCCCGACGGGTGCGCGCCCGCCGGACGGCGCGCCAGGACGTCAGGAGGGCCGGCGTGCTCAGGTTCCACGGCGCGTGGCGGATCACCGTGGTCGGCAAGAACGCCGACTTCGACCAGCGCGCGGTGGTGCGCAGCCCCTACGGAGCCCGGGTGCTCCCCGGGCGGGTCGGCGCCACCCTGGACGTCGACGAGGACAGCTGGGCGCTCACCCTGGAACACCACCTGTGGGGCCGCAGCTGGCAGCCTAACCTGCGCACCACCCCCGGGCCGGTCACCGAACGCGACGGCGTGCGCAGCCGACTGCTGGTCAGCAACGACTGCCACTGGCCCGGCAAGCCCCTGGACTACGTCAACTTCGTCCTGCGCCTCGACCAGCTCCCCACCGCCGCCCCGCACCCGCTCCCCGTCCGGGCCGCCGCGCGTCACCTCGCCGCCGTGCCCCCGAACCCGGCCCCCGCCCGGGCCGCGCGCCACCTCGCCGCCGTCCCGCCGCCACCGGCCGCGCCCCGCGCCGTGCGCACCTCCTCCGACGGCCCCGCCACGGCCGCGCCCCGCCCGCAGGAGGACACCGCCACCCGGTAGGGCCCGGCCGGCCGCCGTCGGGCCCGGCTGTCGGGCCCGGCTGTCGGGCCTGGCCGTCGGGCCCAGCCGTCGGGCTGCTCCCGGGGTGGCCCCGGGGTCGCGGGCCCACCAGCCTGCCGGGGGCGCGGGCCACGGGGATAAAGTCCCAGGTGAGCACCGTCGCGCCCGAGGAGACCCCGCCATGCCGACCGACCCCGACGCCACCACGGCCCCCGCCGCCGACGCGCCCGCCGACCGCCCGTCGACCGCGCGCTACGGCCTGGGCACCGCAGCCGTCGGCCGGCCCGGCTACATCACCCTCGGACGCGACGCCGACCTGCCCGCCGAGCGCACCGTCGAGGCGCTGCGCGAGCGCACCCACGCCCTGCTCGACGCCGCGTACGCCGCCGGTGTGCGCTACTTCGACACGGCCCGCTCCTACGGCCGGGCCGAGGAGTTCCTCGCCCAGTGGCTCACCGCGCACCCCGAGGCCGCCGCCCACGCCACCGTCGGCAGCAAGTGGGGCTACACCTACACCGCCGGCTGGCAGGCCGACGCGGCGGGCCCGCACGAGGTCAAGGAGCACTCGACGGCGGTGTTCGACCGTCAGATCCGCGAGACCCGCTCCCTGCTCGGCCCGCACCTGGACGTCTACCTCGTCCACTCCGTCACCCCCGACAGCCCCGCCCTGACCGACCCCGACCTGCACGCCCGCCTGGCCGGCCTGGCCGCGCAGGGCGTGCGGGTGGGCCTGTCCACCAGCGGACCGGCCCAGGCCGACACCATCCGCGCCGCCCTGCGCGTCACCGCCGACGGCCGGCCCCTGTTCGCCGCCGTCCAGGCCACCTGGAACCTCCTCGAACCCTCCGCCGGCCCCGCCCTCGCCGAGGCCCACGCGGCCGGCTGGCTCGTCGTCGTCAAGGAGGGCATGGCCAACGGCCGCCTCGCCGACCGCAACGCCACCGGCCCCGACACCACCGCCCTGCGCGCACTCGCCGCCCGCACCGGCGCGTCCACCGACGCCCTCGCCCTGGCCGCGGCCGCCGCACAGCCCTGGGCCGACCTGGTGCTGTCCGGCGCCGCCACCCTCGACCAGCTCGCCTCCAACCTCACCGCCGCCACCCTCCACCCCACCCCCGAGGACCTGGCCGCCCTCACCGCGCTCGCCGAACCCGCCGACGCGTACTGGCGCACCCGCTCCGCCCTGCCCTGGGCCTGACGCACCCGCAGCCTGCGGCCACCGCGGCGGCCGGGCCGTCGGTGCCCACCGAGGGCCGGCTGTCGGTGCCGGCGCCTAGCGTGAGGCGCATGACCCAGCCCCAGCCCCTGCCGCCGCAGGCCACGCTGCCCGTCCCCCTCCCGCCCGGCCGCCCGATAGCCGGCGAGGAGTGGGGGCGCCGCGAGCCGTACCTGTGGATCAGCGACGACGCGGCCCCAGCCGGCCTGTGGCAGCAACTGCACCACGCCCACCCGCAGACCGGCCTGTGGCCGCTGCTGCTCGTACCGCTGCGCGAGGACGGCGAGTTCCGCCCCTGGCTGTCCGGCGAACTCAGCCCCGAGGCCGCCTCCGACCCCTCCTCCTACGACCCCGCCGCGCTGCTGCGCACCTGGTGGCGGGGCATCAGCAGCACCGGCGAGGACGAGGACGGGGACGAGCTCTTCCCGGAGGACGCCGCCGAGCTCCAGGAGGCCCTCGCCCCCTTCGGCCCCCAGTGGCCCGGCCCCGCCCCCGCCGCCACCCTCCCCGAGGGCGCCGCCGGCAGCGAGGCCCGCGCCCTGGCCGACGTCCTGCAGGGCCTGCGCGGCCCGCGCCTGGGCCTGGTCGGCGCCGCGAGCGGCGCCGACGCCCTGGTCGCCTGCGGGTGGCGCGGCCCGACCAACCACGAGGAGGACACCGCGAAGATCGCCGCCGTCCTCGCCGACTGGGAACGCCGCTTCGGCGCCCAGGTCGTCCAGGTCGGCTTCGACACCCTGGACCTGAGCGTCGCCGCCCCGCCCACCACCCCCGCCGAGGCCCTGCGCGTGGCCGCCGAGCACACCGCCTTCTGCCCCGACCTCGTCTTCCAGGGCACCGGCGCCCTCACCGCCTACGCCGAGGAGCTCGTCGGCAGCCACCACTGGTCCTTCTGGTGGGACTGAGCCGGCGGCGAGGCTGAGCCGGTGGGGGCTGCCTGCCGTGCGGGGGCCGGGCAGCAGAGTGGCGTCGTTCCAGCGGTGCCGCGGGGTGCCGGCGGGGCCCGGCCGTGCCGCGCTCCCGGGGGCCGGGGCCGGGGCCGGGGCCGGGGCCGGGGCCGGGGTCGGGGTCGGGGCCGGGCCGCGCAGGGCTGTGGCATGCTGCCGTCCGTCGTCCGGGATCGTGGTGACGGCGCTGGTCCGCGGCCCGGTCGCCCCTCCGCGATCCTCCCCGTCCCCACCGAACCCGAGGAGCGTCCCCTGAACACCGCCTGCGCGGAGGCCCTGTCGATCGCCATGCTGGCCCTGGTCCTGGTCGGCGCGGTGGTGCATCCCTGGGACTGGCCGGAGGCCGCGCTCGCCCTCCCGCTGCCGCCCTGCTGATCGTCACCGGAGCCGTCCCGCTCGACCACGCGACCGCCGAGGCCGCCCGGCTGGGCCCGGTGATCGGGTTCCTCGCCGCCGTCCTGGTGCTGGCCCAGCTGTGCGACGACGAAGGGCTCTTCCACGCCTGCGGGGCCTGGATGGCGCGCAGCGCGGCCGGGCGGCCGCAACGGCTGCTGGTGCAGGTCTTCGTCGTCGCCTCCGTGGTGACGGCCGTCCTCAGCCTGGACGCCACGGTCGTGCTGCTCACCCCGGTCGTCCTCGCCACCGCCGCCCGCCTCGGCGCCCGCCCCGCCCCGCACCTCTACGCCTGCGCGCACCTGTCGAACACGGCCTCGCTGCTGCTGCCCGTCTCCAACCTGACCAACCTGCTCGCCTTCACCGCCAGCGGCCTGAGCTCCAGCCGCTTCGCCGCGCTGATGGCCCTGCCCTGGCTGGTCGCGATCGCCGTCGAGTACGTGGTGCTGCGCCGTTTCTTCGCCGCCGACCTGGCCGCCGGGGCCGAGGCGCCGCCGCCCGGCGAGGAGCCGCGGATGCCGCTGTTCGCCCTGGTCACGGTGGGCTGCACGCTCGCCGGGTTCGTCGTCGCCTCGGCGGTCGGGGTCAACCCGGCCTGGGCGGCGCTGGCCGGGGCCGCGGTGCTGGCCGTGCGGGCGCTGGTCCGTGGCCGCACCACGGTGGCGGCGATCACCCGCTCCGCCGCCGTGCCCTTCCTGGCGTTCGTGCTGGGGCTGGGCGTCGTGGTGCGCGCGGTCGTCGACAACGGGCTGGCCTCCGGGCTCGCCCACCTCATCCCGCACGGCACCGCGCTGCCCGCCCTGTTCGGCCTCGCCGCGCTGGCCGCCGTCCTGGCCAACGTCATCAACACCTGCCCGCCACCCTCGTCCTGGTGCCGCTGGCGGCGCCGGCCGGCCCCGGCGCCGTCCTGGCCGTGCTGCTGGGCGTCAACATCGGCCCCAACCTCACCTACGCCGGCTCGCTGGCCACCCTGCTGTGGCGGCGCATCGTCCTCGACCAGGGCGGCGAGGTCAGCCTGCGGCAGTTCACCCGCCTGGGCGTGCTCGCCGTCCCCGCCACCCTGGCCGCCGCCGTCCTGGCGCTGTGGGCGTCCCTGCAGCTCATCGGGACGTGACGGCGCACCGGGAGGAGAAGGCGCACCGGGAGGAGAAGGCGCACCGGGAGGGGAGGGCGGGGGCCGCGGCGCCCGCCCTCCCCTCCCGCGGTCAGTACTCGGAGCTGGGCGCGGCCGCCGTCGGCCCGAGGTCGGGGGCGTCGCGCAGCTCCACCGCCGAGCCGGGCCGGTCGAGTTCGAGGACGACCAGCTCGTTGCCGCCCGCGCGCCACAGCGGCGCGGGGGCGTAGAGGGTGCGCTGCGGCCCCTCGGCGCTGTGGCGTCCGAGCAGGAAGCCGTTGAGCCACAGCAGGCCGCGGCCCCAGCCGGGCAGGGCCACGAAGGCGTCGGCGGGGGAGTCGAGGACGGCCGTGTAGCGGTGGAACGCCGGACGGCCCCCGGACGCCTCGCCGCCCCCGCCGACGTGGCCGCCGCCGTCCCCGCCGCCGTGGTCCTGCGCATCGTCGTCGTAGCGCAGCCCGGCCAGGTCGGTCAGCGGCAGCGGCCGGATCTGCCAGCCGAACAGCCGCTGGCCGCCGTGCGAGACGCCGCGGGTGATGCCCTTGCGGTCGTCCATCTGCGGGCCGTAGTTCACCCGCCCGAGCGCCTCGACCAGGACGTCCAGCACCACCCCGTCCTCGCCGGTGGCCAGCTCCAGCGTCTCGCCGGGGGAGTTGCGGTCCAGCACGCCGAGCAGCCGCCCGTCCGCGAAGACGTGCGCGCGGTCCGCCAGCCCGTCGATGCGCAGCGGCAGCCCGGGCCGGGGCCCGGGCACCCGGGTGCGGTAGTGGATCAGCCCGCGGTCCTGCCCGAGCTGCTCCATCGGCAGTGGCGCGGCCCGCTCCGCCACCCGGGACAGCACGTCCAGGTGCTCCAGCAGTCCGGCCCGGCCGTCCGCCCGGTCCAGGCGCTGCGGCGCCACCCGGGGCGGGTCGGCGGGCAGCTCGCCCGGCGGCAGCGGCAGGTAGCGGCCGATGACCTCGCGCAGGGCGTGGAACTTCTCCGTCAGCTCGCCCGCCTCGCCGATCGGCGCGTCGTAGTCGTAGCTGGTGACGGTCGGCTCGTACCCGGCGTCGCACGGGTGGGCGCCGGAGTGGTTGGCGCCCGACCACAGGCCGAAGTTGGTGCCGCCGTGCGCCATGTACAGGTTGACGGAGGCGCCGGTGGCCAGCAGCTCGTCCAGCGAGGCCGCGGTCTCCTTCGCGTCGCGCACGTGGTGCGGCAGGCCGAGGCGGTCGAACCAGCCGATCCAGAACTCCATCGCCGCCAGCGGCCCCTGCGGCTGCTGGCGGCGCAGCACCGCCAGGCGCTCGGGCGCGCGCGAGCCGAACGTCGCGGTCGACAGGTGCCCGGGGATCGTGCCGCCCTGCTGCATGGTGTCGTGGGCGCCGTCCGTGGTGAACAGCAGGCAGTCCACGCCCCGGCGCACCAGCCCGTCCCGCAGGTGCAGCAGGTACGCGGCGTCGGTGCCGTAGCTGCCGTACTCGTTCTCCACCTGCACCGCCACCACCGGGCCGCCCCGGCTCGCCAGCAGCGGCAGCAGCTCCGGCACCAGCGCGTCGAACCAGCCGTCCACCTCCGCCAGGTACGCCGGATCGGCGCAGCGCAGCCGCAGCCCCTCCACCGCCAGCAGCCGGGCAGGCAGCCCGCCGAACTCCCACTCCGCGCAGATGTACGGCCCCGGGCGCAGGATCACGTCCAGGCCCAGGTCCCCGGCCAGGCGCACGAAACGGGCCACGTCCCGCCACCCGGTGAAGTCCACCTCCCTGCGCCGCACCTCGTGGAAGTTCCACGGCACGTACGTGTCCACCGTGTTCACGCCCAGCGCCCGCAACCGCCGCAGCCGGTCCTCCCACAGCGCGGGATGGACCCGGAAGTAGTGCAGGGCCCCGGCCACGATCCGGTGCGGCACCCCGCCGCGCAGGAACCCGGTGGCGTCGTACTCCAGCATGCGCAGACCCGCTTTCAGTCGCCCGACATCGGAAGGCGAACCCGCAGGTCGAGGGCCCGCCGGACCCCCACCACCCACAGCCCGCCCCAGCTGCGGCCCCGAGCCTAACGAACCCCGCCCGCGGGGGCCTGAACCTCCACCCTGTCCGCTTTCGCCGGGTTCATTCCTGTGATCCGCACCTCTTCGGGCCGGCGGCTGTTTGTCGATGCGCTGATGGTCGGAGGGGGGGAGGGGTTCTGTGGGCCCCGCGACCCAGGGTGCTGAGGTATGTCCGAAGCCGATTTTCGTCAGCTGGCCAGTGTCGAGCCCAGGCTTCGCGGTGGGTGTTTCGCCAGCTGGGCTGCGTGCGGTTCTACGACTCGGGGTTCTCTGAGTTCATGGCCGGGGTGATCACCGGGACGGCCGTGCCTCCGGGGTGGCCGGACGCGGAACCGGTATGGCGGGCCGTCGAGGGCTCCCCACTGGGTTGATCGCCGGCGCTCGGGGCGCGTGGACGTGAAGGGACGCCGGGACCGGGGAGGGCGGGCGCCGGTCGGCGCCCGCCCCCGTTGCCGTGGTGGGGGGTCAGCTCCAGGGGTTGGCGGGTTGGTCGTTGATGGCGGTCCAGAAGCGGGTGCCGGTGGGGAGGGTGCCGTTGGCCCACAGGCCCCAGCCGGAGGCATCGTGGAACTCGGCCATGCGGAAGCCGGTGCCGAAGGCGGTGGCGCAGGTCTGGTCGGCGGCGGCGCGGCTGGTGAGTCGGCTGCCGGGCAGGGGCTGGGTGGCCCGGACCTCGCCGCGGGCCCAGCTGTGGTAGCCGCTGGTGGGGACGCCGGCGGGGGCGGGGCGGCCGTCCTGGCGGATGCACAGCAGGGGCAGGACGGCGGTGGCCGGGGTGTCGCCGGTGTAGGGGTTGCTGGTGGCGAGGTCGTCGAAGCCGACGTGGACGACGTTGTCGGCGCGCTGTTCGAGGGTGGCCCAGGTCATGCCCTTGTGCTGGGCGGGCCGGCTGCCGAACAGGGCGTCGTAGGTGCTGCGGTAGACGTTCCACTGCTGGTAGGAGCCGCCGTCGCAGCCGCGCATGACGATCTTCCAGCCGCCGAAGTTCTTGCGGGAGTTGTCCAGGCAGTTGGAGCTGGAGACGTTCTTCAGTCGCAGTCCGACCAGGTCGTACAGGGGTGCCTCGGCCTGGAAGGGGGTGATCTCCCACTGCTGCGAGGTGGCGCCGTTGACGCAGCCGACGAGGGTCGGGAGGTCTCCGGAGGTCAGGCAGTAGTCCGCGTTGACGGCGCTGTTGACGGTGTACCGCTCGGGGTATCCCGGGACGGGCTTGATGACCCACATGCCGGGGTTGTCGGACGGGGCGCAGGGGTGCATGTCCTGGATCCCGGCCAGGGACCCGTCCGGACAGCGCTCGGAGTACTGGTTGAACAGGACGGTCGAGGGGGTGTCGGCCGAGGCGGCGCCGGGCAGCAGGGCCAGGCCGCCGAGGGCGAGGGTGAGGCTGAGGACGACACGCCGGACTAGCGAACGCACGGGCTCTCCAGGGAGCGAGACGACGGGGTGCGGCGGTCGGACCGGAAGGCACGGGGGTGCCCGCCGGGCCGTCCGCCGCCGTCAGCTTGTCAGTGTGCGTTCAATGGCTGGTATCCCAGATTCCTGGGGTGGTGGCGCGTCGCCCCGCCCTGCTACCGGCCCTGCCCGACCGGGGGCGTCAGGCCGCCGTCAGGGTGTCCGCCAGCCAGGGGGTGATCACGGCCATCGCCTCGCCGAAGCGCGAGATCGCGCAGTGCCCGGTGTCGGGGATCAGGACGACCCGGGTGTCCCGGCGGCCCTCGAACGCCAGGGTGTCCTCCAGCGGGACGTGCACGTCCTCGGTGCCGTTGACCACCAGCATCGGCCCGTTGGCGTCCCGGTCCAGCAGCGGACGCAGGTCGAAGGCGGCGAAGGCCGCCTCGCGCTCGGCCGTGCCCGGCAGGGCGTCGAAGCCCAGGGCGTTGCCGACGATGCCGTCCATGCCGAAGGCGAAGCCGCGGCCCGGGGCGAAGGAGCGCTCCACCGGGCCGCCGAGCACCACGGAGGCGTCCACCGCGCCGGTCAGGCCCGTCCGGGCGGAGTAGTGGCCGCCCATCGAGATGCCGAAGTGGCCGACCCTCCCGTTGCCGGCCGCGCGGGCGTGGGAGACCAGCCCGGCGACCACCTCGGCCCCGCCGTCCGGGGTCATCGGCAGGTGGGCGCTCTCGCCGGTGCCGGCGAGGTCGAACAGCAGGAGCCGCGCCGGCAGGGCGAGCGCGAGCTGCTCCCACATGCCGTGCAGATCGGTCTTCCAGGAGTCCACGCCGCCGCTGGCCAGCACGACCGGCGCGTCGGCGGGCAGACCGGGGGCGGCCATCAGGTGGACCGGCAGGGTGGTTTCGCCGCCGCGGTAGGGGACGGTGAGCGTGCGGCGCTCGAACTCCACCGGGAAGCCGGGGGCGGCGAGGACGTACTGCTCGACCTGGCGGGCGAGCGCGGTGCGCTTCGGATCGTCGGCGAGCGAGGGGAACTTGGCCCAGCCGTACGCCTGCGCGGCCAGGCGGTGGCGCCCGGCCGCGGCGTGCCGGGCGGCCAGGGCGGACCACTCGTGCACCCAGCCGCCGGGCCGGTCGGGCCACATCTCGGTGACGGCGGCGCGGACCGCGTCCACCTCGTCGGCGGGCAGGCCGAGGGTCATCTGCGGGTAGCGCTCGACGAACAGGTCCTGCGGGTCCAGGGGCCAGGTGAAGGGCATGGTGGTGCCTCCTGCTGCGCTTAAAGCCGGAACTCTTGCCTTAGTGACTATGCGCCCGGTGCGACGCTTAAGGCAAGAACTCCTGCGTTAAGGTGGTGGCCGAGGTGATCGACACATGACCGAGCACGCACCGGAACCGATCCGCCGCCGCCCGGGCGGCCGCGCCGCACGCGTCCGCCAGGCCGTCCTGGCGGCCGCCCTGGACGTGCTGGTGGAGGAGGGCATCACCCGGCTCACCGTCGCCGGGGTGGCGGCCCGCGCGGGAGTCAACGAGACCACGGTGTACCGGCGTTGGGGCAGCCGGGAGAAGCTCGTCCTGGACGCCATGCTCGCCGGCAGCGACGATGGCATCCCCGTCCCCGACACCGGAGCCGTCCGCACCGACCTGGCCGCCTTCGCCCGCGCGCTCGCCGAGTACCTCGCCACCCCGGCCGGCCGCGCCGTCGCCCAGGCGGCCGTGCTCAGCTCCGACGGGCCCGGTGCCGGGACCGGCCCCGACTCCGGCTCCGCCCGCGACCCCGAGCTCGCCGAGGCCTGGCAGGCCTTCTGGCGCTCCCGCCTCGACCAGGCCGGAGTCATCGTCAGCCGGGCCGTCGAGCGCGGGGAACTCCCGGCCGGCACCGACACGGCCCTGGCGCTGGAACTGCTCTGCGCCCCGGTCCAGACCCGCGCCCTGCTCGGCCACCGCCCGATCGAACCGGACCTGCCGGAGCGCCTGGCGGACCTGGTGCTGGACGGCCTGCGGGGAGGTGTCGGGGGCTGACCCCGGGATCGGAACGCGGCTACCCGGTTCCGGGCCCGGGCGTCCTCGTTCTGGCGGCGCCGATCCCTGTGCAGCCCGCCGGCCCGCCAGCCGTCAGTCCGCGGCCAGGATCTCCACGCCCTGCGCGGCGAGCCGGTCGAGGACCGGGTGGTGGGGGTCGGCGTCGGTGATCAGGCCGCTGACGTCCTCCCAGGGCAGGACGCGGAAGCGGGAGGCGGCGCCGATCTTCTCGGACGAGGCGAGGACGTAGGTGTCCGCGGCGCGGGCGGCCAGGGCGCGCTTCATCGCGGCCTCCTCGGCGTCGCCGGTGGTCAGTCCGGCCTCGGGGTGGACGCCGGTGACGCCGAGCAGGAACAGGTCGGCGGACACGTTCAGGGCGGCCTCGGCCGCGGCGGCGCCGCAGGTGACCGCGGAGTGCTTGAAGAGGCGGCCGCCGAGGAGGAAGACCTCGGCGCGGGGGTGGTCGAGCAGGGCGGCCGCGATCGTGGGGCTGTGGGTGATCACGGTGCAGTCCAGGTCCGGCGGGAGGGCGTGGACGACGGCGAGGGCGGTGGTGCCGCCGTCCAGGATCACGGCGCCGCCCGGCCGCACCAGTGCGGCGGCGACCGCGGCGACCCGCCGCTTGCCGTCCGGGGTGACGCTCTGGCGGGCGGCGTAGTCGGCGACGGCGGGGGAGGCGGGCAGCGCGCCGCCGTAGACCCGCTGGCACAGCCCTTCGGCGGCGAGGTCGCGCAGGTCGCGGCGCACGCTGTCCTCGGAGATCCCCAGGTCGGCGGCCACCTCCTTGGCGACGATCTTGCCCTCCCGGGCGAGCAGTCCCAGCAGGTGGTCACGCCTCTCGGCAGCCAGCATCCGCGTTCTCTCCTGTTCTTGCACGTTTCTGCGTGTATCGTAGCGCGCCATGACCGACCAGCCGATGGCGACCGACCAGCCGATGGCCGACCAGCCCACGACCGACCAGCCCCTGCTCGTCCTCATCGCCGGCCCCTACCGCTCCGGTACCGACGGCGATCCGCAGGCCATGGCCGCCAACCTCGCCCGCCTCGAAGCCGCCGCCTGGCCGGTGTTCGCCGCCGGACACGTCCCGGTGATCGGGGAGTGGATCGCCCTGCCCGTGCTGCGCTCGGCCGGCGCGGGCCCCACCGACCCCCTCGCCGACCAGGTCCTCTATCCGACCGCCGAGCGCCTGCTCGCCCACTGCGACGCCGTGCTCCGGCTCCCCGGCGACTCCGCCGGAGCCGACCAGGACGTCGCCACCGCCCGTCGCCGCGGCCTGCCCGTCTTCCACGACGTAGCCGAACTCCCGCGCCGCACCCCGCAGGAGAACGCGTGAACCCCCGCCCCGGTATCGACACCCCCGACCACCGCGGCCGCACCGGTCTCGACGAGGCCGGCCGCGACCTGCACCGCAACCCCGGCGTCCTGGTCCGCGACGTGGAGCTCACCTCCCGGGGCTGGCACGTCCTGCGCCGCACCACCTTCGACTACCGCCGCCGTGACGGACGTTGGGTCACCCAGCAGCGCGAGACCTACGACCGGGGCAACGGCGCGGTCGTCCTGCCCCACGACGTCGAACGCGGCCGCGTCCTGCTCACCCGCCAGTTCCGCTACCCCGCCTACGTCAACGACCACCCGGACGGCATGCTCGTCGAGGCCGCGGCCGGGCTCCTCGACGGAGACGACCCGCTCGCCGCCATCCGGCGCGAGGCCGCCGAGGAACTCGGTGTCACGCTCGGACCGCTCACCCACGTCCTCGACGCCTACATGAGCCCCGGCTCCGTCACCGAGCGCCTGCACTTCTACGCCGCCCCCTACACCCCGGCCGACCGCACCGGGGACGGCGGCGGACTCGAGGCGGACGGCGAGGACATCGAGGTCCTCGAACTGCCCTTCACCGAGGCCCTCGCCATGGTCCGCGACGGACGCATCACCGACGGCAAGACCGTCCTGCTCCTGCAGTGGGCCGCCCTGGACGGGCCGTTCGCCGCAACGGCCGCTGCCTCGCCCGCTGCCTCGTCCGCGGCTTCCCCCGCCGCCTCGCCCGCTGCCTCGTCCGCCGCCCGGTGACCCACGGCGGCGGACGGACACGTCCGCAGGCGTCGGATCCCGCGCTCCGCCGGTAAAACCCCTGGTGGAGGGCCGGCCGGCCCGGGAGGATACGGGCATGCGCGACACCTTCGACGACCCCGAGACGCGAGACTTCCTCAAGCGCTACGCCGTGCCCGGGCGGTGGCAGTTGCGGCTCGGCCCTTCCCTGTTCCGCCGGGACGACGCCGAGCGGGACCGGACGGCGCAGCAACTCGCCCGGGCGGCGGGTGAGGTCACCCCCCGCGTCCTCGACGTCCTGCTGGAGGGCGGCTGGCGCGACCGCAAGGTCGCGACCTGGCTGATCGTCGTCTCCGGCCGGACGGAGTACCGCGAGCGGATCGGCGAACTCCTGCTCGCCAGCGAGGGGCCCTACGTCGGTGCCTCCTACTGCACGGCCCTCGCGGTCTTCGCCACCGAGGCCGACGCAGCCCTGCTGGTCGCCTACCTGGAGCGGTACCTGCGCAGGCCCGACCTGTACTACGACCAGCTGTTCGCCATGGTGGCGCTGCTCCACCTGGACGGGGAGTCGGGGCGCGACGACGCGCTCAGGTTCCTCGCGCCGGGCGGCCTGTGGCACCAGTGGTGTGCCGCCCGGGCCGCCGAACGCGGGACCGGGACACCCGACCCGCAGGCCTGCCTGCCCGCGGTGGAGCAGCTGTGCGCCTTCGCCCGCAGCACCGCGCGGCTGATGGACGAACCGTCGCACCGGTGACCGGAATCGGAGACCCGCGGGCAGCCGGCCGGCGACTTCGTCGAGCCCGCCGGCAGCTTCCTCGAGCCTGTCGTCGGCGGCCTCGGACCGGACGGACGAGGGCCGTCGTTCCGGTCCGCGAGCCGGCCGGTACCGGACGGTCGGCGGCCTGGCTGACGCGTCCGAAGGCCTGGACCCACCGGCGGACCCCGCGCCGGAGCGAGTCGCCTCGGGCCCTTCGCCGCCCGGGCCGTCGCTACCCGGCCGCGCCCTGCGCGACGAGCTTCTGCGCGTCGGCGACGTGCCGGCTGACGCCCTGCGCGAACGCCGCCAGCTCCTGCGGGTGCGCCGCGATGTACTGCCGGTCGTAGGCGGCCTGGACGGCGACCGCGATCCCCATGAAGTTGGTGGACCGCTTGCAGGCGTCGTCGGCGGCCGCGGTGGCGAGCTCGGCCGGGGTGTGGTCGGCGGGCGCTGCGGCGCCCTGCGTCCGGCCGCTGCGCCAGCGCGGGTCCATGTAGGCGTCCGCCGGGGTGGCGTAGGCGAAGCCGCGGTCCTTCATGCAGCTGCTCCACTGCCGGTCGGCGGCCACGACGCGAGGGTCCGTCAGGGGCTCCTGCGGGCCGCCGCCGGGCAGGGCGGAGGGGTCGGAGGTCAGGAACACCGCTCCGCCGACGGCGTCCAGGCCCTCCTGGAGGCAGCCGCCCCTGGGGACGGCCCGGCCCTGGAAGTCCGCGACCGGGGTGCCGGTCGCGTCCCGCCCGGTGAGCACCTGCACGGTGGCGGGGGAGGCGGGCTGCCCGGTGCCCGTGGCCACGACGGCGTCGTAGCCGGTGGTGGCGACGCGGTCGGGCGCGAAGTAGCCGTAGAGCCGGGAGCGGACGTCCCCGTCGGCGGGTTCGGCCCGGGCCGGGTCCGGGCCGGGGGGCTCCGTGATGCCCAGCCGCCGCAGGCAGCGGGCACTCGTCAGGTAGGCGGCCCGTTCCACCGTGCGGCTCTGCGCCGCGGTGGGGAGGTAGGCGTCGATCGGGCGCACCACCTGGGCGACGCCGGTGATGGTGGGGATGTCGCCCAGCTGCGGGGGCGCCGGGCGGGTGCCGCCCGTGGCGCCCGTGCCGCCCGTTCCGCAGCCCGCGAGGGCCGTCAGCAGGAGGAGCGTCAGGGCCGAGGTCGTGGAGCGCTTCATCTTTCCGTCCTCCGGGAGCGGGCGCGGCGGAGCGGCACCCGCCACGGGCGACCGCGGGTCGGTGGCGGGTGCCGGATTCACGGACCGGTGGGGCCGGGGATCACGTCCAGTTCGGGTTGTCGATCTCCAGCGCGTAGGTGATCACGCCGCCGAGGTAGCCGGTGGACTGACCGGGCTTCAGCTTGATGACGCCGCTGGAGTTGTAGAAGGCGGCCCAGTTCCACTGGGTCGACTCGTAGATGACGTGGTCGATCTGGCCTATCCCGAACAGGCTGCTGGTGTTCTTGTAGCCGATGGAGCCCGCGGCACAGTAGTTGCCGTTGCCGCTGGTGGTGACCGTGAGCCCGTTCGTCGGGCAGCCCACCCCGCCGATGGCGTTCGCCGGTGCCGCCACGGCCACGCCGGCCAGGGCGAGGCCGGCGGTGGCGGTGAGGGTGAGGAGCTTCCTGCCGATCTGCATGGGGAATCCTTCGGTCGAGGTGTCCGGTGTCGAGCCGCCGGGGTGATCGCGGCCCATGAAGAGCGTCGCCGCCGGGGCGCAACGGCGACGCGAGCCCCTCGACCGGGGATCGAGCAGCCACGAAACCACCCCGAAGTTGCACGGAACACGACATGTTCGCCCACCGCCGGCCATCGACCCGCCGGGGAGAGCGACGATCGCCTTGCGCTTCACCGTGTAGGCCCCGGCCCCGCCCGGGCACCGCCAGTACCGGTGCCGCGCTCCGTGCCTGGGGAGGTCGACCGGATTCATGCGGCCGTCCAGGCCGGCACCGCCCCCGGCACCTCCGCGTCCGCGGTCCTGCGCCGGCTCGGTGCCCTGTGAGCGACCACGCGGCTGCGGCGAGACGGTGAAGGCACGGACGGCGGCGGAGCGGCCGCGGGCAACAGCTTGCCGTCAGCGGTCGACGCCTTGGCGCAAACGAACCGGACTCGCACCTGAAGCGCACCAAGGCTGTGGCAGGCGGACCACCCAGTCTGGACGGTGCAGACACCTGGGAGGACGTGGACGTGATGATTTCCTGCCGCGACGGGCCACCTCCGTGTACCCGCTGGCAGACCGGCCGTGGTGCGGGCGCCCACCATGGGGTTGTTGCCGGGTAGTCTCGCTCCGGAGGAGAGGAGTGCCGCAATGAGTCAGCCGGTGCACGATGGAGTCGAGCTGATCCCCCGACCCGAGCAGAGTCCGGCCGCGCTCAAGGCCGCGCTGGCCGTCGTCGCTCCGGACCGGCTCCCGGAAATGATCGACGGGCAGACGAGAGCGATGGCCGAGGCCATCGAGGCCGGGAGCGTCCAGCCGATCCGCTCGTTCGTCACACACTGGGCCGCCGTGGTGGAGATCGAGCGGTACCCGGCCACCGCTCAGGCCTACCACCGGGCGAACTACCTGGCCAACCACGCCGGCACCGTCCACGAGTGTCGCGAGCATGCCACCACCGTCGCCGAGGTCTACCGCGCGGCCTACGCGGCGGTGACCGCATGACCTGGAGCTGGGAGTACCTCCCCAGCGAGCAGCACGTCACCGCTGGCGCTCCCGCTGAATTCCTTGCCGCCGTCGAGCAACGGGCTGCCGAACTCGTCCGCGCCGCTGCAGCGTTCTACCTGGACGGCACCACCTACCAAGGCAGCGGCGAGCCGATGCGCTACCTCGACGTCGCAGGCGGTCTCGTCGCCCACTACGTCGTCCCCCGCCTCGAACTCGTCGTGATCTGCCAGGTCACGCCGCCACCGACCCCCTGTTCGTAGCCTGGGCTCGCGCGTGGGCCGGTCCGCCCGTGTGGGGTGGATGGCGAGCGCCCGGCGGACGGACCGTCCGCCGGGCGCTCGCCATCATCATTCGCGAACAGAGGTGCTGATCACTTCCGCCGGCCGTCACGTCGTGTGCCGGGCCGGGTGGGTGGGGCAAGTGTCGGAGGCGGGGCCTACGTTGGGCTCCAACGTGCCCGCCGTCGCAGCTCCGGAGAGTCCGATGAACCCGCCGACCCCGCCCTCGAACCCGCTGCCGACCCCTGCCGCCGAGCACGGTGCCGCGCTGACCGAACGCGTCGTCGCCGCCGTCCGGGCCGATCCGCAGCGCGCCGTCCTGGACTACGACCGGTTCGCCGGTGCCTGGGTGGAGGGGGAGGCGCAGCCGTTGGCCGCCGGGGTGCTGGAGGCGGCGGTGTTCCCGAGCGGGCGGCCGCTGCCGCCGAGCCTGCGCCGGTGGCTGGCGTTCGACACCGGGCTGCTGCGGCGCTTCGGGTGGTTCGAGGAGCAGGACGAGGACGGGGACGGTGCGCCGGTCTTCGCGCCGCGTCCGCTCGGCGAGTTGGCCGTCGAGGAGTTCGGCGAGGGCTGGGGCGCGTTCTTCGCGGCGCTCTCGGAGCGCTTCGACGAGTGCTTCCTGCTGCCCGGCGGCTCCGACTCGCGCCGGGTGCTGGCCACCGGCACGCCCGACGCGCACGGCGAGTACCCGGTGTTCGTGCTCGACGTGGACGACCTGCCCTGCATCGAGCTGATGTACCCGGGCCTGGACGTCTACCTCGCCGACACCGCGGGCCTGTTGGCGCGCGGGGCCGACGGCGAGGGCTACTCCGCACTGGCCGCCGACCCGGTGTACGGCGGGCGGATGCGCGAGCACGCGCGGCACTACCTCGACGGGGAGCTGTCCGAGGAGTGCCTGGACTGGCCGGCCGACCTCACGTTCTGAGCCGGGCCGACGCGTTCGGGCCGGCCCGTGGCCCGGCTCAGCCGGTCGGCTGCACCGGCGGGATCGTGATCACCGGGCCGCCGAGCGCGTGGCACTGCCCGTCCCAGGTCATGATCTGCAGCGGCGGGCAGTGCGCGGCGGTCGCGGGGACGGGCAGCACCGGGAGGGTGGGCATCGGCGGGCGCGGCGGCACGGTCCAGTCGGGGGACGGCTTCGCGGCCGGCGGCGCGGGCGGGGCCGGTGCTTCGGCGGCGGGCTGCGTGGCGGCCGGGGCCTTGGGCCTGGCCGGGGCCGGCGGCGTCGTGGCCTGGGCCGGCTTGGCGGCGGGGGCCTTGGGCCGGGCGGCGGACGGCTGCGCGGCGGGCTGCGCCCCGGCATCGGCGGTGGCGTCGGCGGTGGCGTCCGTGCCGGCTTCCGCGGTGACGGTGGGGGAGGAGGCCTGATCGGCCGGCGACGCAGGCGCACCGGACGCGGTCGCCTCGCCGGACGCGGATATCGAGGCGCTGGGCGATGCGCCCGAGGTGACGCTCGCCGAGGCCGCCGGGCTCGGGCCGCCCGCCGGACCGGCCGCCGCGCCCCCGCCCGCACCGGCCAGCAGCAGCGCGCCGACGCCGGCCGCGCCCACCGCACACGCCCCCGCGACGACGGCGAAGGTCCGTCTGCGACCGGGGGATTCCGTCGTGCCCTGCATGTTCCGTCCCGCCCCTGCTGATCATCCGTCTGAGCTGCGCGGATGCTAGCAGAGAGCCGCCCGTCGAGCCCCGCTCCGGGTGGCGCCGATCTTCTTACACGCCTTTGCCGTCGCTCTGCCGAACGGCTGACCCGCGCCGTGCAGTGTCGTCCCCGCACCGAACAGCACGACACCGACCGCACCGGCGGCACCGACCGCAGGACATCCGGAAGGCACACCGATGACGACGTACACCACGAAGACCGCGAAGGCCCCGAAGACCACGACCCGCACCGCCCTGGCCGCCGGCGCGCTCGCCGTCCTGGCCGCGGTGCTCCCGCCGGCCGGCGCGCCCACCGCGGCCGCGGCCCCGACGGGCGGCTCCGCCGAGCCCGCCTGGTGCCCCACCGCCCCCGGCCACCGCGTCGACTGCACCACCATGCGCCGCCCCTGGGTGGACGGCGAGCCGCGCCTGGGCACCGTCGACGTCGCCTACGCGGTGGTCCGCCACACCCGCCCCGGCCCGGCCAGGGGCACCATCGCCCTCAATCCGGGCGGCCCCGGCGAGACCGCCATCAGCCGCACCGAGCAGCTCGCCCAGGCCCTGGAGGGCGTCCTCGACGACCACGACCTGCTCCTGCTGGACCCGCGCGGCACCGGCTTCTCCGGGCGGGTGCCCTGCGGCGTCACCGACGCCGACTTCAAGTTCGCCCCGCGCGCCGGCCAGCACGAGGCCGTCGCCCGCTGCGCCGAGCAGCTGGGCCCGCGGGCCCGCGGCTACACCAGCGCCGCCACCGCCGATGACCTCGACGCCGCCCGCGCCCGCCTGGGCGCCCCCAAGCTGGTCCTGTACGGCCTGTCGTACGGCACCTACCTGATGCCGGTCTACGCCGACCGCCACCCGCAGCGCGTGGAGTCGATGGTGCTCTCCGGCGCCTACCCGCTCGCCTTCGACCCGCTGGCCCGCCCCGGCGCCCAGCAGATCTCGGTCACACTGCGCCGGATCTGCGAGCGCAGCGGCTCCTGCGACCCGGACACCGCCGTGCGCGACCTCGCCACCGTCGCCGCCCGGCTGCGCACCCGCCCGATCACCGTGGACGTCACCGCGGCCGGTGCCCGCCGCAGTCACACGTTCAGCGAGGACAAGCTCGCCGACCTGCTCTACGAGCCGGCCAGTCGCGGCATCGGCATCGACCCGGGCGCCCCGACCCTGCTCGGCGAGATGCCCGCGGCCCTGCACCGGGCCGCCGCCGGCGACGACGGGCCGCTCACCGCGCTGGTGCGGGCGGAGGCCGAGCACGCCACCGCCGAGGACCAGGCCTCCTACCTGGCCGTCACCTGCAACGACTACGTCCGCGCCTGGGACCACGACGCCCCGCTGCCGCAGCGCCGCCGCCAGTACCAGCGCGCCCTGGCCGCCGCGGACCCGGCCGACTTCGGCGCGTTCAGCGCCAAGGGCTACACCGAGGGCCAGACCGACGGCGCCGACTCCTGCCTGACCTGGCCGCGCCGGGGCACCGCCCAGCCCCAGGACGTCGACCTCGACCTGCCGGACGTCCC
The DNA here is from genome assembly GCF_042873275.1 of Kitasatospora sp. NPDC004745. Taxonomy (NCBI): domain Bacteria; kingdom Bacillati; phylum Actinomycetota; class Actinomycetes; order Kitasatosporales; family Streptomycetaceae; genus Kitasatospora; species Kitasatospora sp. NPDC004745. Next base: position 144,049 of record NZ_JBIALK010000013.1, on the reverse strand, counting down.
CGTGCTGGTCCTGTCCGGCGACCTCGACACCAACACCCCCGAGGCCAACTCCCGCCTGGCCGCGGCCCAGTTCCACCGCAGCACCTTCGTCTCCGTGCCCAACACCGGCCACGTCCCGGAGATGGACTCCACCGGCTGCGCGCTGGGCGTCTCCACGCACTTCATCCGCACCGGCGAGCCCGGCGACACCTCCTGCCTGGCCGCGGTGCCCCCGATCGCGGTCACCGCGACCACCCGCTGAGCCCCGGCCGGCCCACCGGACACCCAGCCGCCCCTCCCTCCCTCCCCCCCCCCCGCCCGGCACGACCACGCCCACCACCAGCGAAGATGACACCATGACAGATCACACCGCGGTCGGACGCACCGTCCTGGTCGTCGAGGACGACCCCGGCGTCCGCAACACCCTCGACCACCTCCTGCGCTTCGAGGGCTACCGGGTGCTCACCACCGCCGACGGGCAGGAGGCCCTCGAACTCCTGGAGCACCGGCGCCCCGACCTCGCGGTGGTGGACGTGGTCATGCCCCGCCTCGACGGCCTCGCCCTGTGCCGGATGCTGCGCCGGCGCGGCGACCGCCTGCCCGTCCTGGTCCTCACCGCCCGCCACCAGCTCGGCGACCGCGTCGCCGGACTCGACGCCGGCGCGGACGACTACCTCGCCAAGCCCTTCGCCACCGAGGAACTCCTCGCCCGCATCCGCGCCCTGCTGCGCCGCACCACCCCGCCCGGCGGGGAGGACCAGACCCTGCTGGCCCTCGACGACCTCACCCTGGACGCCGCCGCCCGCCGGGCCCACCGCGCAACGCGTCCGCTCGACCTCACCAAGACCGAGTTCGACCTGCTCGAACTGCTCCTGCGCAACCAGGGCACCGTGCTGACCCGCCACCAGATATACGAGCGCATCTGGGGCTTCGACTTCGACACCGACTCGCGCTCCCTGGACGTCTACATCGGCTACCTGCGCCGCAAGACCGAGGAGGGCGGCCGGCCCCGGCTGCTCCACACCGTCCGCAACGTCGGCTACACCGCGCGGTCCGCCTGATGCTGCGCACCAGGATCGGCCTCCTCGTGATCGCCGCGGTGCTGCTGGCGATCGCCGTGCCCGTCACCTCCGCCTACCGCGGCGTCAGCGACCTCGTCGCCGAACAGCTCGACCGCGGCCTCGACGACCGGGCCGACACCGTGATCGCGGCCCTGGACACCGACCGCCGCCCGGCCGCCCGGCCCGACACCGTCGAGCAGCTGCTCCTGCCCGACGGCACCGTCCAGCCGCTCGCCGCGCCCGCCGGGACGACCGAACCGCCCGCGCCCCCGCGCCCGGCCCTGCCGGTCTCGCCCCGGGCGCTGGAGGTGGCCCGCACCGGGCAGGGCGCCCACCAGGAGGACGCCACCGTCGCCGGCACCCCCTACGGCGTGCTCACCAAGGCCCGCCCGGGCGGCGGGGGAGCGGTGATGGTCGGCCAGACCTACGCCGGGGCCGAACAGGTCGACGACGCGTTCCTGTCGCGGATCGCCTGGACCAGCACCGCCGCCGCCATGGTGTCGGCGCTGCTCAGCTGGCTGGTCCTCGGCCGGATCCTGCGCCCGGTGCGGCGCCTGGCCCACGCCGCCGAGCACATCACCACCACCCGCGACCTGGCCGTCCCGCTGCCCGCCGCCGGACGCGACGAGGTCGGGCGCCTCACCCGCGCCTTCGAGGCGATGGTCGGCGCGCTGCGCCGCTCCCGCGAACAGCAGCAGCGCCTCGTCCAGGACGCCAGCCACGAGCTGCGCACCCCGCTGACCTCGGTGCGCGGCTGCGCCGAACTGCTGCAGCGCGCCCGCGGACGGCTCGACCCGAAGGACGAGGAGCAGATCCTGGCGACGCTGGTCACCGAGACCGTCGCCCTGGACGAACTCGTCCGCGAACTCGTCGAACTGGCCACCGACCGGCAGACCGGGGAGGACACGGAGGCGGTCGACCTGCCGGCCGCGGCGCAGGACAGCGCGGCCCGCTTCCGCCGCCGCACCGGACGGGAGATCACGGTGACCGCCGAGGGCCCGGTGCCGGTGCTGGCCCGGCCGCGCGCGGTGCTGCGCTGCGTGGACAACCTGGTCGGCAACGCGGTCAAGTTCAGCCCGGCCGGGACACCGGTGGAGATCCTCGTCACCGGCGGCCGGCTCGCGGTGCGCGACGGCGGGCCCGGCATCGCCCCCGCCGACCGGCAGGCCGTCTTCGAACGCTTCCACCGCGCGGCCGGCACCCAGTCGACGCCCGGCTCCGGGCTCGGCCTGGCCATCGTCCACGACCTCGTCACCGCCGACGGCGGCGAGGTCTTCGCCGCGCAGGCCCCGGGCGGCGGCGCCGAGGTCGGCTTCCGGCTGCCGCCCGCTCCGGGACAGATCTGACTCATCGTCATATTCTTTGTTCAGTAGTCCTGTTGATGACATCCGCAGGCCGCGCCCGACCCCGGGAGCGGTCTGCGGTTCGGTGGGGACGGCGCGGCCTGACGGCCCGGCCGACCTGCGCGGGGGCTGGGCGACCGCCCGCGCGGCGGGTAGATTCCACGCCGTCGGGACGACCGCCGCCCCGGTGCGGTCCCTGTGAGAGCGAGTGCAGCGTGACGAGTTCACCACCCCACCAGGCCTCCGCCGCCCGCAGCGCCGACCTCGCCCAGGCGCTGCGCTCGGGCCCGTTCGACCTCGCCCTGCGCACGGCCATCCGCGACAGCGGGCTGAGCCTGGAGGGCATCCAGCGCCGGCTCACCCGCCGCGGCCTGCAGGTCAGCGTCTCCAGCCTCAGCTACTGGCAGCGCGGCCGCAGCAGACCCGAGCGGCCCGACTCGCTGGCGGCGGTGCGCGTCCTGGAGGACGTGCTGGGGCTGCACCGCGACGAACTCGTCGTGCTGCTCGGCCCGCGCCGCCCGCGCGGGCGCTGGGTCGACCACATCCCCGGCTCGCTCGACTACGCCAGGACCTTCGGCGACCAGGCCGTCGAAGGCGTCCTGGCCGGACTCGACCCGCGCACCAACGCCCGGGTGGAGAGCCTGCACACCCGGGTCGACGTGCACATCGGCGCCCACCGCGAGGAGCGGCGCGTCGACGTGCTCCAGGTCGTGCGCGCCCTGGCCACCGGAGCGGACCGGCTGATCCTGCTGACCCAGGCCAAGCCCGAGATGTCCGCCGGCGCCGATCTCGGCCTGTCCGGACTGGTCGCCTGCCGGCTCGGCCGGCGCCGCATCGACCGCGAACTCGGCGTCGCCGCAGCAGAATTGCTGTTCGACCTGCCGTTGCAGCCAGGGCAGACGACGGTCGTCGAGTACAGCTACGCCTATCCGTCGACCGAGGTCGCCACCCACTACCAGCGGATGGTGCGCTTCCCCGGCCGCGGACTGGTGCTGCGGGCCTGCTTCGACCCCGCCGCGCTCCCGGCGGGCTGCACCGCGGCCTGGCGCCCGCACCACGACGCGCCGCCGCAGGCCGTCGAGGAGGTCCCGGTCTCGCCGGCCGGCCACGCCTGCGCCGCCTTCCCGGACGTCAGCCCCGGGATCTACGGACTGACCTGGGAGTGGAACGACCAACCCGGGGAAGCGATCTGACGAAGCGTCAGCGCACCACGGCGGCCGCCAGCGCGGCCCGCACCAGCAGCGCGGGCGCACCGGAGCCGTCGGCCGGCACGCTCCACAGGTCGGTGCCGTCGTCCCCGGGCAGCGCGTACGCCAGCGTGCCGTCGTCCAGCCACAGCGCCTGGTCGTCGACGTCGCGCTGTTCCGCGGTCGCGCTCTCCGCCATGGTCCGCAGGTCCAGCACGTACAGCCGCCAGGGCGCGTCCTCCGGCAGCCCCGGCACCCGCTTCTTGTACGCGACCCGCGTCCCGTCGGGGGACAGCGACGGGCACTCCACGTCGCCGTGCAGCGTGGTCAGGGTGCGCCCGGCCACCCCGCCCGCGGCGAGGTAGGTGCGGCCCCCGGTGGCCACGGTGGCGTAGAACCGGTCGTCGTCGGCGAAGGTCACGCCCCACACGTTGACGTCGGGGGCACGGTACGGCGCGCCGTCGACGGTGAGCGCGTCGTCCTCCAGGTTCTCCTGCAGCGTCCACGTCCGGGTGTCCAGCACCGAGGTGCGGGTGGAGAAGGAGGTGCCCGCATAGGAGTCACCGCTCAGGAACACCGTCCAGGCCACCAGGCGCCCCGAGGGCGAGACCCGGGCCCGGGTCGGGATCCCGGCCAGGTCGTAGTGCCGCACCTCGTGCAGCGCCGCGTCCAGCACGACGGCGCGGTACCCGTCCTGGACCAGCCCCGGCACCGCCTGCAGGCAGATCCCGGTACCGGCCGCCGCGTGGAAGCGCAGACAGGACGGCCCGTCGGCCACGGTGCGCACGGCGTCCGGGCGCGCCAGCGGGACGGCGGCCAGCCGGTCGCGCTGCGCACCCCAGGTCATGGTGCGGAACACCAGACGCGGACCGCCCGCCCCGGCGCCGAGCGACACCGGCCCGGACACCGCCGGCACCCCGGACGTCCGCCCGCCCCGGGCCCGCTCCGCGGCGTGCAGCACGGCCAGGGTGCCGGCCCCCGCCAGCAACGCCACCGCGACCAGCAGGACCAACAGCCTGCGCCCGGCGCTCACACCCGCCCCCGCCCGTCGGCCGGAGCACCGTCACACCCGTCGGCCGGGGCACCGTCGCCCGCCGGCTCCGCGCCACCGCCCGGACCCAGCACCCGCGCCGCGAGCACCACCGCCCCGACCAGCGCACCCGCCACCACCGCCAGTGCCGCACCGTCGCCCCAGCGCGCCCACAGCACACCCACCGCCAGCGAGCAGCCGAACCGCCCCGCCGCCTGGCCCGTACCGACCAGCGCCAGACCGGCCCCCCGCTGCGCCGCGTGCACCGCCGAGGCCGTCGCGGCCGCGAGCATCCCGTCGGTGGCCGCGTAGAACAGGCCGTGCAGGGCGAGCACCGCGCAGGCGGGTGCCGCCCCGCCGGCCGGGCGCAGCAGCAGGACGGCGTACCCGCCGAGCAGTGCCAGGTGCCCGAGCACGAAGACCCGTCGCCGGCCGAACCGGTCGCCGGCCGCGCCCAGCGGCACCGCCAGCAGCAGGTAGACCGCGGCCGTGCCGAGCGGCAGCAGCGGGAACCAGCCGGTGGGCAGGTCCAGGCGGCGCTGCGCCAGCAGGTAGACGAAGGAGTCGCTGAGGGTGGCGAGCCCGAGCAGCGCGGCGCACAGGGTGACCCGGCGCAGGCCGGGCAGGCGCAGCAGTCCGGCGACGGGCCGGCCGGCGGGCAGCACGGCGGTGAGGGGCGCCGTGCCGGCCGGGTGGCGGGGCACGAACAGGACGAGGACGAGCACGCCCAGGGCCGCCACGCAGGCGCTGACGGTGAACACGGCGTGGTAGCCCCCGGGCGCGGCCCGCAGGACGAGGAAGGCGAGCAGCGGCCCGGCCAGGGCGCCGGCGGTGTCCATCGCCCGGTGCACGCCGAAGGCGCGGGCGCGTCGCTCGGGCGGGGTGGCCAGTGAGATCAGTGCGTCGCGCGGTGCGGTGCGCAGCCCCTTGCCGACCCGGTCGACGGCCAGGACCAGGCCGAGCACGGGGGTGGTGCGGGCCAGCAGCAGCGCCGGTTTGCACAGTGCCGACAGGCCGTACCCGGCGGCCGCGACGGCCTTGTGCCGCCCCCATCCCTGGGCCCCCGTTCCGTCCGGTCCTGCTCCGTGCGGCCCCGCTCCGTGCGGCGGGCGGTCGGCGAGCAGCCCGCCGAGCAGGCGGACGACGACGGTCGCGCCGTTGTAGACGCCGTCCAGCACGCCGAACCCGAGCGGGGACACGTGCAGGGCGGTGACCAGGTAGAGCGGCAGGACGGCGGTGACCATCTCGGAGGAGACGTCCGTGACGAGGCTGACCGTGCCGAGGGCCAGCACGGTGGCGGCGATCCGGGCGGGCCGCCCCGGCCGCGGGGCCGGGGCGGCGTCGTCGGACGCCGGGGCGTGGCGGCTGTCCGCGAGGTACACGGTCAGTTCCAGATGCCGGTGATGTCGTGGGCGGAGGAGGACTTGCCGGCGTGCGCGCCGGTGCCGGCCAGGTCCTCCAGGGTGTGCAGCAGGTCGTAGTGGTTGTAGGAGGTGCTGCTGGTGGCGCCCGCCTTGGCGGGCTGTCCGTAGATCAGGGTGGGGATGTGGTTGCCGCTGTTGCGGTCGTCCTCGTCGTAGGTGACGACCAGCAGGCTGTTGTGGGTCTTCGCCCAGGAGGCGTAGCCGCCGAGCTTGTCCTTCAACCAGGTGTCGCCGGTGCCCACCGAGCAGTTGTGCATGTCGCTGCAGAGGTTCGGGATGACGAAGGAGACCGTGGGCAGCTTGCCGTAGTCGGTGGGGAACTGCGCGAAGGTGTGCGCGGTGGAGGTGGGGACGTTGCCGAAGCCCACCCAGGGGGCGTGCTTGCGGGCGTAGTCGCCGCTGCTGCAGGTGGTGGAGCCCTGGCTGGGCAGCGACTCGCTGTAGCTGCCCCAGCTCTTGCCGGCCGCGCTCAGCTCGCCGGCCAGGTTCGCGGCCTTGCTGAAGCCGGGGGAGTAGCAGGAGTCGTCGGTGATGCCCTGGGTGCTGCCGGAGAACACCGCGAAGTAGTTCGGCTGGCTGGGGTGGGTGATGCCGTAGGAGGCCTTGAGCAGGGCGCCGCCGGTGGCCAGGGAGTTCAGGAAGGGCGCGCTGGAGCTGCCGATGATCTGCCCGTAGGCGTGGTTCTCCAGCATCACCACCACGACGTGGTCGGGGGAGGGGAGGGCGGTGGCCGAGGCGGCGGTGCCGGCGGTCAGGGCGGTGGCGCCGGTCGCGCCGGCCAGGGCGGCGGCCAGGACCAGCGCGGTGCGGGAACGGGCGCCGGGTGAACCGGCGGTGCGGGAACTGACGGTGCGGGAGCGGGCGGTGGCGAAGGGCATGCCTGTCTCCAGGATGGGGTCGAGAGCGGGGTGGGGGTGGGCGGCCGGACGGGGCGGGGGTGGTGAGCCGCTGATGGTGGTCGACGGTCCCGCGGCCCCGACGGTGCGTCAAGATCGCCGGGGGGCCGGGGTGGAGAGCTGTCAACGGCGGCCCAACTGTGTGGACGTCCCGGGCCCGTGACCCCGGGGCGGGGGCCGGTTCGCGGGCGGTGGCCGGCGGCCAAAACTGTGGATTCCTCAGCTGGGTCCGGCCGGGTGGCGTGCCGCGGCGGGCGTCGACTGGCGAATCCACAGAATTGCCCGCCGGCCCGGCCGGGGGCGGTGCGTCGCCGCAGCTTCGCGGGTCCGGACCCGCTCCGGCGTCAACTGTCAAGAAGCCTGAGCGGGAAGGCCGTTGACCACCTCACCGGCACCGGAGAACACTCTCGTCCCGCACCGCCCCCGCCCCTCGGGGCCCGTCGGGCGGCTGCCTTCCCCGGACCCCCGCCGGTCCGGCCCGGCCGGGCGCCGGGCCGGCGGGACCATCCCACTCCCCCCGTCAGGAGCCCTTCGTGCCTCCACACCCGTTCACGCCCTCCGCCGCCCGCTCCCGCCTGCGCTCCTTCGCCGGCGGTGGTGCCGCCCTGCTGCTGTGCGCGCTGCCGACCGCCACCACCCCCGCCCTCGCCTCCTTCTCCGGGGTCTCCACGGCGGCCCCGCGCGCTGCCGCCGGCCTCACCTCCGGGAACTGGTCCGGCTACGCGGCCACCGGTTCGACGTACCAGTCCGTCTCCGCCACCTGGACCCAGCCGAGGATCACCTGCTCCGTGGCCGGCGCGGTCTCGATCTGGGTCGGCCTCGACGGGCAGGGCACCAGGACCGTCGAGCAGACCGGCACCCAGGCCGAGTGCGCCACCGTCAACGGCACGCCCCGCTACTTCGCCTGGTGGGAGAACTACCCGGACCCGGAGTCCCCCTACCGCGACGCCGTGCGCCCCGGCGACACCATGACCGCCTCCGTCGTCTACGACCACGGCCACGACACCTACACCGCGAAACTCACCGACGAGACCCTCGGCTGGACGGAGACCAAGTCCTTCGCCCGCTACGGCGGGGCCACCAACGGCAGCGCCGAGGTGATCGCCGAGGCCCCCAACCGCAACGGCTCCCGCACCCCGCTCGCCGACTTCGGCAGCGTCACCTTCACCCGCGCCGCCATCGACGGACGCACCCTCGCCGCCGCCTCCGCCACCACCGTGACGATGGCCCGCAACGGCGTCACGGAGGCCACCGCCGGCCCGCTCGCCAGCGGCGGCGACTCCTTCACCGACACCTGGAAGCACTCCTGACGACCGCCGACACCCCTGCAAGGAGCCGTTCATGACGATACGTCAGATCCTCGCCCGACCCGTTCCGTCCGCCGTCACCCTCACGCTGGCCGCCGCCCTGGCCGCCGCCACCCTCGCCCCGGCCGCCCACGCCGGGGCCGCGGCCACCGCCCGCCAGCGGCCCTGGCACCAGCTGTGCGCGGCCCCCACCGAGACCACGGCCGGCTGCGACGTCCTGGAGGTCGACACCCCCGCCGGGGCCGCCCCCCGCCTCGGCACCCAGGCCGCCGCCCCCGCCGGCTACGGCCCCGCCGACCTCCGGTCCGCCTACCACCTGCCCGCCGACGGCGGCACCGGCCAGACCATCGCCGTCATCGACGCCTACGACGACCCCAAGGCCGAGAGCGACCTCGCCGTCTACCGCAAGCAGTACGGCCTGCCCGCCTGCACCACCGACAACGGCTGCTTCCGCAAGGTCGCCCAGAACGGCCAGGCGAGCCCGCTGCCCTCCCCGGCCAGTGCCAACCAGGGCGCCGAGGACTCCCTGGACCTCGACCTGGTGTCCGCCGTCGCCCCCAACGCGAAGATCGTCTTCGTCGAGGCCGCCAGCGCGAAGATCTCCGACATCGGTGCGGCCGTCAACCAGGCCGTCAGGCTCGGCGCGAGGTTCGTCTCCAACAGCTACATCTTCAAGGAGTCCGCCGACGACTCCACGTACGACAAGAACTACTACGACCACCCCGGCGTCGCCATGGTCGCCGGCAGCGGCGACTGGGACTACTCCTGGGGCGTCGGCTACCCCTCCAGCTCCCCCTACGCCACCTCCGTCGGCGGCACCTCCCTGGTGAGGGCGGACAACGCCCGCGGCTGGAACGAGAGCGTCTGGAACACCAAGGCCGGCGAGGGCACCGGCTCCGGCTGCTCCGGCTACGAGCCCAAACCGGCCTGGCAGAAGGACACCGGCTGCACCCGGCGGATGGCCACCGACGTCTCCGCCTCCGCCGACCCCGGCCACGGCGCGGCCGTCTACGACAGCTACCAGAAGAGCGGCTGGAACACCTACGGCGGCACCAGCGCCGCCACCCCGATCATCGCCGGCGTCTACGCCGACGCCGGCACCCCCAGCACCGGCTCCAACCCCGCCTCCTTCCCCTACGCCCACCCCGGCGCCCTCAACGACGTCACCACCGGCAACAACGGCACCTGCAGCCCCGCCTACTTCTGCACCGCCGGCAAGGGCTACGACGGGCCCACCGGCCTCGGCACCCCCGCCGGCACCGACGCCTTCCGCGGCTGAACCCGCCCGACGGCGCCCGCGGCGCCCCCGGTCCGCACACCCGCGGACCGGGGGCACCGCCACGCGCCCGGGCCGGGGGTGCACGGACCGGAACCGCGGCCACGCACCCCCCTGCCGATACGCGACGGATTCGCCCCCGCCGCGGTGCCCACTACCGTCGGGGACGTCAACCACCGCACCCCACCAGGGAGAACAACGATGACCGCCTACGCGATCGCCCAGGTCCACTCGGTCGAGTTCGGCCCCGACATCGTCGAGTACCTGCAGCGCATCGACGCCACCCTGGACCCCTTCGGCGGCCGTTTCCTCATCCACGGCGACCGCTTCGAGGCCGTCGAGGGCAGCTGGGGGCGCCACCTCATCCTCATCGAGTTCCCCGACCACGACCGCCTGCGCGCCTGGTACGACTCGCCCGCCTACCGGGAGATCCTGCCGCTGCGCACCCGGCACATGGTCGCCGACGTCGTCCTCGCCCACGGCGTGCCCGACGGCTACCGCGGTGCCGACGCGCTCAAGCACTGAGCCGCCGGTCCCCGCCGCCCGGCCCCGGCCGTGCCGCCGCGCCCGCCGCCGTGCCGCCGGGCGTGCCCGCGCCCGCCGCCCCGCCGCTTGCTCAGCGCCCCGCGGTCCGCTCGCGCCACCAGTGCACCGTGGCCGCGACCTGCTCCTCCAGCGGAGTGGCGCGCACGGTGAAGGCGGCCTCGTAGGCGGAGGTGTCCAGGACGAACGGGCGGTCGAACTGGTAGCGGACCTCGCGCAGTTCACGCAGCAGCGGGGAGAACAGGCCCGCCACGCCCAGCAGCGCGGGGGAGAAGCGGCGCACCGCGACCGGGCCGGTGCCGGCCTGCGCGGCGAGGCGCTCCACCATCGTGCGCACCGGCAGGGCGGGGGCCGTCGGCACGTGCCAGGCCCGCCCCCAGGCCCGTTCCTCGCCGGCGATCTCGGCCATCGCCCGTGCCACGTCCGGCAGGTAGGTCCAGCTGTGCGGGGCGTCCGGGTCGCCGAGGACGGCGATCGAGCGGCCCTTGAGCAGGCCGGGCACCACCCGGGAGGCCAGGTGGCCGCCGTCGGTGACGCCGGGGCCGAAGAAGTCCGAGGCCCGCACCTCCACCGCCCGGATCCGCCCGGCCTCGTGCAGTGCCCGCGCCCGTTCCCATCCCGCCGCCCGCGCCCGCCCCTTGGGGCCGGTCGCCGCCAGGGGCAGGTCCTCGGTCATCGGGCCCGCCGCCGGCCCGTAGCCGTACAGGTTGCCGAGCAGGACGAGCACCGCCCCGGAGGACTCGGCGGCCGCGCACAGCGAGTCCACCAGCGCCGGCCACCGCTCGGCCCACTGCGCCAGCGGCGGCGCCGCGCACCCGTGGATCGCCACCGCCCCGCCCGCGGCCCGGGCCAGCGCCGCGGGCTCGGCGGCGTCCAGCGCGACGTGCTCCACCCCGGGCACCGACGCCGTGCCCCGGCCCCCGCTGCGGGTCACCACCCGCACGGTGTTCCCCTGCTCGGCCAGCAGACGGGCGGTGGCGGCCCCGGCGGGCCCGTATCCGACAACCACATGAACGCTCACCCGCCCCACCCTAGGGTCTGGCCCGTGGCGCCCCGTCAGGTGCCCCGGGCCGGTGGGGTCGACGCAGGGCGGACCGGGTCAGCCGGGGCCGGTGCCCGTCCAGCCGTGGTCGAGCAGGTCGAAGACCCGGTCGAGGGCGGTGTCGGGGTCGTGGGACCCGCGGACGAGGGCGGGCGCCTCCAGGGCGAAGTGGGCCAGGGCCCGGCAGCCCGGGTCGTCGGCGGCCAGTCCGGCGTCCTCGGCGATCGCGGCGGCCAGGGCCTGCTCGTGCCGCAGCCACATCCGGCGGGCGTACTCGCGCAGCGCCGGGGTGGTGTCGATCAGGCGCAGGAAGTCGTCGAACCGCGGGTCGGTGTGGACCCGGCGGGAGTGCGCGCCCAGCAGCAGCCGGTGCAGGGCCCGCGGCACGGACTGCCCGGCGGGGCGCTCGCGGACCGCCGCGACCAGGGCCGCCTCGCGGTCCTCGTCCTGGTCGAAGACCAACGCCTCCTTGCCGTCGGGGAAGTGCTTGAAGAGCGTCGTCACCGAGACGTCGGCGGCGTCGGCGATCTCGCGCACCCCGACCTCCTCGTAGCCCCGCTCGGTGAACAGCCGCAGCGCCGCGTCGGCGAGGGCCTGGCGGGTGGCTGCCTTCTTGCGCTCTCGGCGCCCCATCTCGGTCACCCGCTCACCCTACCGCGTTCATGGATCGGGTAAGAAAGTTTAGCTGTTACGCTTTTTTAGCGGTTGCACCCACAAGGGTGCCGCCGCACCCGTTCGCGACCCGTTCGCGCTCCGCGCCACCCGAGGGAAGGCCCCGATGACGAACAGCACACCCCGGATCCACATCGTCGGCGGCGGGCCCGCCGGCCTGACCTGCGCCCGCGTCCTGCAGGGCCACGGCATCGACGTCACCGTCCACGACGCCGACGACGCCGTGGACTCCCGCGACGCCGGCGGCACGCTCGACCTGCACGCCGACTCCGGACAGATCGCCCTCGAGGACGCCGGCCTGCTCGACGCCTTCACCGCGCAGGCCCGCCCCGAGGGCCAGGCCAAGACCCGCCGCGACCACCACGGCACCGTCCTCGCCGAGTTCACCCCGGCCCCCGGCGACGAGGCCGCACCCGAGATCGACCGCGGCCGGCTGCGCCGCCTGCTCGCCGACCACCTGCGACCCGGCACCGTCCACTGGGGCCACCGCCTGCAGCGGGTGACCCCGCTCGGCCACGGCCGGCACCGCCTGGACTTCGCCGACGGCACCAGCGCGCAGGCCGACCTGCTGATCGGCGCCGACGGGGCCTGGTCGAAGGTGCGCCCCCTGGTCAGCGACGCCGTGCCGCAGCACCTGGGCGTCTGCTTCCTGGACGCCCGCTACGACGAGGTCGACTCCCGCCACCCCGGGATCGCCGCACTCGTCGGCGACGGCCACCTGTTCGCCAACGACGGCGACGGCCGCGCGGTGATCCTGCAGCGCAACGGCGACGGCGTGGTCCGCGGCTACCTCGCCTTCCGCGCCGCACCGGACTGGCACGTCGGCGCCGGCGTCGACCTCGCCGACCGGGAGAGCATCCGCTCCCACCTGACGCGGGAGTTCGGCCACTGGTCGGAGGCCCTGCGCACGCTGATCGTCCGCAACGACGGCGACTACGTGCCGCGCTCCTTCCAGGCCCTGCCCGCCCCGCTCACCTGGGAACACGTCCCCGGCGTCACCCTGATCGGCGACGCCGCCCACCTGATGGCGCCGTTCGGCGGCCACGGGGCCAACCTGGCGATGCTGGACGGCGCCGAACTCGCCCACGCCGTCAGCCGCGCACTGACCGGCCCCGACCCGGCCGCCGGCCTCGACGCGGCGACCGGCCTCGACGCGGAACTCGCCCGCTACGAGGCGGACATGTTCGCCCGCACCGCGGACCTGGCCGTGAGCTCGAACCAGGCCCTGCGGGACTTCTTCGCCACCACCGACACCCCGCACCTGCCGCCGGACCACGAGCAGGAGCACCGCGACTACCTCGCCCGGGCCCAGGCCTACCGGCAGGACCGCGCCCGGCGGACGGCCACGGAGCCCACCGGGGCCTGACCCCCGCCCGACGGACCGACGCGCGGTGCCGGGCACCCCGGCGCCGCGCCCGTCCGGGCGTGCACCCGGCAGAGCCCGCCGGACGGCGGCTAGCCGCCGTCGCCCAGCACGTGCCGCCGGCCCCAGGCGCCCAGCGGGGCCAGCGCCTCGTTGAGCCGCAGCCCGGCCGGCGTGAGCGCGTACTCGACCCGCGGCGGCACCTCGTCGTACGACTCGCGGTGCACGATGCCGTCCGCCTCCAGCTCGCGCAGGTGGGCGGCGAGCACCTTCTCGGTGATGCCCGGGACGTTGCGGCGCAGCTCGCCGAAGCGCAGGCACGGCCGTTCGGCGAGCGCCCAGAGGATCAGCACCTTCCACTTGCCGCCGATCACCTCCATCGCGGCATCGATCCCGCACACGTGCGCGCCGGGCCTCGCCCCGGTCGTCGTCCCCGCCGTCATCCCCGCCCACCCCGTCCATCGCCCGACCTGCTCGCTCACCTCAGGGTAACCACCCACTCCGAAGTGCGTACTTGATCATCCGGGGGAGCCGCGGCGAGCCTGAACGGCATGACGCACACCATGACTGACACCCCGTCGGACCACGCCGGCGACCGCGACCGCCCCGCCTCCCCCACCCCCCTCACACTGCTCGGCCTCGGTGCGATGGGCACCGCGCTGGCCGAGGCCTGGCTGGCCGCCGGGCACCCGCTCACCGTCTGGAACCGGACCGCCGCCCGCACCGAACCGCTCGCCGCGAAGGGCGCCACCGTCGCCGCGACCGCGGCCGCCGCGGTCGCCGCCAACCGGCTGGTGGTGGTCTGCCTCCTGGACGACGCCTCGGTCGAGGAGGCCCTGGCCGGGGCCGACCTGACCGGCAGGGACGTCGTCAACCTGGTCACCGGCACCCCGGGCACGGCCCGGGCCCGCGCCGCCGCGGTGACCGCGCGCGGCGCCCGCTACCTCGACGGCGGCATCATGGCCGTCCCGCCGATGATCGGCGTCCCGGCGGCCGGCCCGTACGTCTTCTACAGCGGTTCGCGCGCACTCTTCGAGGAGCACCGGGCGGCCCTCGCCGCCCCGGCCGGCACCCGGTACGTCGGCGAGGACGCCGGCTTCGCCGCACTGCACGACGTGGCACTGCTCAGCGCGATGTACGGCATGTTCGCCGGTGTCGCGCACGCCTTCGCGCTGGTGCGGGGCGAGTCCGTGGACCCACTGGAGCTCGCGCCGCTGCTCTCCTCCTGGCTCACCGCGATGACCGGCTCGGTCACGGCCACGGCGCGGCAACTGACGGCCGGCGACTACACCAAGGGCGTCGTCTCCAACCTGGCGATGCAGGTCGCGGGCGTGCCCACCTTCCTGCACACCGCGCAGGAACAGGGCGTGAGCACGGAACTGCTGACGCCCTACTTCGACCTGATGAAGCGCCGCCTGGCCGCCGACGACCGCAACGGCGCCGAGGACCTCACCGGCGTGGTCGACCTGCTGCGCGCCTGACCGTCTGAGGCGGCCGGGGTTTCGAATCCGCGGGTTGCGGAGCGCCCATATCATCGAAAGCGGCAAACAGTGGCCGTCATGGCCGAGTGGCCCCTTCGCGTATCGGATCCGCGGTTGAATCGACGCGGCCCGGGCGGATGAATCCGCGCGGGCCGGCATGTGCACGCCGAATTCGATCCGGAAGGCCACATGAACAACCCGTACAACCCGTACAACCCGTATGGTCCGGACGGATGGCGCGGGCCGGACCCGTACCCCCACCCCGGATATCCCCATCCGGGATATCCGGGCCATCCGGCGCCGGACCGGTCCTGGTCAGCCCCGATGAGGCCGGTCTACGCGAGCTGGAAATCCCGGGTGGCGGCATTCCTCCTGGGCTGCGCCATCGAGCTCATCCCTCTCGATTTCTTCGTCTTCACCTTGCTGAAGGACATCGGCGTCGGGGTGACTCTCCAGGCGGTCTCCGTCGTCATGTCCATCGTGGGTATGGCCACTTTCCTGCACGAGCAGGGCGAGGGGCAGACCACCGGCATGAAGCTGGTGGGCATCAAGCTGGTCCGCGAGCGCGACGGTTCCCCGATAGGTCTCCGGATCGCGATCCTCCGCCAGTTCGCGCATCTCGCGGATTCCGTCATGATGCTCGGCCTGCTGTGGCCGATGTGGGATCCGAAAGGCCAGACCTTCGCGGACAAGATCTGCGGCACCGTCGTCATCAGGACGCGCTGATGATCCGCCACCGACCACGGCCTCCCCGCACGGGATGTCTCCTACGTCGCCCGGTCCACCGCGCCCGCCCCGTCCGCGCCGCCGTCCACCCCGTCCACCCCGTCCGCGCCGGCGGTGAGCAGGGTGCCCGTGCGGGTGCGCAGGTGCAGGGCGGTGCGGCCGCAGCGGCGGGTGGCCACCAGGCCGGCGCCGCGCAGGGCGCCCAGGTGCTGTGAGACGGCTCCCGGGGTGACGCCCAGGCGGTCGGCCAGTGCGGGCGTGCTCAGCGGCTCGCCCAGCGCGGCGAGCAGCGCCGCCCGGGTGCGGCCCAGGACGGCGGCCAGACCGGCCGACGACGCCCGCGGCTGCTCCCAGAGCAGCCCCACCCCGGCCGCGGGGTAGCGGATCGAGGCGGCGGCGCGCGGGGCGTGGTCGACGATCACGTCCGGCCAGCCGAAGACGGTCGGCATCAGCACCAGGCCGTGCCCGCCCGCCTCGACCGTCCACGCCGCGCCGGTGCGCCGGCGCCCGTGCACCAGCAACTCGCCCTCCCGCCACACCACGTCACCGTGCAGCTGGGCGAACAGCCCCTCCACCCCGCCGTCCACCAGCGCCACCGCCCGCCGGCCGAGGTCCGCCTCCAGCACCGCCCGCATCCGCCCCCAGTGCGGGGCCACCAACCGCTCGTGACAGCGCGCCAGCGCGTCGGCGACCCGCTCCGTCAGGGCCGCGGGCGCGGGCAGCCCGCGGGCCCGGGGGCCCAGCGCGGCGGTGCACTCCGCCGCCACGTACGCCGCCTCCGCCGTGCGCACGGCGGCCAGCTCGGCCTCGAACGCGGGCAGCCGCTCGCCCGGCACCGGGAACAGGAAGGACGGCAGGCACCCCTCCAACAGGGCCCGCAGCAGCCCCAGTTCCGACTCCCCGGCCAGCACCTCCCGCGCCTCGCGCACCCACGGCCGGTGCACGTCGTGCCCGCCGGCCCCGAGTGCCGCCCGCACCCCGAGCACCGTCTCGGCCAGCGGCGACACCGCGAACCGCACCCGGGCCACCTCCGCCGCCGACAGCCGGATCTCCACCGCCACGCCGGCACCACCCCTCGATCGTTTAGCCCTGGCTGAACGATAGCCGCGCCCCGCCGCCACCCCGCAGGCTGTCCGCCATGACCACCACCCGCCCCCGGCGCCCGCAGACCACGCAGACCACGCAGACCTTCACCTCCCACGACGGGACCGAGCTCGCCTACCGCACCGTGGGCGACGGCCCGCCGCTGCTCTGCCTGCCCGGCGGCCCCGGCCGCGCCGCCGAGTACCTCGGCGACCTCGGAGGCCTCGCCGCCCACCGCACCCTGGTGCTGCCCGACACCCGCGGCACCGGCGCCTCCGCCGCCTCCGCCGACCCGGCCGGCTACCGGGTCGACCGCCTGGTCGCCGACGTCGAGGCGCTGCGCCGCCACCTCGGCCTGGACCGAGTCGACCTGCTCGGCCACTCCGCCGGCGGCAGCCTGGCCCTGCTGCACGCCGCCGCGCACCCCGACCGGCTGAGCAGCCTGACCCTGGTCACGCCCTCGTTCGCCGCCGTCGGCCTGCCCTCCGACACCGGCGCCGAGGAGGTGATCGCCGCCCGCGCCGGCGAGCCCTGGCACGCCGGGGCCGTCGCCGCCTACCGCCGGGTCAAGGCCGCCCGCAGCTTCGCCGAGGCCGCCCCGCACCGCCCCGCCTTCGAACCCCTCATGTACGGCCGCTGGGACGGCACCGCCCGCGCCCACGCCGCCGCCGACCCCCGCCAGCGCTCGCTGACCGTCAGCGAGCACTACTACGCCGACTACACCCCCGACACGGCGGACCTGCGCCGACGCCTGGCCGCCCTGCCCTGCCCGGTGCTGCTGCTCGCCGGCGAGCTGGACCTGTGGCCCACCGCCGTCTCCGCCGCCGGGGCGGCCGCGCTCTTCCCCGACGCCGCCCTCACCGTCCAGCCGGGCGCGGGCCACTACCCGTGGCTGGACGACCCGCAGGCGTTCACGGCGGCCGTGGCCGGCTTCCTGGCCTCGGCCGCGGGCCGGGCGGACGGCCGCTGACGGCCGGCGGCGCGGGTGCGGAAGGGGCGGGTGCCGGCGGGGTGCCGGCGGTCGGTGGCGTTCCCCGGACCGGCGGCGGTGGCGTGGTCAGCAGTCCGTGGCGATGTAGAGGAGGACGAGGCCGTCGTCGGTGGTGAACTCGTACGCCGCGTGGACGGGCGGATCCGTCGCGTCGAACCGGGCCCGCGCTTCGAGCCAGGCGCCGGGGCGCTCGGCCTCCGTCAGGAAGCGGGGCAGCCACCACCCGACCCGGTCGTCGTAGTGGTCGCCCATCGACATCATGTCGGCGCTCACGACCAGCCGCTTGGCCCGCCGGGGATCCAGCGGCCCGCGGGCGAGCCGCCAGTGACGGCCGTCGGCGTCGGTGAAGCCGCGGGCCATCAACGGCGAAGGGACGTAGGAGCCGACGGACTCCGCCTCGGGCGCCGGGCCCATGGCGGCCACGACGTCGGCAAAGGCTCCGGCACGTTCTCGCTTCTTCGGCACCCGCTCAGGATGGCAGGACCACCCCCGACGGTCGATCGGGATCGGCGGTGCGCAGGGTGGCCGCCGACGGGCCGCGGGGGCAAGCGTCCTGACCAGGAAAAACCTGGTATGGAGAACATAAAAGACGATCTATGCTGTCAATGTTCACGAGTTCTCCGTACGAAGCAGGTCTGCTGAATGAAGCTGCCCCGGGTGTCCGCCGTCGTCGCGGCCGCCGTCCTGGCCCCGACCGTCCTGTTCCCGTCGATGGCCTCGGCCGCCGACAACCCGCAGCCGGCCGGCGTCTCCGGCCCCGACACCGGCTCCGAGGGCGCCGCGGACCAGACGGGCGGTCAGGAGGAGCACGACCGGGCCGAGGTGCAGCGCCTGCTCGCCGACCCGGAGAGCGGCCCGGGTGTGCGCGAGGCCGCGCAGAAGGCCCTCGCCGGCACCGCCGCGGACCTGCGGCAGTTCCTGACCGTCGAGCTGGCGCGCCAGCGGGGCGACGACAACCGGGTCAAGCTCTCGAAGATCATGGTCGCCGGCGGCCCCGCCGTGCGCGAGGCGGCCGGCCACGCGCTGGACGGCACCGACGCCGACGTCCTGCAGTTCCTCACGGTGGGCCAGTTCACCGCCCGCGCCGAGGACCAGGACCGGGCCGAGGTGCAGCGCCTGCTCGCCGACCCGGAGAGCGGCCCGGGTGTGCGCGAGGCCGCGCAGAAGGCCCTCGCCGGCACCGCCGCGGACCTGCGGAAGTTCCTGACGACCGGGCTGGCCCGCCAGCGCAGCGACGACAACCGGGTCAAGCTCGCGCAGATCATGGACGTCGGCGGCCCCGCCGTGCGCAAGGCGGCGAGCCACGCGCTGGACGGCACCGACGCCGACGTCCTGCAGTTCCTCAAGGTGGGCCAGTTCACCGCCCGCGCCTCGGACGAGCGCGTCCTGGCCGTCCTCACCCTGTCCGACCCGGACAACGGCCCGCACGTGCGCGAGGCCGCGGTGAAGGCCCTCCAGGGCACCCCCGCCGACGTCACCCGCTTCCTGACCACCGAGCTTCCCGCGCTGCGCGCCACCGACCACCGGATCAAGGTCTCCCAGCTCGCCGAGACCGGCGGACCGGCCGTGCGCAAGGCCGCCCTCGCGGCCCTGGACGGCGCCGACGCGGCCGTCACCGCGTTCCTCAAGGCCGGCTGGGCCACCGCCCGCGCCGCCGACGAGGCCGCCGCGAACACCCCCGCCCCGCAGCCGACCCGGTCCGCCGAGCAGCAGCCCGCGGCCCCCGCCGCCCGGCCCGCCGCGCTCACCACCACGACCGGCACCACGGCGGACACCGCGGCAGGCGCCACCGGCGCCACCGGCACGACCACGGCCGGCACGACGGCCGCCGCGGCCGAGGTCCGCCCCGGCCAGCTGGCCGCCACCGGCACCGAGGGCCTCGGCTGGGAGGCCGGCGGCGCCGCCGCGCTCGGCGCCGTGGGCGCGGCGCTCGTCGCCGTCTCCCGCCGCCGCCCCGCCGAGGACTGACACCCCGGCGCTCCTGCGACGCCCTGACGTCGGCTGACGTCGCCCGACGCCCCCGGCCGCCCGTGCGGCCGGGGGCGCGGTGTGTGCCAGGATGCCGACGACACCGATCACCCGAACCGAAGGAGTCCGCCATGGCCAAGGGCCTGTTCGCGACCCTGGACACCACGCTGGGCCCGATCCGGCTGGAGCTGCTGCAGTTCCACGCGCCCAAGACGGTCCGCAACTTCGTCGAACTCGCCGAGGGCACCCGCGAGTACACCGACCCGCGCACCGGCGAGCCGGGCAGCGGCCCGTACTACGACGGCACGTCCTTCCACCGCGTGATCGCCGGGTTCATGATCCAGGGCGGCGACCCCACCGGCACCGGCACCGGGGGCCCCGGCTACGCCTTCGCCGACGAGTTCCACCCCGAACTGCACTTCACCAAGCCCTACCTGCTCGCGATGGCCAACGCCGGCCCGGGCACCAACGGCTCCCAGTTCTTCATCACGGTGGGCACCCCCGCCCACCTCAACCGCCGCCACACTATCTTCGGCCAGGTCGCCGACGCCGCCTCCAAGGCCGTCGTCGACGCCATCGCCGCCACCCCCACCGCCGACGAGCGCCCCGTCGAGGACGTCGTCATCACCAAGGTCACCATCGAGCGCCTCTGACCCCCGCCCCGGGCCCGCCACGGCAGCCCCCGGGACCGGGGTGGGGTCAGAGCCAGCCGCGTTCGTCGGCGATCCGCAGGGCCTCGGTGCGGTTGCGGGAGGTGGTCTTGGCGATGGCCGAGGAGAAGTAGTTGCGCACCGTCCCCTCCGACAGGTGGAGGCGGGCGGCGATCTCGGCGACCCCGGCGCCGGCGCGGGAGGCGTTGAGCACGTCGCGCTCGCGGGCGGTGAGCGGGGAGGCGCCGGCCGCGAGGGTCGCGGCGGCCAGCTCCGGGTCCACCACCCGCTCGCCCGCCGCGACCCGGCGGATCGCGTCGGCCAGCACCTCGGCCGGGGCGTCCTTGACCACGAAGCCCAGCGCCCCGGCCTCCATGGCCCGGCGCAGGTAGCCGGCGCGCCCGAAGGTGGTGAGGACGACCACCCGGCAGCCGGGCACCTGCTCGGCCAGCACCGCGGCCGCCGCCAGGCCGTCCAGCCCGGGCATCTCGATGTCCAGCAGCGCCACGTCGGGGCGGTGCTCGCGGGCCGCGCCCACCACCTGGTCGCCGCGGCCGACGGCGGCGACCACCTCGAAGCCGTCCTCCAGGTCGAGCAGCGCGCACAGCGCGGTGCGCACCAACTCCTGGTCCTCGGCGAGCAGCAGACGGATCGTCATGTCGTCCCTTCCCCGGCCGGCGGGCGCCCCCGGTGGGCACCCGGCGGGACGGTGACCAGCAGCCGCCACCCGCGCGGGCCCAGCGGCCCGGCCTCGACGGTACCGCCGGCCGCCGCGACCCGTTCGCGCAGCCCGGCCAGCCCCCGCCCGCCGCCGCTGTCGACGCCGGAACCACCGGACCCGCCGTGGCCACCGGACCCGCCGTGGCCGCGGTAGCCGCTGCCGTCGTCGCGGATCTCCACCGAGGAGGCGGTGAGCAGCACCGTGCAGCGCCCGGCCCGGGCGTGCCGGACCACGTTGGTCAGCCCCTCCCGCACCACCCAGCCGAACAGCTCCCGCTCCGCGGGGGCCACCGCCTCGGCCGCCGACGGCAGGTCGGCCACCACCCCGGCGGCCCGCAACAGCTCGCGTCCGCGCGCCAGTTCGCCGGCCAGTGTCACCTCGCGGAAGCCGGAGACGGCCGCCCGCACGTCCGTCAGCGCCTGCCGGGACAGCTCCTCCACGGCGGCCATCTCCGCCTGCGCCCGGTCGGCGTCCCGGTCGGCCAGGCGCTGCGCCAGGCGGGACTTGACGGTGATCGCGGTGAGGGAGTGCCCGAGCAGGTCGTGCAGGTCGCGGGCGATCCGGTCGCGTTCGGCCTCCGAGGCGAGGCGGGCGACCTCGGCCCGGGCCGCGACCAGGGCCCGGTTGGTGCTGGCGATCTCGGCGAAGGCCCCCACCGTCAGCGCGTTGAACAGCAGTGCCAGGGCCTGGAACCCGCCGGGGCCGGTGTGCCAGGGGGTCACCGCCCACGGCACCAGCAGGGCGGCCAGCGTGCCGGCGGTCACCACCGGGGCGGCGCGGCGGGGCCACAGCACCACGGCGAAGGAGACCCCGACGGTGGCGAGGAAGAACGCGTCCTCGTGGGCGAACGGCAGCGCGGCCAGGAACAGTGCGCCCTGCACGGCCAGCAGCCGGGCCGCCCGGCGCCGGTGGCCGCGCACCATCGCCCGGGCGGTGGCCAGGTAGCACAGGCCGAACGCGGTGACCACGGCGTACCCGGCGGCCGCGGCGGCGCCGGACACGGTGGAGCCGACGGCCATGGCGGTCAGGGCGGGGTAGACCAGCATCCCGGTGCCCAGCAGCGTGCGCCGCCAGCCCTGCGCCCAGCGTTGCGGGGACGGCGGCGGGGGCGGCTGCTGCCCGTCCTGCCGCCCCCGCCGGGTCGTCCGTCCGGACCCGTCCACCCGAACCCGCCTCACGTCGCGTCAGACCGTGCGGAACAGGGTACGCAGCCGGCGCCCGTTGACGAGGACGGCGACACCCAGCAGCGCCAGTCCGCAGAGCCCCTGCTCGACCTTCATCCAGACGGGGAAGGTCCCGGGTGCGGCGATGATGGCGACGACCGCGGCGACCAGGACGGCCGAGACGATCCGCAGCCGGCGGTAGGCACGGTGCGATCCGCGGGCGGCCCGCCCGGTGAGCGCGAGGGCGAACGCGGCGCTGGCGGCGGCCGCGGTGCCGCGGATCCACACCGCGGAGTTCACCGCGTCGTGGTGGTCACGGAGGGCGAGGGCGGCCACCAGGGTGGCCACGCTGAGGCCCAGGTAGGCGAGTACGAGTCGCCTGACGTCGCGCAGTGCCCGGACGGTGTCGGGGTGGCTCGGGTCGGTGGAGGTCATGCCCCCATCGTGGCCGGGCCCGGGCTCCGCCCGGCAGTGTGCAGGTGCACCGCCGGACGGTGACAATTGTCAGCCGCCGCCCGGCGGGGCCGGGCGGCGGCTGGGGTGGAGCGGGTGGAGCCGGGGCGTCAGGCGCAGGTGGTGAAGGTGGGGCTGGTGTTGGCGATGTAGAGGGTGGCGCCGCCGCTGGGGTCGGAGGTGAGCGGGATGGTGATGGTGTCCTCGGCGGTCCACGGGATGCCGCGGGCGTCGAAGGTCCAGGTGCCGGTGACCTTGCGGGCGAGTTCGGCCAGGGTGACCCAACCGTACTGCTGCGGCGGGACGTTGACGGTGACGCTGTTGTTGACGGTGGTCGAGCCCTGCCACACGTTGGTGTAGTTGACGCTGGTGGTGACCGCCGCCTTGAACACCTCCCCGGCCGTGCCGCCGATCTCCGACCCGATCTGGCCGCCGATGCTGCTGGACCAGCCGCTCATGCTGGTGACGGCGAAGTTCTGCTGGGCGGCGCTGCTGGTGTTGTTGAACCAGACGGAGGAGACGCAGATCCTGGGCAGCGGCGCGGCGGGGGCCTCGCTCTTCAGAGCCCAGGAGCAGGAGCCCGGGTCCTTCTGGCACTGCTTGGCGGCGTGGTCCAGGGCGAGGCTGCGGGCGGCCGCGGGGAAGCCGGTGGACCACTGCTGGTTGACGGTGCCGTTGCAGGTGTACTGGTCGGTCCAGGCGTCGTCGTACTGGGCGCCGAGCAGCAGGTCCAGGCAGGTGTTGTCGCCCTGGTGGCGGATCATGAACGCGTCGGCGGAGCCGGCGACGGGCTGCAGGAACCAGCGCTGGCTGGCCTGTCCGGCGCAGGTCTGCTGGCGCAGGGCGGGGGTGAAGAAGGCCAGGTCGATGCACTTGCCGGTGTCGTTGTTGACGATGGTGAAGGAGTAGTCGGACGGGTCGACGCTCAGCCGCCAGGACTGGTGGTAGCCGGGCGCGGAGTTGGTGACGACGTAGGCGCCGTCGCCGGTGTTGCCGTTCTGGACGTCGAGCTGGCGCCCGTTGCTCAGGGACTTGATGGTCAGGCACTGCTGGGGTGAGCTGCAGGCCGCGGCCGGGGCGGCGGCGGCCCGGGCGGTCGCGAACGGGGCGGCCGTCAGGCCCAGGGCGGCGCAGCAGGCCACCAGGAGGGCGGCGAGCAGGCGCAGCCGGGCGGCCGGGCGGCTCGGGGTCGCGGTGGAGGGCACGGGGGCGGGGTCCTTTCGTCGGGGTGGGTCGTGTCGGGGGCCTGCGGGATCCGCACGGGGTGCGGCCCGGGGTGTGACCGGGGTGTCGCCGGAGGCCGGGGAGAGGGGCGGCAGGTCGGGCCTGCGGGCCGGGAGGCCTGCAGGTCAGGCGGCTGCGGCGAAGGCCGCCTCCAGGCGCGGGACGTAGTCCACGAGGTCCTGCGCCCAGCAGCCGGGGCTGTGGCCGCCGTTGCAGGCGGGGCCCCAGGCGGCGCCGTTGCCGTAGTCGACGTAGTGGTGGGGCAGCCGCAGGGCGTCCAGGCGGTCCTTGAGGCGCTTGGCGGTGCCCTCGGCCCAGAACTCCATGTCGCCGGCGTTGCCGTTGCCGTTGCCGGTGTAGACGGCGATGCCGGTGTCGGCGAGCAGGCCCAGCCGGGAGACCGGGTCGGCGGCGTTCCAGCGCCAGTCGGCGTTGAACACCGGGTAGGGGGAGCCGAAGACGGCGTCGCTGGACACGGTGGGGCCGAAGTCGAGGCCGCAGGGCCGGCCGTCGCTGGGGCCGCACAGCACGGTGCCGGCGTTGGTGAGGGTGGCGACCACGGCGCCGCGGATGATCATCTCGTCGACGGACAGGTCGTTGGCGCCGGACATGGTGAGGACCTGGCCGAACAGGTCGGGGCGGTCCTGGGCGTAGTGCAGGGCGCCGAAGCCGCCCATCGACAGGCCGCCGACGGCCCGGCTGCCGCGCCCGGTGAGGGTGCGCAGGTTGGCGTCGACGAACGGGACGACCTGGTTCAGGTGGAAGGTCTCCCAGTTCTGCGCCCCGGCGGCGGTGTTCTGGTCGAGCCAGTCGGTGTACCAGCCGCGCAGCCCGCCGTCCGGGATGACGGTGATCATCGACCTGGCCGCGGTGAGGGCCGGGTAGGCCAGGGCCGGGTCGCTCGGGTTGTCCGAGGCGCCGTGCAGGAAGTACAGGACGGGGTAGCGCCTGGTCGGCTCGGCCGCGTAGCCGGCGGGCAGCAGGATCCGGACGGTGTGCTGCCCGGCGACCTGGGGGGTGGTCACGGTGATCACGAAGTTGGTGGCGCTGCCGGTGGCGGTGCCGACCTGGGTGAGCCCGAAGCCGTCGTGCAGCGGCGGCGGGGCGTCGGGCGCGGCGAGGGCGGCGGGTGCGGCCGGCAGCAGCAGGAGCAGGCAGGCGGCCAGGGCGGTGAGCGCCGCACGGGCGCGCCGGTGCGGGCCGCCTCCGGCCGAGGTGCTGGAGGCGGTGGACTTCGGCCGGGTGCGTCCGGGCAGGGGGAACGGGGGCCGGGCAGGGGTCATGGGCCGTCCTTGGCTGGGGGGTGCTGCGCCGCGAGTGCCGCCGCTGCCGTCGCCGCTGCCGCTCCCGCACATGTCTGGACACCGACAACTCTGGCGAGATCGTCTCGCCGGACGCCAGAGCGCCCGGCGGCCCAGTTGGGCCACTGGCGCATGTGCGCCACCGGCGCGGGTAGCCTCCGGCGGTCCGTACGCTCCGCACACGACGAAACACGGGGGGTCTCGTGCACGACGTGCTCGATCCCGAATCCGAACGCGGCCGGGTCTACCGCTGCCTGGTCGGCCATCCGCAGGCACGGGCCGCGGAACTGGCGGCCAGGGCGGGCCTGGAGGAGGGCGCCGTCCTGGCCGTGCTCAGGGGGCTCGCCGAGGAGGGCGTCGTGGTGGCCTTCGACCGCTCCGCCGCCGACCGCTCCGCCGCCGCCGACCGCTCCGCCGCCGCCGACCGCTCCGCCGCCGGTGGCCACTCCGCCACCGCCGATGGCCACGACTCCGGCCGGGGGCGTGACGTCGGCAGGGACCACGACCACGGCTGGGAGGCGCTGCCGCCCGGCCGGATCGTCGAGGCGGTGCTGCAGAGCGACGCCCTGCGCCAGGCCACCGCCCGCCGGGCCGGCGCCGAACTGGAACGCCTCTACCGCTTCGCCCGGCGCGACGCCGGCACCTACGGCGCCCTGGAGGTGGTCGAGGACCGCGCCCAGGTGCTGGCGGCCAGCCGGCGGCTGCAACTGGCCGCCCGCCACCAGATACGGGTGATCGACGTGCCGCCGTACTCCGGCAGTACGGCCTTCTACCTCGACCAGGAGGTGCTGCAGCGCCAGCGGATGGCCGCAGGCGTGGCCTACCGCTCGATCTACCACGGCTGCGCCTTCGACGACCCGGTCGCCGGCCCCAACATGGCGCGCATGATCGAGGCGGGGGAGCAGGCCCGCACGCTGGACGATCCGCCGCTCAAACTGGCCCTGGGCGACGACGACCTCGCGATCGTCACGCTGCCCGCCGACGGGCGCCCGGGCGTGGTGTCCCTGCTGATCCGCCCCTCCGCCCTGCTGCGGGCGCTGGCCGCGGTGTTCGAGACGCTGTGGCGCCTGGCCGTCCCGGCCACGGTGGACGGCGTCGGCCTGCAGATCGACGACCGGGACCGCCGCATCCTCACCCTGATGGCCAGCGGCGCCACCGACGACGCCATCGCCCGCCGGCTGGGCCTGGGCCGGCGCACGGTGGTGCGCCGGGTCTCCGCGCTGCTGGCCCAGCTGGGCGCCACCACCCGCTTCCAGGCGGGCGTGCAGGCGGCCCGGCGCGGCTGGCTGTGAGCCGGTCCGCACCGGGCCGTCCTGCCCCGCCCCGGGGGGACGGGGGCGGGGCGGGGCAGGGTTTCAGGTGGTCGTCAGCAGATGAGCGGTGGTCAGCAGGTGGTCAGCAGGTGACCGCCGGGCGGTCGCGGACCACCAGGTCGGGGCCGCCGCCGGTGGCGTCCAGCCAGACCACCCGGGTGCCCTGGTCGGCCGCGGGCTGGTCCTGGTCGCCTCGGTCGCAGGAGACGCGCTGCGGGGCGCCGCCGGCGAGCGGGACCTGCCACAGCTTGGGCAGCGCGGCGTTGGTCCAGCCGCCGGCCGGGGCGGGGCCCAGCAGCGAGTGCGGGACGGCCCGGTAGGTGACGGCCTGGTCGGAGGCGGTGATGAGGGAGCCGCGCGTGGGGGCGTTCGGCGCGTCACCGGACAGCACCTCGCTGGTGCCCGAGCCGTCCAGGGCGCCGGAGCGGATCGAGCCGTGCGCACCGGCGTCCTCGCGCGGGATGTCCACCCACAGCAGCCGCCCGCCGGCCAGCCGGGTGCCGTAGGCCTCGCTCGGCCGGGCGCCGGCGCCGGCGTGCGCGGTGTACTGCGCGGTGACCCGGCCGGCGGCGATCGAGTAGACGGTCGGCGCGGTGACCTGCTGCTCACCCTCGTGCCAGGACTCCGTCCAGCCGAGGAGGCCGTCCCGCAGGGTCAGGTCCGACGCGCCGTGGCCCTCGGGCAGCGGGATCTCGACGGCCGGGGCCCCGTCGTGGGACAGCCGGACGCCGGTGCGCCCGGCGTCGCGCACCAGGAAGGCGACGTCGCGGCCGGAGACCTGCACCCCGCTGGGCTGCTGGGTGGCCGAGTGGAACAGGCTGCGCACCGGGCCGGCGCCGGTCAGCGGTGCGGTCAGCACCTCCTGGCCCCAGCCCCGGGCGTCGGTGCCGACCGCGATCCAGACGGCGCCGGCGCCGTCGGTGGCGGCGTAGCTGTGGTAGCGGCCGTCGTCCGGGCTGAGCCGGACGGGGGCGGTGCGGCCGGTGGTCGGGCCGGTGTACAGGGCGTTCCGGTCGGTCCGGCCGGAGATGGGGCCCATCGCCACCCAGTGCCCGTCGGCGGCGGCGGGCAGGCTCATCGAGCCGGAGACGTCGGGCAGCAGCGTGCGGCTGTCCGTGCCGATCCGGTGCTGCCAGCCGGCCTTGATCCCGTGCGCATCGAACGCGGCGGCCACCGTGCGCAGTTGGGCGCGGCTGAGGCCGAGCGAGCGGCCGGCGGCGAGCACCGCGTCACGTCCGTCGACGAAGTCGTCGAGCGGGGTGAGGTAGTCGGCGAGCGCCCGGTAGACGACCCGGTCGGCGGTGAGCGGGTCGAGGGTGCGCCGGATGTCCCACAGGGCGCCGGCGAAGACGGGGGAGTTGAGGTGCACCCCGCCGTTGTCGAGCGCGCCCGTGGCACCGAGGTAGTCGGCGACGGTGGTGCGGTGGTCGTCCAGGTGGCGGTCCGCGCAGGCCTGCGGGGTGCCGGTGCGGCACTTGTCCTCGCCGAGCAGCGCCGCCTTCGGGTCGTTCATGGACAGGCCGCGGGCGGTCACCTGGATGGCGTTGCCGAAGTAGTCGGCGAGGGCCTCGTCCATCGCGCCGGACTGGCCGAGGTAGGTCAGGTTGGCGGTGTGCGCGACGACGCCGTGGGTCATCTCGTGCCCGGTGATGTCGAGCGCCGCCGAGAACGGGAAGTACGCCCCGCCGCCCGAGCCGTAGACCATCTTGGTCCCGTCCCAGTAGGCGTTGGCGTACGGCTTGCCGCCGCTGGTCACGTTGACCACGGAGACGATCGGGCCGCCCTTGCCGTCCAGGCCGTCGCGGCCCAGCCGGTCGCGGTAGAAGTCGTACACGGCGCCGGCGCCCAGGTGGGCGTCGGTGGCGCCGCTGGTGCCGGTGGCGGCGGGGAAGTCCGGCCCGGGGGAGGCCGCCGGGACGGCGTCGGCGGGCAGGGCGCCCACGAAGTCGTCCGCGTCCCGCCCGGCCGCGTCGTAGGTGGTGATGACGGAGTGCCGGGTGAGGTCGGTGAGCCGGTAGCCGCCGTCCGGCAGGCGGACCGCGTTCACCTTGACGGAGTTGCCGTGGACGTCCGGGGCGGTCCCGGTGGCGGGCTGCGGGTCGCCGCCGGGGGAGGGGGCGGCGTCCCCGGCGGGGGAGGGGGTGCGGGCGTCGTAGGCGAGGGCGACCACCCCGGCGACGGCGTCCACGTACACCTCACGGGCCGCCCGGTCGCCGCCGGCCGGGTCGGTGGTGCGCACGGTGAAGTGCCGGGCCAGCCGGCCGGCGCCGCCGGGCAGCACGACCGCCCCCCGGTCCTCGGCGGTGGCGCCCGCCCGGGCCCGCGCGTCCTGCACCGCGCCGAGCGCCAGCTCCCGCAGGGCGGCGTCCGGGACGGTGGCGGAGGTCGGGGCGCTCAGGCCGGTGAAGTACTTCCCGCCGACCGACTCGACCCGCTGCGCGGCGCCCTCGCCGGTCAGGTGCACCAGGTACTGCGCGCCGAACACCGGTATCCCGCCGTGGCGCTGCTCGAACCTGACGGTGCGCCGGCCGTCCGCGTCGCGCTCGGAGCCGGCCTCCACCAGCTCCCCGGGGTCGACCCGGTAGCGGTCGGGGTGGGCCGCCAGGTGGGCGCGGGCGGCGTCGGCCGGGGCGCCGGCGGCCGGCTCGGACAGGCCGGTGACCAGCTGCGGGGCGGCGGTGTCCTGGCCGGCCACCAGGGCGGGCACCGGATCGGGGGCGGCGTCGGCGGGCAGCGCCAGGGCGGGCGGCGCGGCCAGCGCCAGCACCACGGCGGCGGCGGTGGCGACGCCGAACGCGTGCGGCGTGCGGGTACGACGGAGCACGGGCGGTCCTCTCGCGGGGTCGGAAGCGGAAGGCGGCGGCACACCGCTGCGGCGGCCCCACCGACGCCCACGATAAGACACTCTCCGTCATATGTCGATTGACTGCTTATGGTTGGGGGGTGACGGACGGCGGACGGCGGACGACGCAACCCCGGAATCCCCCAACCCGCCCCGCAGCACGAGCGATTCGTACAAGACGCCACCCCCGCGCCCACCCGACACTGCCCGCATGACCCAGCCCGCCCAGCCCGCCTACACCCCCGCCGCCGGCCGCCTCGCCCCCCTGCGCCTCTACGACCCGATCGTCTCCCTCACCCGCGAACGGCTCTGGCGCAGCCTCCTCGCCATGCACATCGCCCCGCGCCCCGACGACGTCATCGTCGACGTCGGCTGCGGCACCGGCTCCCTGGCCGCCCTCCTCGTCCGCGTCGAACCGCAGGCCCGCGTCATCGGCGTCGACCCCGACCCCGCAGCCCTCGACCTCGCCCGCCGCAAGGCCGCCGCCGTAGGCGCCGCACCGACCTGGCACACCGGCATGGGCGACGACCTCGCCGACATCGTCGGCCCCGCAACGGCCGACACCGCCGTCTCCAGCCTCGTCCTCCACCAGTGCCCCGTCCCGATGAAACGGGCCGTCCTCGCCGCCATGCACACCGTGCTGCGCCCCGGCGGCAAGCTGGTCATCGCCGACTACGGCCGCCAGCGCACCACGGCCATGCGCCTGGCCTTCCGCATCGTCCAACTCGCCGACGGCAAGGAGGACACCCAGCCCAACGCCGACGGCATCCTGCCCCGCCTGATCGCCGACGCGGGCTTCCGGGGCGTGCGCGAGGCCGAGACCGTCCCGACCGTCACCGGCTCGCTCTCCGTCTACGTCGCCCGCCGCGCCTGACCCGCCTGACCCGCCGGGCGCGCCCGCCGCACCCGACGCGGCGCCGGAACGGCCGCGCCCCGCGCCCCCGTTCCGGCGCCCGCACCCGGCCCGCGCAGCGCCGGCAGCACCTCCGACGGCGTCAACCCCGTCATCTCCCGCATCCGGCGCCCGAAATGCGCCTGATCCGCGAAACCGCCCGCCAGCGCCGCCTCCGCCAGCGTCCCGCCCCCACCCAGCACCCCGACCGCCCGCGCCAGCCGCCGCCAGATCCGCCACCGCGCCAGCGGCAGCCCCAACTGCCGCTGCGCCAGGGCCCGCAGACGCTGCGGCGACAACCCGACCAGGGCGGCCAGCCCCGACAGCGGCACCCGGTCGTCCGCCAGCGCCTGCATCGCCGCCCACAGCCGCGGATCCACCTCGGCCGACGGCAGCGCCCCGGCCGCCCGCAGATCCGCCTCCGTCAGCCCCCGCCACCGCGGCGCCACCGTCACACCCGCCCCGCACCCCGCCCGCAGCCGGTCCGCGAACGCACAGTGCGGATCCACGAAGAACACCAGCACCGACCGGGACGGCGCCATCCGGTGCCGCACCATCGGCGCCACCACCACCGCGTCCCCCCGGTGCCGCACCCCGGCCCCGTCCGTCACGCTCACCGGGCCCCCGCCCACCGCCACGGCCACCTGGAACGCGGCATGCCGGTGGAACACACTGTCCGCCAACGGCCCCCGGTACACCGCGTACCCGTCCCCCACCACCAACTCCGGCCCCACCCCGATCTCCACCCCCAGGATGCTGCCAGACCCCACCCCTACGGCGGCGACAGCAGGCCCAGGTCGCGGACGCGGGCGGCCAGGTTGGCGGCGAAGGCGAGGGTGCCGAGGAGGCCGGCCAGGGTCAGGACGACCCAGAACGGGATCGCCAGCAGGCCCGGCTTCTCGGTGATCATCCGGTCGCCGTCGACCCAGACCCGGGTGCGGTGGCCGTCCGGGAGGAGCTCGTGGGTCGGCCGCCGTTCGCTGGACTCCCGGTCGTCGACGCTCCAGTGGTACGTGCAGCCGTACACGTCGTGGCCCCGCCCCTGGTCGTCCAGCTCCCGGCCGGTGGTGCGGCAGTCGGTCACGGTGGCCGCCACCGCGCGCGGCTCGTGCAGCCGCAGCCCGATCGCGTGGGTGGCCTGGGCGGCCGCGAACACGGTGCCCAGGGCCACCGCCAGCAACAGCACCACCCCCACGACGGAGGCCGCGTAGTCGGCCGCCGTGACCCGGCGGCCCAGCGGCACCGAGGCGGCGACGCCCGCCAGCAGGGCCACGCCGCAGACCACCAGCCACCCCCGCCGGTCGCCCGGCGCGTCCTGCGACTCCGCCCACACCACCGGCGCGGCCGCCACCCCCAGCACCGCCACGGCCGCCACCACCCCCGCCGCGCACAGCCGCTGGAACGCGCTCCAGCGGCCGGAAGCCTCCCGCCCCACCCCCGACCCCTCCCCCCTACGGACCCCTCTCCCGTCCTCTTCCCGCCCACCGGCGCCGACCCACCCCGCGACCGGCTTCCGCTCCCGACCGGTGACCGATCCGCGACATCGTCACACCCACGGACCACCCGACGACCCACCCGCCCCGCGTCCACCCCGCGCCCGCCGGGCGGCCCGGCGGGCGCGGGGCGGCCCGATCACCAGCGGTCGTGCACCTGCGCCCGGATCCGCCGGTCGTACAGCCCCCGCACGGCCTCCAGCACGTCCTGCGGCAGCGGCGCCAGCTCGGCCGCCGCCGCGTTCGCCCCCGCCTGCGCCACGTT
Organism: Kitasatospora sp. NPDC004745; assembly: GCF_042873275.1. NCBI lineage: Bacteria > Bacillati > Actinomycetota > Actinomycetes > Kitasatosporales > Streptomycetaceae > Kitasatospora > Kitasatospora sp. NPDC004745. Next base: position 112,360 of record NZ_JBIALK010000013.1, on the reverse strand, counting down.
GCGGGCCCCGGGGATCACCGACGTGACGCCCGGCTGCTGGACGACCCAGCGCAGCGCCGTCTGCGCCGGGCTCGCCCCCTCGGGCGCCAGCGCCGCGAAGTCGGCCGCCGCCGCCACACCCGTCGCGAAGTCCACCCCGGAGAAGGTCTCGCCCTGGTCGAAGGACTCGCCGTGACGGTTGTAGGTGCGGTGGTCGTCCGGGGCGAACACCGTCCGCTCGGTGTAGCGGCCCGACAGCAGCCCCGACGCCAGCGGCACCCGCGCCAGGATCCCCACCCCCGCCGCCGCGGCCGCCGGCAGCACCTCCTCCAGCGGCTTGAGCCGGAACGCGTTCAGGATGATCTGCACGCTCGCCACCCCCGGACGGGCGATCGCGGTCAGCGCCTCCGCGCAGGTCTCCACGCTGACCCCGTACGCGGCGATCCGCTCCTCGGCGACCAGCGTGTCCAGGGCGTCGAACACCTCGTCCGAGGAGTAGACCGGCGTCGGCGGGCAGTGCAGCTGCACCAGGTCCAGCCGCTCGACCCCCAGATTGACCCGCGAACGGTCCGCCCAGTCCCGGAAGTTCGCCAGCCGGTAGTGCTCCGGCCGCTGCTCCACCCGGCGCCCGAACTTGGTGGCGACGAACACCCCCGCGTCCGGCCGCTCCCGCAGGTAGCGGCCGATCAGCCGCTCGCTGCGCCCGTCGCCGTAGACGTCGGCGGTGTCGAAGAGGGTGACCCCGGCCGCCACCGAGGCGTCCAGCACGGCGAGGGCGTCCTCCTCCCGCACCTCGCCCCAGTCGGCCCCCAGCTGCCAGGTGCCCAGACCCACCACCGACACACTCCGGCCCGTCCGGCCCAGTACGCGCTGCTCCATGCGCCCGAGCCTCTCACGCCCCGCGACCCGCCGCCCCCGCGCGGACCGGCACCCCGGCCGGGGCTCCGAGCAGGCCCCCGAGCAGGTCCCCGAACGCCGTGGCGGCGCACTACGCTCGACAGCATGGGCACGCCCGGAACCCCCGACACCGACCACGCCGACCGGACCGGCCACGCCGGCCACGCCGGCCGGGCAGAACAGGAAGACCGCGCCGACGGGCCCGACGGGCCCGGCCTGGAGGCCCTGGTGCGGCTGCTGGCCGACCGCGGCGCGGTGGTCCTGAGCGGGGCCGGCCTGTCCACCGAGTCGGGCATCCCCGACTACCGGGGCGCCACCGGCCGCCGCCGCACCGCCACCCCGATGACGTACCAGGAGTTCACCGCAGGCGAGGCCGCCCGCCGCCGCTACTGGGCCCGCAGCCACACCGGCTGGCCGGCCATCGCCCGGGCCCGGCCCAACGCCGGCCACCACGCCGTGGAGCACCTGCGCCGCACCGGCCGCGTCACGGCGGTCATCACCCAGAACGTCGACGGCCTGCACCGCGCCGCCGGCACCGGCGCGGCCGTCGAACTGCACGGCCGGCTCGACCGGGTCGTCTGCCTCGACTGCCGGCACACCACCGCCAGGGCGGAGCTCGACCAGCGCCTGGAGGAGCTGAACGCGGGCTTCCGCACCGCCGGGGCCGTGCTGCGCCCGGACGGCGACGCCCACCTGCCGCAGGAGGCGGTGGACGCCTTCCGGGTGGCGCCGTGCCGGGTGTGCGGGGGAGTCCTCAAACCCGACGTGGTCTTCTTCGGCGAGAGCGTCCCGGCGCCCCGGGTCGAGCAGTGCTACGAACTGGTCGGCGCCGCAAGCTCGTTGATCGTCCTCGGCTCCTCGCTCAGCGTCCTGTCGGGGCTGCGCTTCGTGCGCCACGCCGCCCGGGAGCGGATCCCCGTCGCCATCGTCAACCAGGGCGCCACCCGCGCCGACGAGCTCGCCGCCGTGCGCCTCGACCGGCCGCTCGGCCCCACCCTGACCGCGGCCGCCCGCCTCCTGGACGCCACCGCACCCTGACGGGCACCCGCCCCGCAGCCCCGCCGACCCGGCACCGGTCACCGGCCGACCCGCCCGCCCGGCCCCGATGTCACGTTCCCGCCCCCCGTCCGGTCCTCACGGTGACGAGGGGCGCGGCCGCCTGCCGCGCCGACGGACCGGAGGAAGGGAAAGCCACCGTGGAGACCGTGACCGTGGAGACCGTGACCGTGCGACGGGTCATCGAGGCACCGATCACCGAGGTGTTCGACTGGTGCGCCACCACCACCCACTACACCCGCTCCCCGTACGTGCTGCGGGCCCGGCTGGCCCGGCCCGGCGCGGGCGCGCCCTACGGGGTGGGCGCGGTGCGCCTGCACACCTGGCTGATCGGCTGGTTCGAGGAGCGGATCACCGCCTACCGCGCACCGCACGCCTTCGACTACACCGTCGACCGCAGCTTCCCGCCGGCCCGGCACGACTCCGGCCGGATGACCTTCCAGGAGGTCCCCGGCGGCACCCTGGTGATCTGGACGACGGGCTTCGCGCTGCCCGTCCCCGTCCTCGGCCCGGTGCTCGCGCGGCGGGTCGCCGGGCCCGTCATCGGCCACGTCTTCCGCGGCATCCTCGACGCCGCGGCCGCGGAGCTGGAGACCGGCCGGACCCGCCCGCCCCGCTGAGGAACCGCTGCTGGGAACCGCCGGGGGAGCCGCCCCGGCGGGCGCCCATTGCGGTTGGATCACGGCGTGTCCGATTCATCGGTCATTGGGGGGGAGTGCGCCGATTCATTTTGTTGGCAGTGTTGTCAACGAACTCTCATAATTCCTGCTGAGCCGCGTGACGGGCGGTCCGGAGAGCCTCGGCAGGGGGAGTGGTTCTCGCGAGGGCCCGCACGCGCCATTCCACTTTTCCCCGGGGGAGTTCCTTGTCCGCGCCCGAAAACGAAAGCGCCGCCGCCGAGCCGTCGGTTCCGGCCCCGTCGGCCGCACCGGCTCAGCCGGCCCCGTCGGCCGCACCGGTCGTTCCCGTCGAGCCGCCGGCCGCAGCCGAGCCGCTGCCCGCGGTCGAGCCGGCGCCCGCGCCCGCCCGCCGCCTGCCGCGCGCCGTCGGCGTCGCGCTGGCCACCGCCGGCCTGCTCGCCGTCACGGCGACCAGCGCCGCGGTGACCGTCGCCGTCGGCAAGCCGGACGCCCGCCCGGCCGCCGCCGCGCCGCCCGCCACGGCCGCCGCCACGGCGAGCGCCTCGCCGACCGCGAGCGCGAGCCCGACGCCCTCCGCGGTGCCGGTCCCGGTGCCGACCGCCGTCCCGACCACGCCCAAGCCGGCCAGCACCGTCAAGGGCACCGTCAGCGGCGGCAAGCACGAGGGCGACCTGCGCTACTTCCTGCTCCCCATCCCCGACGGCGGCGAGTCCTACGGGCCCGCGGACGGGATGACCATGACCAACGACGACGTCGCGGACCTGTTCGGCAAGCAGGACGGCATCATGGACATCCTCGGCTCGTACGGGTACAAGGAGGGCGCCTCCCGGATGTACCGCACGGCCGACGGCAAGGCCGAGGTGACGGTCACCCTGCTGCGCTTCAGCTCCACCGCGATGGCCACCGAGTTCGTCAAGGGATACACCGTCAAGTCGCAGGACCCGATCGACATCGACGGCGACCCGAACGCCCACGGCTACGTCAAGAAGCCCAGGCAGCAGGCGTTCACCGGCTCGATGACCGGCATCTCCAGCCAGGGCGACGTCCAGTACACGATCGACGTCGAGGTCAAGGGAACGCCCGACAAGGGTCTGCTGAACACCCTGATGAAGCGCCAGCGCGAGTGGCTTGCCGGCGGCTGAGCCCGCGCCGCCGCCCGTCCACCCCTGACGCCACCCCCTTCTTTCCCTCCTCTGGAGCCACCTCGTGACCACCGAACCCGCGGAGCCGTCGCCCGGCGCCGCGCCCGCACCGGCCGCGCCCGCCGCACCGCCGGCCGGGCCCCCCACGCCCGCAGCGTCGCCCTGGGCCGCCCCGTCCGCCGAGACGCCCGCCGCCGCCCCGACGGCCGCACCCGCCGCACCGCCGGCCGGGCCCCCCGCGCCGCCCGCATCGCCCTGGGCCGGGCCTCCGCTCGCCCCCGACCTCGCAGCGCCCGCCCCCGAGCAGGCGCCCCGCGCCCCGCGCCGCCCCCGCCCCGTCCTGCTGACGGTGTGCGGCCTGGTGCTGGGCACCCTGGCCGGCGGCGGCGTCGGCTACGCCGTGCAGGCGCAGCGCCCGCCCACGCCGCTGCCGCCGCTGCAGGTCGCCCGCCCGTCCTACCCGGCCGTCGTGGTCGACCCGACCGCCTTCGCCGCCGAGCAGCCCCGGCCGCTGGCCATCGACGGTGACCTGCTGAAGCTGCTGATGAGCGCCCCGCAGGGCAGCGGCCCCTGGGGCGACTACCCGGACAAGCCGTCCTGGGTGTCGGTCGGCGAGCTCGCCGAGCGCGCCGGCAACTCCGTGCGCGAGTTCAAGGACCTCAACTCGCGCGGCTTCCGGCGCGCGGCCGAGGTCGACTGGAAGAAGGACGACGTCAAGTACCGGGTCTCGCTGATCCAGTACGCGCCGGAGAACGCGAGCGAGGCGAAGCTCCGCGCCTCCCTCTCCCACCTCCTGTCGTTCGCCGACGGCGCCAACGGCGGTTACAAGGTGGAGGACCAGCCCAGCCGCTGGGCCGAGACCACCGACCAGTACTACTACGGCGTCGCCGTCGCCCAGCGCGGCACGGTGCTGATGTCGGTCGAGGTCTTCGGCACCAAGCCGGTGAACCCCGACGTCGTGAAGGACCTCGCCAAGCAGCAGTGGGAGCGACTGGCATGACCGAGAACACCGTGACCGGGGCCGAGCACCCCGAGCAGGCCCCGGCCGCCGCGCCCGCCGCCGAGCCCGCCGTCGAGCCCGCGGCCGAGCAGCACCCGGCCGCCGCCCGCCCCGCCTCCCGCCGCCTGCTGCGCGCGGGCGCCGCGACCGCCGCGGCGGCCCTGGCCGGCGTGGCCATCGGCATCGGCATCATCAAGACCCAGTACGACGACCCGGCCCCGGCCGTCGCCGCCGGGCCGTCCGCCGCGCCCGCCGCCCCCAGCCCCACCGCGACCCCGTTCGGCGCCAAGTCCAACGGCAACCACTTCGGTTCGCTGCGCGACCTGCTGCTGCCCGTCCCGGCCGGCTACGAGCTGGGCCCCGACCAGGGCGGCTACGGCAACGACACCGAGCTCGGCGCCGAGCAGCTCTCCGACGAGCTGGACGCCGAACTCCAGCAGATCCCCAAGGACAAGCGCGACAAGCTCCGCTCCTACTGGGACGGCCTGCACGTCAAGGCCACCGGCGTGCGCACCTACCGCACCAGCGGCGACGACCTGGTCATCGGCCTGAAGCTGCGCCAGTTCAACCAGCAGGAGGTGCAGAAGCTCAACGAGTACACCGCGGTCTTCACCGGCGACACCGGCCTGTTCCGGATCGGCCCGGAGGTCCCGGGACACCCCGAGGCGCACTGCTACCTGATGCCGGCCCCGCCGTCCGCGCCGATCGACTACCTGGAGTGCTCGGCCGCCGAGGGCGACCTCCTGGTGGTGATGAACGCCGAGGGCGTGGCACCGCTGCCCAAGGACAAGATCGTCGCCCTCTTCACGATGCAGCTCGACCGTCTCGCCAGCCCGGGAGCGTCCGCATGACCGACCACGCCACCCCGCCGCAGCCGTCGCCCCAGCCGCCGTCCGAGCTGCCGCCGCCCCCGCCGGCCCCGCCCGCGGCCCCGGCCCTCGCTCCCCTCGGCACCTCCGAGGTCATCGGCACCGCCCCGCAGGCCCCCGCGGCCCCCGCGGCCCCCGCGGCCCCCGAGACGCCCGAGGAGCGCGAGGCCCGCCTCGCCCGGCGCACCCGCCGCCGCCGGGCCGCGCTGCGCTGGAGCACCGCCACCCTGGTGTTCGCCCTCGCCGGCACCGGCGCCGCCCTGGCCGTCACCGCACCGGAGCGCACCGACATCCCCGGCCTGGCCACCGCGAGCGACGGCCGCTACACCTTCCCGCCGCTGGCGCTGCCGCCCCTGCCCGCCGGCAAGAGCGCACCGGACCCGAAGGGCAAGGGCCTGCACCAGGCGGACCTGCGCCACCTGCTGCTGCCCACCCCCAAGGAGGCCGGCGGCCCGCTGACCGCCCCGACCTTCCCCGCCCCGAGCGCGCCGCCCTCCGCCGGCCCGTCCGCGAGCGCCTCCGCCAGTGCCTCCGCCCCGGCGAGCCCCGCGGCGAGCGCGACGGCGTCCCCCGCCCCCTCCGCGACGGGCCCGGCGCCCGCCGACTGGGTGCCCTGCGACGCCGTCCTCGCCGAGCAGCAGAACCCCGCCGCGCTGCGCGCCCTGCTCGTGCAGGACGCCTGCCGCGCGGCCACCGTCCGCGAGTGGACGGCCTCGGACGGCACCCGCACCCAGATCCGGCTGCTGCGCTTCGGCTCCTCCGCCGAGTCCTGGGACGTCTTCTCCTCGCTGCGTTCGGACAGCCTGCCCAAGGCCCTGCCCGGCGTGCGGGTCGCCGCCCGCGAGGGCTGGGACGCCGTCCCGGGCATCGACCTGTCGACGAAGGAGACCTCGGTGAACGGCGCCAAGGGCACCCCGACCGCCCGCCTCGCCTACCTCTCCGCCTCCGACGTCCTGGCCGTCATCACCATGACCAACCCGGACGGCGTGCCCGCGGCGGCCTTCCGCCAGGTCGTCACCCTGCAGTCCGACCTGCTCGCCTGAGCCGCCGTCCGCCCACCTCCGGGCCGGACACCCCGGGCCGGCCACCCGCCGAGCCGACCACCCCGCGGTGGCCGGACGACGGGTGGCCGGCCCGTTGTCGGTGCGGGGTGCCACGATGCCCGGGCCGCTCGCGCCCCCTGCACCCGGTCGACGACGCCGAGGCCTACGCCGACGCCGTCCGCACGGCCGACCTCGCCTTCGACGCCACCGTCCTCGACGACCCCGACGACGACCCGGAGGACCACCCCCTCGCCAGCGAGGCCGTCGCCGCCCTCGACCGCCTGTAGCACCGGCGCCGGTGGCCGGACGGGCGGGGCGTCAGCGCATGCCGCCGGAGGCGAGGATGACGTCCCCGGTGATCCAGCGCGCGTCGTCGGACGCCAGGAAGGCCACCAGCGGGCCGTAGTCGTCCGGGGTGCCCGTGCGGCCCAGCGGGGTGTCGGCGATCGCCTGCGCCTCCTGGGCGGAGCCGGGGAACCCCATGGCCCTGGTGCCCTCGGTGTCCGACGGCCCGGGCATGATCGCGTTGACCCGGATGCCGCGCGGGCCCAGCTCCTTGGCCGCCACGACGGTGAACGCGTTGACGGCGCTCTTGGACGCGACGTAGAGCGAGGCGTACGGCGGGTGGGTGAGGGTGCCGGCCGTCGAGACGTTGATGATCGACGCGGCGTCGACGTCGTCCTGCGCGGCCAGGGCCTGCGTGGTGAGGATGGTGCCCAGCAGGTTCGTGGTCAGCTCGCGCTGGAACTCCTCCTCGGTGATGGCCGACAGCGGGGCGAAGGCGGCCACGGCCGCGTTGTTCACGAGCACGTCGACCGGCCCGTACTCCTCGCGCGCACGGTCGAACAGGCCGCGCACGTCGTCGCCGCGGGCCACGTCCGCCCGGACCGCGATCGCCCGGCCGCCCCCGGCGGTGATGTCCGCGACGACCCGCTCGGCGCCCGCCGCGTCCTCCCGGTAGTTCACCACGACGGCGGCGCCGGTCCGGGCCAGCGTCTTGGCGATCCCCGCGCCGAGACCCTTCGACGCGCCGGTGACGATCGCCGTACGGGCGTTGTTGCTGCTCACAGTGACTCCTCGAACGTTGGTGCCTGCGGAAGTCACCGTAGGAAAGCTGGTTACTGCAGGGAAGTACCTACTTTTTTGTAAGCTCGTGAGGTGATGGAAACTCAGCACGTCGCGACGGCCGCCCGACTCCTGGCCCACGACACCTTCGACAACAAGTGCGCGCTCAGGCCGATCATGGACCAGACGACGAGCCGCTGGGCGACACTGATCATCTCGGCCCTCGTCGCCGGCCCGCACCGCTTCGCGCAGCTGCACCAACGGGTCGGCGGCATCAGCCAGAAGATGCTGTCGCAGAACCTCAAGGCCCTGGTCCGGGCCGGGCTCGTCGACCGCGAGGTCGCGCCCACCGTCCCGCCCCAGGTCACCTACGCCCTGACGGAACTCGGCGTCGGCCTGGCCGGGCCGCTGACCGAACTCATCCAGTGGTTCGGCCGGCACGGGGACGAGCTCCTCGCCGCCCAGGAGCACTACGACCGGCAGCAGGCGTCGCCGACCGCGTGACGGGCCGCTCCCGGAACCGCCGGAACGCCTCCCGGGCCGGCCAGCGCGGTCGCGGGCCGGCGGGGACGCCTCCCCGGTGACCGTCCGTCACCCGGGTGACGGTGCGCCACCGCCGTCCGGCCGCCGGGCCGCCGTGGCCCCGGTCCGCCGGTGCGTCATGGTCCCGTCGCGGTGTCCGGGTCCTGGTCCGGTGTGCGGTCGGGGCGCAGGGCCGCGGCCACGCCGCAGGCCGCCGCGGCCAGGCCCAGCAGGGCGAGGGGCCGGGACCACTCGCCCGCCGCGGTGGGGGCGAAGGCCACCGGCAGGACCAGCAGGGCGGCGCCGGCGGCGGCCACCGCGGCGAAGGGGCGGACGGTGCGGCGTCGGGGGCCGAGCGCGTCGAGCAGCAGCAGGTAGCCGATGAGCAGGACGGTCACCGCGAGCGCCCGCCACAGCGGCGGCTCGCCGAGGGCGGCGAACAGGACGGCCGCGGTGGGCAGGAGGGTGGTGCGGGCGGCGGTCAGGCGCGCCGGCCAGGTCACCGGGTGGGCGGCCGCTCCCTCAGGGGCCGGCACGGCCGCCCAGAGCGCGCCGACGGCGACGGCCGCGACGCCGATCGGCCCGAACCGGGCGGTCAGCGTGCCCTCCCCGGTGCCGGCGGCGGCGAGGGCGAGGGCGGTGCCGGCGCCGCGCAGCGCGGCGGACTCGAGCCGCGGGGCCCAGGCGGCCCGGTCGGTCCACCCGCTCCACCCGGTGGACGGGCCGGTGCGGGGGCGGGGGGCCGGTGCGGCCACCGTGCGCCGCACCGGCGGCTTCGGCGCCCGCCCGCCCGCCGGGCCGTGCACCGGCCTGCCGGTGGGCCTGCCGGTGGGCCTGCTGGTGGGCTCGTTCACCGGGCCGCTCCCGTGATCCGGCGGCGCAGCAGCGGCGCGAGGGCGAGGTCCAGCGTCCGGCCCGGGGTGTGGCGCACCACCGGGATGCCGCGGCCGCGCAGGGTGGCGCGCATCGCCTCGCGTTCGGCGTGCCACAGGCGCAGCGCGAGGGCGTCGGTCTCGTCGTCGGGGTGCGTCGCCGGTTCGCCGACCGGGATCTCCACCACGACGAGCGGGTTGCCGCGTTCGCGGACCTGGCCGAGGACGTCGAGGATGCGCTGGTCGGCGAGCGGGGTGAAGGCGTAGACGAGGGCGTGGGCGGGCAGGGCCGCGAGCGGCAGGGGCGGGAGGGTGCCGTGCCGGGGGCGGTCCTGACGGACCTCCAGCACGCTCTCGACCATCCGGTAGAACTGCCGGTCCCCGCCGGCGGCGGTGAGCCGGCGCAGCTGTCCGCCGACGGCGACCAGGCCGATGCGGTCGTGGCGGCGCAGGTAGGCGCGGGTCAGGCCGGTGGCGGCGCGCAGGGTCTCGTCGAGGCTGCGCAGCCCGGTGGTGGCGTCGTGGAAGTCGGCGAGGGTGTCCAGCAGGACGACGGCGTCGGCGGCGCGTTCGGCGGCGAACTGGTTGATCTGGACGGCGTCGCGGCGGGTGGTGGACGGCCAGTGGATGCGCCGCTGCCGCTCGCCGGGCACGTGGGGGCGCACGCCGACGACCTCGACGCCGGCGCCCTCGTGCGCGGTGGTGTGCTCGCCGATCCGCTCGGGCAGGCGCACCGGGATCGGGGTCAGGTGGGCGGCGCCGGGGACGGGGAAGACGTCGACGGTGCCGAGGTCGGTGCGCAGGGTACGGCGGGTCAGGCCGCCGGCGTCGGGCACGTCGAGGTCGAGGACGCCCAGGTGGCGCCGGCCCCAGCTGTCGGCGCGCAGGACCAGGTCGACGCCGGTGGCGGTGACGGTCAGGGCGTCCAGGGACAGGCCGGGGCCCAGGGCCACGACGGGTTCCAGCGCACCGATCCGCCCGTCGTGGTGGACGGCGACCCGCACGGTGACGGGCTCGCCCTCGAAGCAGCGCGCCGGCCGGGTGGTGCTCTCGGCGGACAGCCGGGTGGGGCGGCTGCGCCCGGGGGCGGCGAGGGCGAGCAGGACGGCGGGTGCGGCGGCCAGGGCGAGCAGCCAGGCGTGGCCGGTGGCCAGGGCGGCGAGGGCCGCGGCGGTGGCGACGGTGAGCAGGCGCAGGGTCTGCTCGCCGGCGCGCCAGTGCGGCGGGGGCGGGCTGTCGGGCAGGCCGGCGGCGTGGGCCCGGGCGCTGCGGGCGGCGGCCAGCGCCTGGGCGCGCAGGGTGGCGCGGTCCGGGGCGGGGGCGGCTGCGGCGGGCGCTGCGGAGGCGGGGCTCCCGGGGCGGGCCGGGTTCACGGGGTGACCGCGCGGGGCAGGGTCTGCGGTGCCGGGACGGAGCCGACCAGGCGCGCCACCACGTCGTCCGCCTCGATCTGACGCACCCACAGTTCCGGCTTGAGCGTGATGCGGTGGGCCAGGGCGGGGACGGCGAGCGCTTTGACGTCCTCCGGGGTGAGGTAGTCGCGGCCCTCCAGCATGGCGCGGGCGCGGGCCAGTTGGATCAGCGCGAGGCCGCCGCGGGGCGAGGCGCCGACCTGGATCTGCTGGTCCTTGCGGGTGGCGTCGACGAGGGCGATCACGTACTCGACCAGGTCGTCGTCGACCTCGACCCGCTCCACCGCGGCCCGCATGGCGAGGAGTTCGGCCGGTCCGACGACGGTCTCCAGCACCGGTTCGGGGGCCGCCCGGTCGATCCTGGCGCGCAGCATCGCCGCCTCGGTGGCGGGGGAGAGGTAGCCCATCCGCACGCGCAGCAGGAAGCGGTCGAGCTGGGCCTCGGGCAGGGCGTATGTGCCTTCGTACTCGATCGGGTTGGCGGTGGCGATGACCAGGAACGGGTCCGGCAGGCGGCGGGTGACGCCGTCGACGGAGACCTGGCCCTCGGCCATCGCCTCCAGCAGGGCGGCCTGGGTCTTGGGCGGGGTCCGGTTGATCTCGTCGGCGAGCAGCAGCCGGGTGAACAGCGGGCCGGGCCGGAACACCATCTCGCCGGTGCCGCGCTCGTAGAACGGGGCGCCGGTGACGTCCGAGGGCAGCAGGTCGGGGGTGAACTGGATCCGGCGGAAGTCGAGGCCGAGGGCGGTCGCGAAGGAGCGGGCCAGCAGGGTCTTGCCGAGTCCGGGCAGGTCCTCGATCAGGACGTGCCCGCCGGCCAGGGCGCCGAGCATGACCAGGCGCAGCGCCTCGGGCTTGCCGACGACGGCCCGTTCGATCTCCGCGACCACGGCGCGGGCGAGCTCCCCGGCCTTCTGCGGGGTGAGCACGGGGACGGCCCCCGGGGCGGCTTCCGGGGCGGCTTCCGGGGCGGCTCCGGGGTCGGTTTCCCGGTGACCGGGACCGGCGGGGGCGGTGGCTGCGGTGGTGTCGGCAGGGCTGGACGGGGCGGGCATGGCTCTCCTGTGGAAACGATGCGGTGGGTGGTGGGCCCGGGGCCGGGTCTGTGGGGCGCCGGCCCCGGCGGGTTCAGGTCACAGCGACTCGAGCCGGTCGACGAGGGCGCGCAGGACCGCTGCCGGCAGGGGCCCGGCCGGGGCCGGTGCCGCGGGGTCGATCCACGGCCACAGCCGGGGCCCGAGGAGTTCGGCGGCCCGCTCGCGGTCGGCCGGCAGGTGCACGCCGTGGCCCTCCGCGAGCCGGACGGCGTACAGCCGCTGGAGGCGGGTGCGCAGCGGCCCGGTGTCGCCCTGCGGGTCGAGGCCCTGGCCGACGGTCCAGCGCCAGTCGCCGAGGCCGGGCTCGTAGGCCTCCAGCTGCCGCGGCCGGCGGCGCAGGGGGGAACCCGTCGTGCCCGCGCCGGCCACGTGGCGGGCGGTGAGCAGGGCGGCGGCGGCCAGCAGCACGGCCCCGGCCCCGGCACCGGGCCAGCCGCCGACCAGGGCGCACAGGACCTCGGCGAGGACGGCGGGGACGGCCAGTTCGAGCAGGCTGTGGCGCACCGAGCCCGGTACGGCGATCCCGCCCTCGGCCCCGCCGTCCGGCTGCCCGTTCTGCCCGGCCGCTCCGGTGCGTCCGGTGCGTCCGGTGCGTCCGGTGCGTCCGATCGTGGGTTCGCCGCTCATCGGTTCCCTCCCGTTGCGCCCGCTGCGTCCGTTGGGTCCGTTGCGCCCGCTGCGTCCGCCGCCGTCGCGCCCGCCCCGGCGGCGGGGTCGGCGTTCGACCCGGCCGGGTCGGTGGCCGCGAGCCGGGCGGCGATGGCGTCCAGGGCGGTGCGGGCCCGGCGCACCCGGGCGTCGTCCATCGGGTGGGTCGAGTACCGGGCCTCCCGGAACAGTGCGGTGAGCGCCCGGGCCGCGCCGGGGTCGACCCGGTCGTCGGACAGGGCGCGCTCCAGCAGGTCCGTCGGGCTCTCCCAGGCCTGCCGGGGCAGTCCGGAGGCGGCCAGCGAGCCCTCCATCGCCGCGTAGCAGGCGATCACCGCCGCCCGGGCGTCGTCCCCCTCCAGCGCCCTGCGGCCGGAGGCAACGGCCTCGGCGAGGGCGGCCTCGGGGCCGGCCGGCGCGGTGGGCAGCGGCGGGGTCGCCGGGCGGCGGTGGATGCGCAGGTGCCGCAGCGCCCGCACGAGGACGAACACGAAGGCGGTGACCGCGGCCAGGGCCAGGGAGCCGACCAGCACCGCGAACAGCACGCCGAACCCCGGGTCGTCCGCCGGCTTCACCGGGGGCGGGGGCGGGGGAGGGGTCGGGGAGAGGTCCGGGAGCGGCAGCGGCGGCGGCAGCTGGGGCGCGTCGAGCGCCGCGGGCGCGGTGCGGCCGTGCAGGACCAGCAGCAGCACCGGCACCGCGGCGGCGGCCAGCGGCAGCAGGACCATGGCGGCCTCCCGCAGCCGTTCGGCCCGCGGCGTCGGCCCGGCCAGGTGGCGCACCTCCTCGCGGAAGCGCACGGCGAACCGTCCGACCAGGGCGGCCCAGCCGATCCCGATCAGCACCACGAAGCCGACGGCGCCCACCGGCCCGGTGGCCGCCGTGCCCAGCAGTCCGCCCTCGGGGCGCAGCGCCGCCGCGGCCGTCAGCAGTCCGACGACGACCAGCAGCGCGGCCACGTGCCGGCCCCCGGGCCCGCGTGTGCGGCCCATGTGAACCCCCCGGTTCCCCCTCGTGGCGCGCTTCCCGGCGCGCCGGTCCTGCAGCGTCGCACACCGACCGTCACGGTGTCACCTGCCGTCACTCCCGTCACCGCCGCCCCACCGGTCCGGCCCCGGCCCCGGTGCGGGGCCTGCGTGCGCTTCCGGGTACGGGCCGGGGCGCGGGGTCTCAGCCGGTGGTCTGCCCGGGCCGGCCCGGCACCCACAGCGGCACCGGGGAGCCGCACGGCATGGACCGGGCGGCCTCCGCCTCCAGCCACTCCTCGGCCCGCCCCGGGTCCCCGTCGCACAGGTCGACCAGCGCGGCCGCCGCGATCCGGGCGCAGGACAGCATGAGCGCCAGGGCGTCCTGGCGGTGGTGGTGCTCGCGCACGTACGCCTCGGCCCGCTCGTCGATGCGCCGCCCGTGGGCCTCCCGGTCCGCCACCGCGGCGGGCCCGTCCTCGGCCCAGGCGGCCTGCACGCCGTGCCAGACCAGGGCCAGCGCCGCCGGCTCGGCCGGGTGCGCCACCTCCTCCCGGCGGGCCTGCTCCCGGGCCTCGGCGGAGCGTCTGCCCAGCCACTCCAGCGCCTCCGCGCCGTCCCCGTGGCGGGCCCGCAGGACCAGCTCGCCCGCCCGGTAGGCCACCGAGCGCAGCACCTCTCCCGCGGGCACCCGAAGCCCGGGCGCGGCCGAGCCGCCGAAGGCCAGCCACGCGTCCGCGAACGAGGCCGCCCGCACCCGCCCCAGCCAGCCCGGCGCCCCCGAGGCCCCGTCCTGCCACTCCTGCGTACCCAGACGAACCAGGCCCACGGCGGCGAGCCGCACCGCGTCCCCGTCCAGGCCGAGCAGCCTTCCACTCCTCACCACACACCCCCACCAGCGGTCATCAACCCGTGACGGCACATCCCACCACAGAGGGACGCGGACGAACTAGAGCGGGTGGCGGTGCGATTTTTCACCCCACGCATCCGGGCCGCCCGACCGGGGGCCCGGCGGGGGCCTGCCGATCCCGCCGCCCCGGCCGCCGGGCGCGTGCCCGGGGACGGGGGCCCGCCACGGTGGCGGCGGTCATGGCGGGGGCGGTGAGCGGGGGGCGCGTGCAGCGGTGGCAGCGGGGTGCGGTCGTGACCTGGGCGGTCCTGGTGGCCGGGGGCGGCGCCGGGGTGCTGCTCCTCGGCGACGGCGCCGAGAGCACCCCGCAGCCGGCCCCGCCGGCCACCCCGGCCCGCACCCCGTCCGTCCACGCTCCGCCCGTCCACGCTCCGGGCGACCCCTGCAGCGGCTCCGACGTGATCTGCGCCGTCACCGTCCTGTCGGCGCCCTGACCACCCCGCCGACCGGGGGACGCTGCGGCGGGTGCGCCGCCGGGGCGCGATGACGGAGCGTCAGGCGTGCTCTCCTCGACGGGCACCCGGCCATCGCCGACCCGCCGAGGAGAGACCATGCCCCGTCAGACCCGAACCGCCCGGCGCCCGCGCGCCGCAGGACGCGCCGCTGCCGCCGCCGCGGCCTGCGCCGCCCTGGCCCTGGTGGCCGCCACCCCGGCCGTCGCCGTCGCCCCACCGCTGTCCGACCCGCGGATCATCGCCCACTTCGACCTGGCCCGGGGTCAGCAGCCGGAGAACATCGCCCTCGAACCCGACGGCTCCGCCGACCTCACCCTGTCCTTCGCCCGCCAGATCGCCCGGGTCGACCCGGCCGGGGCCCTCACCGTCCTCGCCACCCTGCCCGCCCCCGCCCACCCGAACACCCCGCTCCTGGGTGCCGCGATCGTCACCGGCATCGCCCGCGCCCACGACGGCACCCTCTACTTCGGCTACGCCACCGGCACCGACGACCTGCACGGCATCTGGCGGCTGTGCCCGGGCGGGACGCCCGAGCGCATCGCCGCCCTGCCCGTCACCGGCTTCCCCAACGGCCTGGCCCTCGACGAGCACGAGGGCCGCCTCTACACCGCCGACTCCGCGCTCGGCGTGGTCTACGCGGTACCGGCGGCCGGCGGCACCGCGACGACCTGGTCCGACGACGCGCTGCTCAAGCCCGTCACCGCGTTCGGCGCCAACGGCCTGAAGGTGCACCGCCACGCCGTCTGGGTCGGCAACACCGACACCGGCCAGCTGCTGCGCATCCCCGTCCGCCGGGACGGCTCGGCCGCGCCCGCCCGCGTCCACGCCGCGGGCCTCGACGGCATCGACGACTTCGCCTTCACCGGGCACGGCGACGACCTGATCGCCGCCCTGAACGCGCCCGACGAGGCCGTCGAGGTGACGGCGGACGGCAGCCACCACACCGTCCTGACCGGCGCCGACGGCCTGTCCAACCCGACCTCGGTCGCGGTGCGCGGCGGGACGGTCTACGTCCCCAGCGCGGCCTACTTCACCCGCACCGACCCCAACCTGCTCCTCGCCGACCTGCACCGCTAGGGCGTGTCTTGTGGATCACTGCCGGGGTCGCGACGCCAGGGCACGCACTCCCCCAGCCTTCGGCCGGGGGTACCCCCACGCCGCGTTGTCGTCGGTCGCCGATGGCCCCCAGCCTGGCGGCCGGGAGGTGCCCCCACCGCATGGACTCTCCCCCAGCCTTCGGCCGGGAGGTGCCCCCATCCTCCGCCTTGCGATGCACGCACCCTGACGCCGCGACCTACCCGACAAGATCCACAAGACACGCCCTGGGCCCCGGCGGCCGGGGTCCGCGTACCGGGGAGGGTGTCCGGCAGCGGAGCCGGACACCCTCCCTCGCCCGCACTCCACGGGAAGATCGTCGATCTGCCGGGCCGCTGCTCGGGCGCGGCGCCCGGTGCCGAACGCGGCGGGCGGGGCGGGCCGGCAGGACGCCGGTGTGAACGCCGCCGTGCAGCAGCCGGGTTCACCGTGACCGTCACGGATCCGCCCGCTCCGCCCGTCCACCCGCCGGCCGTTGCACGGGATCCCGGCCGGCTCCCCGGCGGCGCCGCGGCCGCCGGCCCGTGACCGGGCGTCAGGCCCGGACCGGTTGGGGCCGGAACCGGGTGGCGCGGGAGTAGACGGCGGTCACGCACGCCTCGAAGGCAGCGATGGCGAGCAGCGCGGGCCCGGCGCCCGACCGCAGCAACAGCGCGCCGAGCGCCCCGCCGACGAACATCCCGAGGACGGTGGCGCTGCGCCGGGCCCGGACGAGGACCAGGCGCGGGGACGGCGCGGTGTGGATCGACAGCACGTCCGCCAGCAGCTTGACCAGGGTGATCTGCGCGACCGTGGTCGGCATCTCGGGGACCCCGGCCTCCAGCATCCCGCGGCTGCGCCACCCCATGGCGCCCGCGACCAGCGCGGCGACGAGGGCCTCGGCACCGCCGGGCAGTGCACCGGTGCCGCCGACCGCGGTGGCGTACCCGCCGGCGGCGGCCAGGGCCGCGGCCTCGGCGGCGAGGACCAGGACGAGCCAGCGCCGCCCCCGCCCGCTCGCCCGGGAGATGACGGTGTTCGCGGCCGCGGCCCCGATCACGAAGGAGGCCACCGCCTCGGCGGGGCGGGCGACCGGAATCCCGGCGGTCTGCGCGGCCCCGAAGCCGAGCAGCAGGACGTTTCCGGTGGCCAGCGCGGCGAAGGCGTGCCCGAGGCCGAGGAAGGTGACGGCGTCGACGGCGCCCGCGCTGACGGTCAGGGCGGACATCACCAGGCTGATGCGGACCTGGCTCCGGGTGGGATCGGCGGGCACGCCGTCAGTGTGCCCGGGGCGCCGGCCCGGTACGGGCCGTGACACACCGGCCGCGGGTGGCGCACGGCCGGGGGCGCGTCCTGCGGGTGGCGGACGGCCTGCGGGCGGCGTCGCCGCTCAGCGCGTTCCCGCGGTGTCCCCGCCCCCGCCGACGGTGCCCGCGGTGCGCTGGGCGTCGAGGCGGCCGTGGGCGTCGGCCCAGGTGATCGGGAGCTGCTCGACGGGGGTCTGCCAGAAGGTGAAGGTGGACTCCCGCATGGTGCCGCGCAGGCCCCGCATCACGCTGCGGTGGGGTTCGGCGGCGGCGAAGGCGTCGAGGGCCTCGCGGCTCTCCCAGGCGGACAGGGTGTAGAAGGTCCGGCGCAACGGGCGGGCGATCAGAGAGCCGCCGAGGGCACCGGGGGAGCGGCGCAGCTGGCGCCAGACGGTCATCGACCGGGCGAAGAAGCGTGGGACGTCGGACAGCGACCGGACCTCGAACCGGGAGGCCATGACGATCGCCGAGGTGCCGGGGGTGGCCGGGTTCGGGGCGGTCCAGGGCAGCGTGGGCATGGCTGATGCTCCTCGGGGAGGGGTCGGCGCCACATTGGGTAGTGGCACTATCTATGTTAGACAGTGCCGGTATCCAAAAGCCAGGGGAGAACGCGCCCCGGGGAAGACGAAGCCAGAGGAAGGCCGGTGCAGCAGCAGTGCGCATCTCCGAACTGAGCCGCCGCAGCGGAGTCCCGACCGCGACCATCAAGTACTACCTGCGCGAGGGCCTGCTGCCGCCCGGCCGCGCCACCGCCGCCACCCAGGCCGAGTACGACGAGACCCACCTGCGCCGCCTGCGCCTGGTGCGCGCGCTCATCGGCCTGCGCGGACTGAGCGTCAGCGCCACCAAGGAGATCCTCGGCGCGGCCGCCGCCCACGCGGGGGAACGCCACCAGGTCCTCGGACTCGTCGTCGGCGCCCGCCCGGCCGACGAGGATGCGCCACCACCGGCCCCCGCCCCCGGCGCCGCCGAGGTGGACGCCCTGATCGACGGACTCGGCTGGGAGGTCTCCGCACACGCCCCCGCCCGCGCCGTCCTCGGCGAGACCCTGGAGACCCTGCGCTCCCTCGGCGAGGGGGTCTCCGCGGACGCCCTGCGCGGCTACGCCGCCCTCGCCGAGCGCACCGCCGCCCTCGACCTCGACCAGCTCGACCCCGACGCCGACCCCCTCGACCAGGCCGAGAGCGCCCTGCTGCGCACCATCCTGTTCGAACCCGCCCTGCTCGCCCTGCGCCGTCTCGCCCAGGAGAACGAGTCGGCCCGCCGCAACACCTGACCCCCTGTGGGAAAGCCGGCTGCCGGAGGGCGGGGTGCCGGGGGCCGGGCCGTCAGGCGGCCGGGGGCGGGGTCCAGGAGGGGGCGCGGCCGGTCAGGGTGAGCAGGCGCTCCATCGGGGTGGCGGCGGACGCGGCGACGGGCGGGCCGAACAGGCCGGGGAGGCCGTCCGGGTGGGCCTCGGCGACCGTGCGCACCCAGGCCGTGGCGGAGCCGATCGCCGGGGCGAGGGCGGGCAGGTCGCCGGGGAAGCGCTGCCCGGTGGCCACCGCGAGGTCCCAGCCGTGGACGAGCACCTCGTCGATCGCGGCGGCCCCCGCGACCTCGGCCGGCATCTCGCCGCCGCCCACCGTCGCGGTGCCCGTCCAGGCCCCGGCGGGCTGCCAGGCCTCCGCCAGGGCGGCGAGCCGGGCGGGCAGGCTCTCGCGCCAGTCCCGGTCCAGCCGGGTGGCGTCCGGCACCCGGGCCCCGCCGCCGTCGGCCCGGACGGTCTTGGCCGCGGCGTCGTGGAACGCCTCGCTGAGGCCGGCGAGGTGGTCCAGCAGCTCGCCGACGGTGAGCGGGCCGCAGGGGGTGGGGGCGTTCAGCTGGTCGTCCCGCACGCCGCGGACCAGGCCGGCCACGACGGCAGTGGCCGGGCGCAGGTCCGTCCGCATCCCGGCCTCTCCGGGGGAAGGTGTCGTCATCGAAGCTCGCTCCTCGGATGTGCGGGTGGACGGGCGGGCGGGGCAGGGCCGTCAGGCGGCGGGCAGGCCGGCGTAGGCCCGTATCGCGGGGCGGTCCTGCGGCAGCCCCCAGGCCCTCAGGATCTCCAGGAAGTTGCCCCACCGCCAGGTGGGTTCGTCGAGGTCGGCCAGGGTGCGGACCAGGCGCCGGCGGCGTTCGTCGAGCTCGGCGAAGGGCGGCAGCGGCCCGGGGCGCGGCGGGCCGAACGCCAGGCGCAGGGCCGCCGCGGTGACGGCGAAGGCCGCGGGGCCCGACGTCCGGGCCAGGCCGTCGATGACCGCGTCCAGGGCCTCTTCGGGGTGGTCGGCGGCGAGCAGGGTGAGCGAGGCGGCGGCGTAGCCGCGCAGGTCCCCCTCGTGGAAGGCGACGCCGGGCGCGCCGGGCTCCGGGGGATCGGCCTCGGCGGCCGTCAGCTCGGTGAGCACCGCCGCCCCGAGGCCCTGGTCGGCCTCCCCGGTGCCGGCCGTGGGGGTGTCGGCCGCCGCCGTGCCGGTGGCCGTGGGGGTGCTCGTGAGGCGGGCGAGGGCGACGGCGGCCGCCCAGCGCAGCAGCCCGTCGGGGGAGGCCAGGAAGGGGCGCAGGCGCGGCACGAGCGGGGCGTCGCCGAGCAGCCCGACGGCGACCAGGGCGGTGGCGGCGACGGCGGAGTCCGGCCCCCCGGCGCCTTCGCCCCCGGAGCCGTGGGCGTCCAGCAGGGCGAGCAGGAGCGGCAGCGAGTGCGGGGCCTGCTCGGGGAACCAGGCCAGCAGGTACGCCGTCGCCGCGCGCACGCCCGCGTCGCCGTCCGCCAGCAGTGCGGCCAGCCGTGGCACCTCGGCGCGGACGGCGTCGTAGGCGCCGAGCTCCGCGTCCACCGAGCGCAGGTGCTCGTCGGGGTCGAACGTGCGGCGCCGGAACTCCCGGACGCGGCGCTCGCCCTCGTCGGGGGCCGCGGCGACCCAGGCGTCGAGCTCGGCGAGGACCGCCGCCCCGTCCTTCGCCGCCAGTTCGGCCCGTTCGTGGCGCCACTGTGTGATCGCCACCCCCGCGGGCAGGTGCGCCTCGTCGTAGCCGATCGCCAACGAGGCCAGCAGGCCGAGGACTTCGGCCCGGCCGGGCAGCGTGGCGTCCACGGCCAGCCGGGCCAGGAAGGGCACCGCGACGGCCGAGGCCGGATAGCGGCTGCCCTGGTGGAAGATGTTGCCGTACAGGGCGCCGAGCGCCCGGTCGCGTTCGCGCTCCCCGGGCCCGCACAGGGCGCGCAGCAGCCCCGGTACGTCGCCCGCCCCGCCGTAGGCGTGGTCGAGGCCGGCCCAGTCGATCGCGTCCAGGCCGTCCAGGGGATCCGTGGTCGTGCTCCTCATGCCCGGCACTGTGCCACGCGTCACTGACATCCGACCCGCCGTCAGCCCGCGGACCGCCCGGACCGCCCGGACCGCCCGGGGCCCGGCCCTGCCGTCAGGCCGCCGCGAGGTCGTCGAGCAGGGCGAGGGCGTCCTCGACCGAGCCCGCCGGGTCGGTGACCGGGTAGAGGACGCCGCGGACGGTGCGGTCGGCGTCGAGGACGAGGGTGAGCCGCTTGAGCCGGTCGACGCCGGCGGCCCGGAAGGTGGGCAGGCGCAGGGCGGCGGCGAGCTGCAGGTCGGCGTCGGAGAGCAGCGGGAAGGGGATCCGCGCGTGCTCGGCGAACGCGGCGAGCTGGTCCGGGCGCTGGGTGCTGACGCCGTGGACGGCGGCGCCGCGGGCGGTGAACTCGGGGGCCCGGTCGCGGAAGGTGCTGGACTCCAGGGTGCAGCCGGGGGCGCCGGGGATGGCGCCCCAGCCGGGCGGGAGGTCCAGGCCGCCGGGCGGGTAGGCGCCGGGGAAGCAGTAGAGCACCGTCCAGGCGGGCCCGGTGGCGACGGGGTCGGTGCGTTCGCCGGTGGCGGCGGTGAGCTCCAGCACGGGCAGCCGGTGGCCGGTCAGGGCGAGCACCCTGCGGGTCTCGGCGGAGTCGGCGGTGCTGGTGCCGGAGAGCGTGCCGTCCCCCAGGACGTACCGGCCGCCCCAGTCCTGGAGCGCGACCAGCAGGGGCAGCAGGCCGCGTCCGGCCGGCGTCAGGTGGTACTCGTAGCGCGGCGGGTGCGGGTGGTAGAGCCGCTTCTCCAGCACCCCGTCGGCGACCAGTGCCTTGAGGCGCTCGGTGAGGACCCGGCGGCTGATGCCCAGGCCGTCGCGCAGGGCCTCGAACTGGTGGGTCCCGCCGGCGACGTCCCTGATCAGGAGCAGCGTCCACGCGTCGCCGACCACGGCCAGGGCCTGGGAGATCGCGCAGTCCGGGTCCGCCGCTTCGGTGTGCCGCATGAGCACCCATTATAGTGAGTTCCAAAAAGAGACTCACTCGCGGCGACAGGGGGCGGACGGACGTGGCGACGCGTACGGCGATACGGGCACGAGCGAAGCGGACCGGACACGGGGACGGCGCGGGGCAACACGCGACGACGCGCGGAACAGCGGCCGCGGGCGGGGCGGGAGCGTTCTGGCGCTACTGGGGCGCCTCCACCGTCAGCGAACTCGGGGACGAGGTGACCAGGGTGGCCCTGCCGCTGATCGCCGTCGTCACCCTGCACGCGACGGCCCTGCAGGTCGGCCTGCTCACCGGCGCCGCCTACCTGGCCTGGCTGCTGGTCGGACTGCCCGCCGGCGTCCTGGTCCACCGCCTCCCGCTGCGCGGCACCCAGGTGGCGATGGACCTGCTGCGCGCGGCGGCCGTCGCCTCCGTGCCGCTGGCGGCCGCCTTCGGGGTCCTCGGACTGCCACAACTGGTGGTGGTCGCGCTGCTGGTCGGCCTCGCCGGCGTGGTCTTCGACGTCGCCAACTCCACCTTCCTGCCCTCGATCGTCGCCAAGGAGCAGCTGACCGCCCGCAACAGCCTGGTCTCCGGCAGCGCCGCCGCCACCCAGCTGGCCGGCCCCTCGCTCGGCGGAGTGCTCGTCCAACTCGTCGGCGGCGCCGCCTCGATGGTGCTGGACGCCGCCAGCTACCTGCTCTCGGCCGCCCTGCTGCGCAGCCTGCCGAGGGTGGCACAGCCCGGCGCCGACCGGGCGGCCGGGGCCGGGATGCGCGAGCAGATCCGCGAGGGCTGGCGCTACGTCACCCGGCACCCGGTGATCGGGCCGTGCGTCGCCGACGTCACCGTCATCAACTTCGTCTGCGGCGGACTGATGACGCTCACCCCGGTGTTCCTGGTCCGCACCCTCGGCGCGCCCGCCGCCGCCGTGGGCGTCCTGATGGCCACCGGCGGCGTGGGCAGCGTGCTCGGCGCGGCCCTCACCCCCCGCCTGGCCGCCCGGACCGGCAGCGCCGGCCTGCTGCGCCGGGCCGGCGCGGTCGCCGCGCTCTCCGCCTTCCTGCTCCCGGCGGCCGGCCCCGGCTGGGCGACGCTGGTCTTCGCCGTCGGCAACGCGGGCTTCTCCGCGGGGGTGGTGGTCACCAGCATCGTCACCCGCACCCACCGCCAGACCCACACCCCGCCCGAGCTGCTGCCCCGGGTGATGGCCACCGTCCGGTTCGTCTCCTGGGGCGTCATCCCGATCGGCGCCGTCGCCGCCGGAGCCGCCTCCGCGGCCTGGGGGCCGCGCACCACCCTGCTCCTGCTGGCGGTCCTCAGCCTCGCCGCCCCGGCGATCCTGCTGGCCGGCCCCGTCCGCCGACTGCGCGACCTGGGGTGATCCCGCGGGGTGCGGGGTGCGGGGTGCGGGGTGCGGGGTGCGAGGTGCGGGGTGCGCTGCGCGGGGAGGTGCCTCGTGGTCGACTCCCGCGTCGCACGTGGGCCCCGTGCCGGCGCCGCCGGTCGGGGCGGCGGCCTGGCCGGGTACGGAGCCTGCGTCAGGCCGCGGCCCGGTCGGTCGCGCGGTCGGTCGCCCGGTCGGCGGCGTGGTGCCAGGCGGCGGTGACCGCGGCGTGGGCGGTGGCGGTGGCGGCGGCCGGGTCACCGGTCAGCCGCAGCGGGGCGCCGAGGTGGACGTGCAGGGCCGGGCGGCGGACGGGGGCGGTGGCCAGGCCGGCGAGCTGCTTGAGCGGGCCGCCGGAGGTCAGGCGCCGGGAGCCGGCCTGCCCGAGCGGGACGACGGGCGCACCGGTGGCCGTCGCGAGGCGGGCCAGGCCGCTGCGGAACGGGCGGGGCGGCTGCTCGCCGGAGTCGCGGCGCCGGGGCAGGCCGCCCTCGCCGTAGATCAGCACGATCCGCCCGGCGGCGAGCGCCTCGGCGGCCCGGTCCAGGGCGTCGGCCGCGTGCGCGGTGCCGCGGTGGACGGGGATGTGGCCGTCGTGGCGCAGCAGGCGGCCGAGCACCGGCACCCGCCACAGGCCGGCCGTGGCGAGGACCACCGGCCGGGCGCCGAGCCGGTGCAGGGCGGCGAGGACGACGGCCGGGTCGCCGAGCGAGGTGTGGTTGGCGGCGACGATGCTTCCGGGCGCGAGGTCGGCGTCGGGGTCGCTGGTGATCCGCAGGGGCCCGAAGGCGGGGACGAGCAGGGCGGCGGTACGGCTGAGCATGACGGATCCTGATCCTCCGACGGTCGGATGAGCCGTCCACCAGTGTTCGCCGTCGCGCCCCGGCGCACCTGAGTACGCGTACTCAAACCGGACCCCCGCCGCTCCCTCACCTGCCCGGTGCGGCGGCTTCGAGCTCCTCGACGGTGCCGGACATGACGGTGCGCAGGTGCTGCGTGAGGTGTTCGACCGGCCAGTCCCACCAGGCCAGGGCGAGCAGCCGGGTGACGTCGGGTCCGCTGAAGCGGGTGCGGATGAGCCGGGCCGGGTTGCCGCCGACGATGCCGTAGTCGGGCACGTCGTCGACGACGACGGAACCGGAGGCGACGACGGCGCCGTGGCCGATGCGGACCCCGGGCATCACCAGGGCGCCGTGGCCGAGCCAGACGTCGTTGCCGACCACGGTGTCCCCGCGGGTGCTCGCAGCTCGTGCGGTCCGGTGCCCGGGCACCGGCCGGTCCGGCCCGGCGAGGGCACGCGGCCGGCTGATCCGCCGGGCGGGGCGCGGTTCAGCCGGGCGGGTCCGCGCAGCGGCGCAGCACGACGCCGCGGCGGAAGCGCACGCCGCCGGGCAGGTCGAAGTGCCCCTGCCGGCCGGCCACCGGGATCCGCTCGACGGCCACCCCGGCCTTGGCGGTGCAGGAGCCCGCCCGCACGGCCACCAGCCGGCCCCCGCGCACCACCGCGATGATCCCGCTGAGGTCGAACTCCACCTCGATGTCCACCGCGAGGGTGCCGACCGACACCCCGTCGACCAGCACCTTGACGCTGGGGTGGTGGACCGAGCGGATCCGGTGGTCCAGCAGTGCCACGACCTCCTCGCTGCCCGCGGCCGCGCAGGTGCTGCGGGCGGCGGCGGTGAGCGCCGCGTGGGTGCGCCAGCCGCCGGCCAGCAGGTCGATCATGTCCAGCCCCAGGAAGCCCTGGACGACGCTGGCGACCTCCTGCTCGGCGGCCCGGGCCAGCGGCCGGCCCAGGCCGGTCAGGGCCTGCAGCGCCCCCTCGCGGTGCAGCGAGTCGGCGAACGGCTCCACCGCCCCCAGGAAGGTCCCCAGGGCGTAGGGGTCGTCCGTCGAGACGGTCGTCACGGGGTGCTCCCTCGGTCGTCGGGCGGTTCCTCGAGGCTCTGCCGGCCCGGGTCCGGGCGCGGTTCCAGTCGGACGACCCGACCCGTCCGGGTGTCCCCGCCCCGCTCGGTCTCGGTCAGCTTCGTCTCCATGTCCCACCGGGCGCCGATCTCGGCCGTCACCCGGCCCGGCGTGCCGGACGTGCCGGAGGGCGTGCCGGACGGTGCGCCGGCCGGGCGGCGCCCGCGGACCAGGTGCCGCAGCGCGAGCGCCGCGAGGGCGGCGGTGGCGAGGGCGGCGCCGAGCACGATCCAGGTCGTGCGGTCCGACCCGGGCTGCGGGACCTGCCGGGCGACGAGGACCGGGACGGTCTGGGTGACGGCGTGGGTGTCCGCGCACTCCACCGTGATGGTGTGCGGGCCCAGGGGTGCGTCCGGCGGGATGGTGGCGCGGGCGTGGACCCGACCCGAGCCGTCGGCCTGGATCGGGTGCGACCTGGGGCCGCCGTCCCAGGAGAGCACGACCCACGGCGGACCGCCGCCCCGCGGGCAGCCGTCCGTCGGGCCGGACAGGGAGAGCGCGGTGCCGGGGGTCGCGGTGGACGTCCCGTCGGGCTCGCGGGAGGTCGGCCCCGGCGGGGTCGGGGTGACGGGCGGGGTCGGTGCGACGGCCCGGACGTGGACGCGGGCGGTGGCCGCGATGCCCGCCTCCGACCCGCAGGAGGCCCGTACGTCGTGGTCGCCTGTGGCCGCGTCGCGGGGCACGGTGACGGCCGTGGCGAAGCCTCCGCCGCCGTCCGGCCGCCCCTGGTCGGGCAGCGGCGTGCCGTCCCAGGTCAGGGTGGCGGTGTCGCCGGCGGGGCAGGCGAAGCCGGCGCCGGTCACGGTGATGCGCGAGCCGGCCGCGCCCTGCGGCGGATCGGCCGTCAGGGTGGCGGGTGCGACGGTGAGGACGGCGGTCGCGTCGGCCCGGGTGGCTGGCCCCTGGCAGGTGGCCGTCACCGTGTGCGGGCCGGCCCCGGACCCGGGCGGGACCTTGATGGTGCCGGTGGACGGGTTGTCGCCGTCGACCCCGATGGTGGCGAGGACCCCGGCCGGGTCGTCCCAGGTGACCTGGACGATGGTCGGGCGCTTGGTCTTGGAGGTCCGGCAGGCGCCGAACCCGGAGACCGTCACCTGCACCGTTCCGAGCTGCGGTGCGCGGGCCGGGACCAGCCCGAGGGCCGGCTGCCGGGTGCCGGACCCGGTGCCCGAGGGCGACGTCGGGGTCGGGGCCGGGGTCGCAGGCGAGGTCGACGGTGCGGGCGGTGTCGAGGGGGACGGTGACGGGGTGTCCGCCGGGGCCGCGGGGGCCGCGACCATCGCCCGGGCCGCGACCGCCGACACGGCGGGGAGCGCCGCCGGGGCCGGGACCGCCGCCAGGGCCGGGTAGGCGGCCGGGGCGAGGGCGGCGAGCAGCGCGACGAGGCCGGCCGGCACCACCTTCACCAGCGACTCCGTTCGTCTCCCGGCCCCCGCGGCCCATTCTCGCCGCCGCCCCGCCCGCCCGCAGTGCTCCGCACACGTCCCACCCCCGTTTGCCGCCATCCCGCACTCCCACGGCCCATCCCGGCATCCGGACGGCGCAGCGGCGGGGCGCCCCGCCGCCGCGCGGAGCGGCCCCGGCGGCGGACGGCGGGTGGCGGGGGCCGGGGGAGGAGGGGTGCGGCGGCCCGAGGACGGCCCGAGGACGGCTCCGCGGTAGTCCCGAGGGCGGTCCCACGGTGGTCCGGTGACGGAATCCGGCGAGATTCGGCGAGGGCCCCGGCCCCCGGCCGGGCCACGGATCCGGCGACACTACCGGCTATGGATCTGCTGTCCCTGCGCTACTTCCAGACCGTCGCCCGCCACCAGCACATCAGCCGTGCCGCGGAGGAACTGCGGGTCGCCCAGCCGTCGGTGAGCCGCACCATCATCCGGCTCGAGTCCGAGCTCGGCCTGCCGCTGTTCGACCGCCAGGGCCGGCGGATCCGGCTCAACGAGCACGGCGCCGCGTTCCTGCGCAGGGTCGACCGGGTGCTGACCGAACTCGACGACGCCCGACGGGAGATGACCGACGCCGCCGTCGCCGGGCCGGGCCGCCTGGCCGTCGCCGCCGAGACCCTGCCGCAGCTGGCCGGGGCGCTGGCCGCCTTCCGCGCCCACCGCCCCGGGGTGCGGGTGCACCTGTTCCAGGCCCCGGTGGGCGCGATGCGCCGCCATCTGCGCTCCGCCGAGGTCGACTTCGCGCTCGCCTCCCAGCCGCTGGCCGGCCCCGACCTGTGCGCCGTGGAGCTGCTGCGCGAGGAGGTGCTGCTGGCCGTGCCGCCCGGGCACCGGCTGGCCGGCCGCGAGAGCGTCACGGTGGCCGAACTGGCCGACGAGGACTTCGTCAGCACCCGCGCCGGGCACTGGCAACGCGCCCTGCTGGAAAGGCTGTTCGCCCGCGAGGGGCTCACCCCGCAGGTGGTCTGCGAAGGCGACGAGGCGGCCGCCACCTCGGAGCTGGTCCGCGCCGGACTCGGTGTCGGTCTGATGCCCGAGGTCGCCCGGCGCGCCCTCGGCGAGGACGGCCCGGTGGTCTGGCTGCGCCTGGACGCCGCGCACTGCCACCGGACGCTGACCCTGGTGTGGCGCCGGGAGGCCTATCTCTCCCCGGCCGCCCAGGACTTCCGCCGCCTGGCGGTCGAGCACTTCAGACCCGGGGGAGACTCGGCGCCCGGCAGTGGCGGCGGGCCGGACGGGGGCGTCGTGCCGGACGGGGGCGTCGTGCCGGGCGGGATCCTCATGCCCGAGGAGGCATGAGCACATGCTGCAACAGGTCGTGGAAGGCATGAGCGGGCGGCGTTAGCGTCGAAGGCGCCCACCGGTTCCTCGACCACGAGGGGGAGACACCAACGATGACCCGGCCCCGCACCTCCACGCACACCACGCACACCGCACCCGGCCCGAGCGGCCCGAACAACCCCGACGGACCTGCCGGCCCGAGCGGCCCGGACGCCCCGGGGCAGGCCGCCGGCGGCTACGTCGAGGCCCTCCTCGCCGCCCTGGCCGCCGACCCGCACCGCCCGGCCGTCACCACCGCCGAAGGGCGCGTCGTCACCGCGGCCGACCTGCACGACCAGGTCCACCGCCTCGCCGCCGAACTCGCCGAGCGCGGCGTGCGCCGCGGCGCCACCGT
Organism: Kitasatospora sp. NPDC004745; assembly: GCF_042873275.1. Taxonomy (NCBI): domain Bacteria; kingdom Bacillati; phylum Actinomycetota; class Actinomycetes; order Kitasatosporales; family Streptomycetaceae; genus Kitasatospora; species Kitasatospora sp. NPDC004745. The sequence goes on along the minus strand of NZ_JBIALK010000013.1, from coordinate 84,628 downwards.
CACCCTGCTCACCGGCAACACCGCCGAGGCCCTCGCCGCCCGCTACGCCGCCAACCTGGCCGGCGCCCGGGTGGTCAGCCTCTACGAGGGCATGAGCTCCTCGACGATGGCCCGCATCATGGCCGGCACGGACTGCTCCCTCCTCCTGGCCGACGGACAACGCCACGACACCGCATGGGACCTGCAGCAGATCCCCGGCGCCCCGCAGCTGCTCTGCCTGGGCCCGGACGGCGCCGCCGAGGACGTCCTCGCCGCGGCCGCCCAGCGCCCCGCCCACCCGTTCGACGGTCCGGCCGGCCCCGACGACGACTGGTGCATCCGCCACACCGGCGGCACCACCGGAATCCCCAAGGGCATCCGCACCACCCACGGCGCCTACCGCCAGGTCCTCGACCAGCCCCTCACCGGCGCCGGCGACCCGCCCCGCTACCTGGCCTGCACCTCGCTCGCCCACCTCGCCGGCATCTTCACCGACCTGACCCTCCACCAGGGCGGCACCGTCGTCCTGCAGCACGGCTTCGACCCCGCCGACGTGCTCGCCACCATCGCACGCGAACGCATCACCCACACCTGGCTGCTGCCGCCGCTGCTCTACCGGCTGCTCGACCACCCCGACCTGCCCCGCACCGACCTGTCCAGCCTGCGCCGCATCACCTACGGCGGCACCGCCGCCTCCCCGGCCAGGCTGCGCCAGGCCGCCCACGCCCTGGGGCCCGTCCTCTACGGCTACTACGGGCAGGCCGAGACCCAGCACATCACCCAGACCCTGCCCGGCGACCAGGAGCGCACCGGCCGCGGCGGCCACCTGACGGTCGGCCGGGCCCTGCCCGGCGTGGAGATCGCCGTCCGGGACGCCGACGGCGCCACCCTGCCCGCCGGCGAACCCGGCGAGGTCCAGGTGCGCTCGCCGTACGTGATGACCGGCTACTGGAAGCGGCCCGAGCTGACCGCCGAGGTCCTGCGCGACGGCTGGGTGCACACCGGCGACGTCGGCTACCTCGACGAGGACGGCTACCTCTACGTCGTCGACCGGATCAAGGAGATGATCGTGGTCGTCGGCGGCCACGTCTACCCGGCCGAGGTCGAGGAACTGCTGCTCAGCCACCCGGACGTCGCCCAGTGCGTGGTCTTCGGCGCCCGGGACGCCGACCGGGCCGAGCACGTCCACGCCGCCGTGGTCCCCGCCCCCGGCCGCCGGCCCACCCTGGGCGAGCTGCAGGAGTTCGTCACCACCCGCAGGGGCCGCCTCTACGCCCCGCACGCCCTCCACCTGCTGCCCGCCATCCCCCTCACCGCCGCGGGCAAGCCCGACCGGAACCAGCTGCGCACCCGCCTGCCCGCCGCCTGACCCGGCCCGGACCTGCCGCCCGTCCCCCTCTTCGCATCGGGCGCCCGCACCGCTACTGTTCGGTAACCAAGGCGCCGCGCCCCACCGCGGCGCCGCACCCGAAGGAGCGGCAGTGGCGGAACCGACGGCAGTGACGCACGAGACGGCGTCCCAGACGCCCGCCCGCCTCCTGGGCGCCCTGCTGGTCTCCGCGGGGATCGCCCACTTCGCCGCGCCCCGCCCCTTCGACGCCATCGTGCCGCGGGCCCTGCCCGGCAGCCCCCGGGCGTGGACCTACGCCAGCGGCGCGGCCGAACTCGCCGTCGGCGCCGCCGTCCTCGCCCCGCGCACCAGGTCGGCGGGCGCGCTGGCCGCCGTCGGCCTGTTCGCCGCCGTCTTCCCGGCGAACGTCAAGATGGCCCGCGACTGGCGCCACCGCCCGGCCCCCTGGCGCCACCTGGCGACCGCCCGCCTACCCCTCCAGCTGCCCCTCGCCCTCTGGGCCCTGCACGTCCACCGCACCGCCCGCTGACCGGGCGGTCCCTTTCAAGGGTTGGGCAAGTATGTGGGGGACAGCGTGTTGCTCCTCGGCTGGGGCAACCGCAGCTGACTGCCAGGCAGCCCCAGCCGGCGTTGGGCGGCTGGGGCGTTCGTCTGACAGGACCGCGCCGGACCAGCATCCTTGGAACCACGTAGAACCTGATCGGCATCGGAGGCAGTCATGGCTCTAGAGTTCCTGGGGATCTACCCGAACACCCCGGACGACGGCTCCCCGACCATCTGGCGGGAGACGGAGACCGGTGACCTGCTCATCCAGTCGTACAAGGCCAGCGAGGACGACATCAAGGCCGCGCAGGAGGTCGGCTCGGTCCCCGGTCACACCACGGACATCCCGGACCACGAGTTCATGATCCGGCTGCCCGCCAACATGATCCAGTTCATCCCCCGGCCCGAGGGCGAGGACAACAGCGGTGGCAACAGCGGTTCGTGAGCAGTTGGCGAAGGCCCGGCGCTCTGCGGTTCACCTGGAGATGCGGGACAGCTACATGCTGGACGACCCGGAATTCATCGCCTGGCAGAATGGCAAGCGGCTCGATCCCGCCGACCGTGAATCCTGGTGGCGATCCTGGCTGGACGTCGTTGCCGAGGCGACCGGCCGAGGGGTCGTCATGCGGCGCCTGCGCGTGGTCTCCGAGCCGGTCACCGACTACATCCGGTACGAGTACGACGTGACGTTCCCGAACGTCGCGGCGGGCGAGGACGTACGGTGGCTGCCGCGTTCCCGCGCTGGTGACCTTCTGCTGCCTGGCCTGGACGGCTGGGTGATGGACGACGAGGTGGTGATCCTCCACCACTTCACGGGCGACGGACAGTGGGCTGAGGCCAAGATGGAGGTCCGGACCGATCCGGAGTTGGCCAAGCGGTACCTGGCGGCCTACGAAGCGGCCTGGGAACGGGCGACTCCCCATGCGGAGTACCGTCCCGCCTGATCGGTAACAGTTCATGGCCGTCTCGGCATCTTCAAGTGTCCAGCGCGCCCGCCAGAACCTCGCTGACAGGCTCGGCGAGATCCAGCGGGACGCTGGGCTGACAGGGCGAGAGTTGGCGGCTGCGTGCGGGTGGTACCCGTCCAAGGTCTCTCGCCTGCTGAACGCCCACACGCCGCCTTCGGAGGACGACATCCGGGCGTGGTGCCGCGCTTGTGGTGCGGAGGAGCGCGCAGCGGATTTGGTGGCGTCCCTGCGGGCCGTGGAAGGCATGTTCATCGAGTGGCGGCGTTTGGAGCGTGCGGGCCTCAAGGCCGCGCAGGAGGCCCGGCTGCCACTGTACGAGCGAACTCGCCGGTTCCGCTCCTACTCGTCGTGGCTGGTCCCTGGACTGATCCAGACGCCGGGGTACACGACGGCGGCGCTTCAGGCGATCCAGCAGCGCCGGGGGCTGGTTGACGACGTTCAGGCGGCGGTCGCTGCCCGCATGGAGCGCCAGCGAGTGTTGTACGAGGGCGATCGCCGGTTCGCCTTCCTGGTCGAGGAGTCGGTCATGCGCTGCGGGATCGGCGGCAGGGGCGTGATGCGCGACCAGTTGCACCACCTGACCACGGTCGGATCACTCCCCAACGTCAGCCTGGGAGTCGTTCCGATGCGGCCGGACCGGGTGCGCTGGCCGGCCGAGGGGTTCTGGATCTTCGACAACGCCCAGGTCAACGTTGAACTGGTCTCCGGGTATCTCACGATCACCCAACCCGGCGAGATCAAGCTGTACGCCGAGACCTTCGGTGAACTGGCCGAGCTGGCGGTCCATGGTGTCGCTGCCCGAGAGTTGATCGCGTCGGCGACTGCGCTGCTCGGGTGACCTCGTCATCTCGCGTGGAATCCCATAGAACTTCGTGGCCGTGATTTGGTCCCGCTCTCTACGGTTCTGACGACGGATCAGGGTTGGAGACGGGAGCCACGGCCAATGTCGCAGACGACGGATCTACAGGAACCGGTGGAAGCCGACCGCGTTGCCGGCGATTCCGCCCCGGACCGGGTCGGAATCCTGCGGGAATGGCAGCCCTGCACCTGCGGCAGGGACGTGTGTCCGGACAGGGGCGCGTCGTGAGCCTCCGCGAGATCGCCGTCCGCCTGCCCGAGGTGCCGCCGCCGGACACCGATGAGTGCCCGGGGTGCACGTACTTCGACCGGGCCGAGGCGCAGTACCCGCAGGTCGAGCACCCGACGATCGGGCGGATGCTCGCGCGCAATCGTGCCCGGCACGTCGAGGACGGGGAGTGCGCTGCTTCAGGGGTGGCCGGTGAGTGACCAGGACACCCCGGGGACGCGGCCGGGGCGGGCGGTAGCACCCGGCGGGCATCCGCCTGCCGGGCACGATCAGCAGGGAGGGCCTGACATGGGCAAGCGCGGTGGCGGCACCGGTTCCGGTGACGGCGGCAGGCAGCAGGACGACAGCAACAAGGGCTCCGGGCACGGCGGTGGCGGCTCGGACGAGGGCGGCAACACCTCGGACGGCCAGAACCCGGCGGGCGGTAGGTAGGCGGTGGCCGGAGAGACGCACGAGGAGGCGGGCCCCCGGCGGCTCGCCTCCGCGCTGGTGGCCGGCGGCGCACTCCGACCGGACTGGCTCCCTTCCTTCGAGGCCGTGCCCCGCGAGCGGTTCGTCCCGGACCGCATCTGGCCGGGCATCGCGGACGGCACCCGGCAGAACCCCGTGGTCCACCGCTCGAAGGACCCCGAGGCGTGGCACAGGGCGGTCTACTCGGACATCCCGCTGACCACGCAATGGGACGACGGCGCCCACGAGGGGGACGGCCTCGGGGTCACCCCGAGTTCGTCCAACTCCATGCCCACGATGGTGGTCTCCATGCTCCGGGACCTGGACGTGCGTCCGGGTGACCGGGTGCTGGAGATCGGTACGGGCACCGGGTGGAACGCGGGCCTGCTGGCCCGGCGGCTCGGAGACGCCAACGTGGTGAGCGTCGAGTACGACCCGGACGTCGCCCGGGGTGCCCGGGAGAACCTGAGCCGGGCCGGACTCGCGCCGACCGTGGTCGAGGGCGACGGCCGGGCGGGCTGGCCGCAGGGCGCTCCCTACGATCGCATCATCGCCACGTGCTCCCTGCTGGAGATCCCCGCGGCCTGGCTGGAGCAGTCGGCCCCCGGCGCGGTGATCGTCGCCCCGTTCGGCACCGAGTACGGCGGGGAACAGATCGTGCGGCTGACCGTGAACGGCGACGGTACCCGGGCGGTCGGCCACTTCACCGGCGGTTCAGCATTCATGAGGCTGCGTCAACAACGCACCGAAAGGCCGCTGTTCGAGGAGTACCTGCACGGAGTGGAGTGGCCGGCCGACGGCGTGAGGAGCACCACCACGCTGTCCCCGCGGGACACCGGCGAGTGGTTCCGGCAGTTCGTCATCGGCCTCGGAGTCCCGGGCGCGTTCTGGCGGGCCGAGCGCTACGACAACGGCGCGTACACGTTGTGGATCCACAGCCGGGACAAGCGGTCCTGGGCGTCCGCCGACTACGAGCACGGCCGCACCGAGTACGAGGTGTACCAATCCGGCCCGCGCCGCCTGTGGGACGAGGTGGAAGCCGTCTACCGCTGGTGGGACGACCGCGGCCGACCCGGACACGAGCGCTTCGGCCTCACCGTCACCCCCGACCGCCACACCGCCTGGCTGGACGGTCCCGACGACCCCGTCCCCACCGGCGGCTGACCGAACCCGCCGCTCCCGGGCACCTCGGAGTCCGCGAGCGGCGGGCGCGCCGGCCGCCGCGCCGGGCCCGGTCACGGCACTGACCGGGGCCGGTGTGCGACCAAGATCATGACGGTGCCTATGCTGTCCCGATGTCCGACAGCACCTGCCCGACCCTGCTCTTCGTCATCGGCCCGGCCGCGGTGGGGAAGATGACCGTGGGCGGCGCCATCGCCGAACGCACCGGGTTCAAGCTCTTCCACAACCACCTGACCATCGAGCCGCTGCTGAGGCTGTTCGACTACCAGTCGCCGCAGTTCCAGCGCCTCAACCACGGCTTCCGCGAGCAGATCTTCGCCGAGGCCGCCGCCAGCGACCTGCCGGGCCTGGTGTTCACCCTGGTGTGGGACTTCGACGACCCCGAGGACGCCGCGCTCGTCGAGCGCTACGCGGCCCCGTTCCGCGAGCGCGGCGCGCGGGTGCTGTTCCTGGAGCTCTCCGCCGACCAGGACGTCCGCCTGGAGCGCAACGCGGGTGAGTCCCGGCTGGCGGAGAAGGCCTCCAAGCGCGACCTGGCGTGGTCCAACGACAACCTGGTCGGCATGGACGCCAGGTACCGCCTCAACTCGGTCGACGACTTCGCCCACCTCCCCGGGGCGCACCTGCGGATCGACAACACGCACCTGGAACCGGACGCGGTGGCCGAGCGCGCCGTGCGGCACTTCGGGCTCTGACCCCCACGCCGCGGAGCGCACCGCGCCCCGGCACCGCGCCCCGGATCCGACCCCGGTCCGGGGCGCGGCCGGGGCGCCCGCCCGGTCAGCCGTTGTCGGCCGCCGTGTCCGCGTCCGCCTGGGCCGCGGCGCTCTCCGCGGCGTCGAGCTTGTGCTGCATGTCCTGGACCTGCCCGCTGTCGGCGGCCCCGGCGCCCTTGTCGGCGCCCGCGCCGGAGCCCGAGGGCCCGCAGCCGGTCAGCAGGGCCGTCCCCGCGAGGACGAGGGCGGCCAGCACGGTGGCCGGGCGGCGGGTCACTTGGAGCCGCCCTCGCCGTTGGCGGCGCACCAGGTCGCCACGGACTTGAGGTCGTTCTGGCGGGTCTGCAGCGTGGTGACCAGGGCCTTGCGGGCGGTCAGCCGGTCGTTCAGGAGCGTCTCGATCTCGGTGTGGCCGGCGGTCTTGGCGTTGGTGACCCGCTGCTGCAGCCGGGAGACCGAGCCGACCACCGTCGCGTCGCCGCCCAGCCGGGCGAGCGCCTTGGTGACCCGCTCCTCGGTCTTCGGCAGCCGCTTGCAGATGCCCTTGGCGCCGTCGCCGGTGGGCGCCGCCTTGGCGGTCGGGGCACCGGAGGCCGAGGATCCGGAGCCGGCGGCCTGGGCGGGGGCGACGGCCAGCAGCGAGCCGGCCAGCGCGAGGGCGCCGAGGGCGGCGGCCCGGCGGGCGACGGGCATGCGGTTGACGAGCATGGGAGTCCCTTCCTTCTTCCGTTGCGTCCGCGGGCGCGGCGCGCAGCGCGCCGGTCACGGACGAGCGTCCAGACTCGGCGACCCCCCGACGTGCGGCCGGGGGCGCCGGACGACCGGGAGCGTAGGACGGCTTCTTGTGGATTCCCTGTGGAACGCCCACGGCGGCTCGGCGGGCGCCCGAAGCCCGGCGCCCGAAGCCCTGCCGCCGCCGCCGTCGCTCAGTGCTGCTCGCCCGAGATCCAGTCCCGCCGCCCCGGCAGCTCCACGGTCGGTGCCTCGCTGACGGGCAGCGGCAGGCCGACCTCCACCCGGCACCCGGCCCCGTCCGGCGGCGTCGTGATCCGCACGCCGCCCCGGTGCAGCGCCGCCTGCTGGGCGACCAGGGTGAGCCCGAGCCCCGAACCGGGGCTGTCGCGGCGCCGGTGGAAGCGGTGGAAGACCGCCTCCCGCTCGCCCGGCGCGACGCCGGGCCCGGCGTCGTCGACGGTCAGCACCGCGAGCGCGCCGGCCGCCGTCAGGCGGACCGCCACCCGGGCCGGATCCGTGCCGACGCGCCCGTGCACGGCGGCGTTGCCGAGCAGGTTGGCCAGCATGATCCGCAGCCCGGACTCCCACCCGAACACCCGCAGCTCCGCCGGGACGTCCACGGTGAGGACGGCCTCCGGGTGGCGGCGCCGGGCCTCGGCGGCGGCCGCGTCGACGAGGTCCGGCAGGTCGACCCAGCCGAAGGAGTCGGCCTCCACCAGGTCGCCCCGGGCGAGCATGCCGAGCGCGGTCAGCAGGTCCAGCAGCCGGGCGTGGTCCTCGCGCAACTCGGCCACCACCTCGGCCCGTTCGCCGGGCGCGAGGTCCGGATGCGCGGCCAGCACGTCCAGGTTGGTGCGCAGGCTCATCAGCGGCGTGCGCAGCTCGTGCGAGGCGGCGGAGGAGAACGAGCGCGCGGTGTCCAGCGCCTGCGCGGTGCGCCGCGCCTGCTCGTCGTAGCGGGAGAGCAACAGGGCCAGGGCGGCGCCGAGTTCGTCGACCTCGACGGTGCCGCTGCGCTCCGCGGTGAACTGCGCGCCGACCGGTCCGCCGCCGGCGCCGGGACTCCCATCGGCGGCAGGCCCGTCACCGGCGGCCGGGGGCGCGGCCGGGTCGAGCTGCGCCGCCCGGCGGCTGAGCCTGCGCAGCGGCGCGGTGGCGCGTTCGGCGAGGGCGAAGCCGATCAGGGCGGCGACCGGCGCGGCGACGGCCGCCACCAGCAGCACCCGGCGGCGCACCGCCGCCGTCTGGGTGTCGGCCTGCCCGGCGGGTGCGACCACCCACAGGGTGCCGCTGCCGCCGTTGGCCCCGGTGCCGGAGATCCGGACGGTCAGCACCCGCCAGGCGCCGCCCTGGTCGTGGACGGTGGCCGGGCCGCCCGGGGCGGTGGGGAAGGCCTGCGGGTCGGCGGGCTGCGGGCCGACGGACAGCAGGACGGTGCCGTCCGCGGCGGCGACCCGCACGCCCGAGTCCAGGGCGGCGTCCAGGACCTTGCGCTGCTGGTTCTGCTCGACCTTGGGCCGCCCCTTGGTGTCGGCGGCCACTAGGGCGCGCACGCCCGGCAGGACGGCCGCGGCCCGGTCGCCCAGCCGGGTGTCCTGCTGGTGGCGCAGGTCGCGCCCGACCAGCGGCAGCAGGAGCAGTCCGGCCAGCACCACCAGCAGCGGCACCACGGCGGCGGCCCACAGGGCGATCCGGGTGGAGAGCCTCACGGCGGCCGCTACCCGTTCCCGCCGGGCGCGCGCAGCACGAAGCCCACGCCCCGGACGGTGTGGATCAGCCGGGGGCGGCCGCCGGCCTCGGTCTTGCGCCGCAGGTAGCTGACGAAGGTGTCCACGGCGTCGCTGCGGACCTCGAAGTCGTAGCCCCAGACCCGTTCCAGCAGCAGTTCGCGGGAGAGCACCAGCCCGGCGTTCCTGGCCAGCTGGGTGAGCAGCTCGAACTCCCGCCGGGTGAGCCGCAGTTCCTCGCCGTCGAGGAGGGCCTGCCGGGTCCCGGGGTCGATCAGCAGCGGCCCGGCCACGACCCGGTCGGCGGGCTGCGGCGGGCGGCGGCGCAGCAGGGCGCGCAGCCGCAGCACCAGCTCCTCCAGGGCGAAGGGCTTCACCAGGTAGTCGTCCGCCCCGGCCTGCAGGCCGGCCACCCGGTCGGCGGGCTCGTCCAGGGCCGAGAGCATCAGCACCGGGACGTCGTCGCCGCGGGCGCGCAGCGTGCGGCACACCTCGGCACCGCTGATGCCGGGCATCGACACGTCGAGCACCAGGACGTCCGGTGCGGCCGGCTGCATCGCGGCGAGCGCGCTCCCGCCGTCCTCGGCCAGCGCGACGGTGAACCCGCTCAGCCGCAGGCCGCGCTCCAGGGTGCGCCGGATCGCCGCGTCGTCGTCCACCACCAGGACCCGGCCGCCGCTCCCGGCCCCGCCGCCGGCGCCGACCGCCGCGCCGCTCCCGCTCCCGTCCATCGCCCTCTCCTCGCCTTCGGGCCGCCGACTCTCTCACACGACCCGTGGGCCGCGGCAGCGGGGGAGGGGCGCCGCCGCGCGCACCTGGACGGCCCGCGGGGCCCTTCCCGTCCGTCCGGGAGGCGATCGGAGCCGGGTTCCGGGGAAATTCCGGCGGCCGGCCCGGGGCGAGGGAGAAACGGCCCCCGGATTCATTGTTGGAAATGCCGTGACACGCCCCCCGGGAATTCTCGTCCGGCGTGCGGCCGCGCCCGGCGTGCACGCCTTCCGGCCCCGCCGCCGAAGCGGCCATTCTCCTGAACTGTCTTCCCGGCACAGTGTCTTGGCGGCCCCGAGGGGAGAAATCATGACCACCGTGATGGAAGCGTCCCGATTCCTCCTCTTCGGCGGAATGGCCGGTGCCGGAAGCTACGGCGTCACGAAGACCCCGCCCGAAGGCGGCAGCCACACCATCATGCTCGCGATATCCGTCATCACCTGCCTCGTGGGAGTCATCGGCCTGATCGCCACCCTCTCCGGAAACTGATTCCGGCCCGCCTCCACCGGGCAGGGGAGCGGTGCGGGGGAGCGGGCACGCGGAGGGGCGGGGCATGGGGCGGACGATGGCGCGGGCGGCGGCGGCCGTACTGGCGACGGCGTTCCTGGCGGCGGCGGTGTCACTGGCCTGGTGGGCCGCCGCGGACCGGATCGCGGCGGCCATGGGCCTGGGGCCCGCGGACGGCGTGGTGCTGGTGGAACGCTGCTACGACGCGTACGACAGCGAGGGGGACAACGACGGCACCGACTGCGCCGGCCGCTTCACGCCCGCCGGAGCCCCACCGGCGCAGGCCCGCCCGATCCTGGTGAGGGGCGCCACCGACAAGCACCCGGCCGGTGCCCGGCTCACGGTGCGCCTGGTGGGCGGCGTGGCCTACGAGCCCTCGTCCTCGCCCGCGGTGAAGGCGGGCATCGTGGCGGCCGTGATCCTCGCGCTGGGCGCGGCCCCCGCGGGCTGGCTGCTGGTCGGCGCCTGGCGCGGCAGGGCCCCGGACGGCGGAGCGCTGGTGGTCAGCCTCTTCGTCGGGCTCGGCGCCGTGGCGGTCCTGGGCATCGCCGTCGGGCTGGTCGCGGGGCTCGTCGAACTGGTGCTCTGAGGGGCCGCCCCCGGGGCCCGCCACCGAGAAGGAAATCACCCTATTCACTGCTTCGGGTGATTTCTGCACTTCGATGTATTTCGCGCCGATTATGATCCACTCCCTGTGACGCAACGTCAGAACACCCCAGCACCCCGGAACACCGCCGACGTCGTCATCCTCGGCGCCGGGCCCGCCGGACTCCTCCTCGCCAACCTCCTCCACCGCAACGGCGTCGACTGCGCCGTCCTGGAACGCGCCACCCGCGCCCACGTCCAGACCCGCGCCCGCGCCGGCTTCCTCGCCGCCACCACCGTGCGCACCCTGGAACGCCACGGCCTCGCCGACGGCCTGCACCGGCGCGGCCACCGGCACGGCACCTGCGAGTTCCGCACCGACGACGGCCGCTTCCGCCTCGACTACGCCACCCTCGGCCGCCGCGACCAGCACACCGTCTACCCGCAACAGGACCTCGTCACCGACCTGCTCACCCACTACCTCGACGCCGGCGGCCGCATCCACTTCGAGACCGAGGCCCTCGCCGTCCCCGACCCGCACAGCACCCGCCCCACCGTCACCGTGCGCGACGCCGACGGCCGCCCCGACCACTGGCAGGCCCGCTACGTCGCCGGCTGCGACGGCCGCCACGGCGCCGCCCGCCGCTCCCTGCCCCCCGGCACCGTCCGCCACCACCGCGACCACGGCGTCTCCTGGCTCGGCCTGCTCGCCCAGGCCCCGCCCAGCCTCGACGCCGTCGGCTACGCCCTGCACCCCCACGGCTTCGCCGGCCACATGGCCCGCACCCCCCACGTCACCCGCTACTACCTGCAGTACGAGCGCGGCACCCCCGCCGACACCTGGACCGAGGACCGCATCTGGCACGAACTCGACACCCGGATGCGCACCGACGACCACGGCCCCCTGCACCACGGCCCGATCGCCCACCGCACCGTCGTCGACCTGGAATCCGACGTCGTCCAGCCACTGCGCCACGGCTCGCTCCTGCTGGCCGGCGACGCCGCCAGCCTGATCAGCCCCTCCGCCGCCAAGGGCGCCAACCTCGCCGTCCTGGAAGCCGAACTCCTCGCCCACGCCCTCACCGACACCCTCGCCCACGGCGACCGCGGCGCCCTCGACCGCTACTCGGCCCAGGCCCTGACCCACATCTGGCGCGCCCAGGACTTCTCCCTCTGGATGATCCGGCTGCTGCACGCCGAACCCGGCCAACCGCACGGCGAATCGTTCTTCCACGAATCCCTGCGCCGCTCCCGCCTCGCATCGCTGCGCACCTCCCGCACCCACCAGGACTGGTTCGCCGAGAACTACGTCGGCGTCTGAACCGCCCGCCCGTCCCCCCCAAGACCGCCGCACCCCCGCACCCGCACCCCCGCACCCCGGCACCTGCACCGAGGACACCCCGCCATGACGACGACACCCCCCGACGACGAGACCCGCCTGCGCCAGGCCGCCGCCTTCGTCAGGGAACAGGACACCGCCACCCTGCTCCCGCTCCTGCTCCCCGGCCTCGACGGCCCCGAACTGTGGGCCCTGGCCGCCCACTGCCGCCTCGCCCACGCCGCCCTGCTCGTCTTCCCGCCCGACCGGCCCACCCTGCACGCCCAACTCGCCGCCTGCGGCATGGCCTTCGACACACCCCCGATCCCCAGCGTCGTCGTCCGCGACCGCCTCGCCCGACGCCACCACCACGACCCCGCCGCACTCGACGTCAGGATCCTGCGCCCCGCCGTGCTCGGCCCCGGCCGGGAACCCCGCGAGGTCGAGGTCTTCGCCCTGACCGTCCCGCCCGGCTCCCCGCTGACCCGCATCGCCGCCCACGAACGCGCCCACCAGCACGAGGCCCACCTCGCCCTCGAGGTCGAACACCCCGACCCGCTGGTCCTGCGCGGCCTGTGCGCACTCCTCGCCCGGCACGACGCCACCCCCGACGGCGGCGGCTACAACCCCCACGAGGACGCCACCGTCCTCTACTTCACCACCCCCACCGACGCCAAGGCCGCCTACCGCCGCCTCGAACTCCACGTCCGGGGCGAACACCCCGACATCCTCGCCACCCACCTCGCCCGCCACCACGCCCACCAGCCCGCCGAAACCCTCCTGCACCTGCTCACCGGCGCCTGGACCACCCAGGCCCTCGCCGTCTGCGCCCGCCTCGGCCTCGCCGACGCCCTGAACCCCCGCACCGCCACCACCACCGCCACCCTCGCCCGGCACACCGGCACCCACCCCGACACCCTCGACGCCCTCCTGCACTACCTCGCCATGCTCGACGTCGTCACCCCCGACGGCGACGGCTTCCGCCTCACCGACCTCGGCGCCCTGCTGCGCACCGACACCCCGGACTCGATGCGGGCACTGGCCCTGATGTACGGCGGCCCCTTCTACCAGTCCTTCGCCGCACTGGAACACACCGTGCGCACCGGCGAGGCCGCCTTCGACCACCTCTTCGGCGAGAACCACTTCGACCACTTCGCCCGGGACCCGGAACTCGCCGACCTCTTCGACCGGTCCATGGCCGCGAGCTCCCGCATGTTCGAACCCGTCCCCGCCCACCCGGCCGTCACCGCCGCCGGCCGCTCACCCGCCCCCAGGACCGTCGTCGACATCGCCGGCGGCAACGGCGAACTCCTCGGACGCATCCTGACCGCCCACCCCCGCCTGCACGGCGTCCTCCTCGAACGCCCCCACGTCGTCGAGGCCGCCCGCCACGCCCTCGACGCGGCCGGCTGCGGCGACCGCTGCACCTACCGCTGCGGCGACTTCGCCGACGTCCCCGCGGGCGCCGACCTCTACCTGCTCTCCCGCGTCCTGCACGACTGGGACGACGCGCGCTGCCGCGAGATCCTGCGCCACTGCGCCCGCGCCATGCCCGCCCACGCCGACCTGCTCATCGTCGAACGCGTCCTGCCCGCCGACGCCTCCGCCTCCCTGGCCACCGCCTGGGACCTCCACATGCGGTGCAACACCGGCGGCCGCGAACGCCGCGCCGACCACTACGCCCGCCTGCTCGCCGACGCCGGCCTCGAACTCCTCGACCGCACCCCCCTGCCCCTCGGCGCCACCCTCCTGCACGCCCGCAGGGCCACCCTCCCCAGCCCCACCCGCCCACCCCACCCCACCCCGGCCACCACCACCGTCGGGCCCTCCTGACGTCCAGCCGGGTCAGGCGGGGTCGAAGGGGGTGTCGCTCCAGCGGAACCAGGCGCGGGTGTCCCGGACGTGCAGGAGGAACTCCGGGACGGGGCCCGACGGGGACACCAGGGAGAGGGAGGCGGCGATGCGGTCGTAGCAGTCGTCGAAGCGCTCGAACTGCTCGGCCTCCAGCAGGTCGAGGTACTCGTCGAACCACGGCCGCACCCGCGCGAACGCCTCCGTCGGGACGAAACGACCGTGCAGCCACGGGAAGTCGGCGTCGTCGACCACGATCCCGCCGAGCGGCTCCCCGCCCTGCAGCAACCGCCAGACCCCGCCCACGTACCCCATGGCGCCCCCGTCCCCGCAGCCCCGTGGACCGCACCCTCCCACGCGCCACCGACAACCGACGGGCCCGGCGGACGGAAAAGGCGGTGCCGGGGCCACCCGGTCAGCTGCAGAATCAGCCCATGGTGGACATGCAGGCGTTGCGGGACGCGGTGGCGGGCTGGGCGGCGGGCGGCCCCGGTGAACCCGCGCGGGAACTGGCCGGGCTGCTGGGGGTGCGGACCGCCGTGCTGCTGGAGGGGCCCAGCGACCTCGCGGCCGTCGACGCGCTGGCCGCGCTCACCGGCCGGGACCTGCCCGCCGAGGGGGTGTGCGTCCAGCCGATGGGCGGGGCGATGAGCGTGGGCCGCTACGCCGCCCTGCTCGGCCCGTCGGGGCTGGGGCTGCGCCTGGTCGGCCTCTGCGACGAGGGCGAACAGCGCTTCTACGACCGCGCCCTCGACCGGGCCGACGCCGCGCCCCACCGGGCGGTCTTCGTCTGCGCGGCGGACCTGGAGGACGAACTCATCCGCGCCCTGGGCGTGGCCGGGGTCGAGGAGGTCCTGCGCGCGGAGGGCGACCTCCCGGCCTGGCAGACCTTCGTGCGCCAGCCCGCGCAGCGCGACCGCCCCCCGCAGGACCGGCTGCGCCGCTTCCTCGGCACGAAGAAGGGCCGCAAGATCCGCTACGGCGGCCTCCTCGCCGGCGCCCTCACCCCCGACCGGGTGCCCGCCCCGCTCGCCGCGCTGCTCGCGAGCCTGTGAGCCGCACCGGGCCTGTGAGCCGCGCCGGGCCGGCCGGCGCGGGCTGTCCGGAAACGGCGGGGCCGTCCGCCGTTTCCGGATAGCGCCCGCCCGGCCGCCCGCGGTCCACTGGGGGCGATCTCGCGGTGGCCACCCCACGGGCCATCGCGAGCAGCCTGCGCCGGGAACGGGGAACGGGAACGGGTGACCGGGGGAGCGGTCCCCGGCCCCGCCGGGAAAACCGCAGGTGAGTGTCGGTGGGCCGTTGTATGGTGCGGACCCTGACGATCTTTCATCCTGCACGCTTACGGGGGTCCCCTTGAACCGCAACTCCACCGCGCGCCGCGGCGCGTTCCTGCTCGCCACGACCGGGCTCGTCACCGCCGGCCTGCTGGGCGGCACCGCCCAGGCGATACCCAACTCCGGCTCGCTCTGGGTCGGTTACGGCAAGGCGAACACGTACGCCAGCGTCAAGTGCGTCCAGCAGACGTCCAACTCCCTGCACTACCAGACCGGGTACAAGGAGATCGCGGTGGACGGCCGGTTCGGCCCGGACACCTACGGCGCGATCGTGGCCATCCAGAAGTGGGCCTCGCTGGAGCAGGACGGCGTCGTCGGCCCGCGGACCGGCGACGTCATGGTCGAGTCCACCAAGGACTCCTTCGGCTGCTACCGCTCCCTGCCGACCCTGCGCTAGCCAGCGGCCCCTGACCGGTAGCCGGTAGCCGGCCGGACGCACGCGCGGCCGCCCCGGGCCCGGAGTGCCACTCCGGGCCCGGGGCGGCCGTCGGCCGCGGGCGGCGCCTACGCGCTGTAGACGCCGACCTCGTGCAGCGAGTACCCCCACTGGGTGCCGCGCTGCACCCCGTGGACGCGGACGTAGCGGGCCGGCACACCGGCGAAGCGGGCGGTCTCCAGGCCGCCGCCCCCGGTGGCGGTGGACCACGCCGTGCGCCAGGTGCTGCCGTCGGTGGAGACCTCGATCCGGTAGGCCCGCCCGTAGGCGCGTTCCCAGTCCAGCGTGACCCGCCCGACCAGGGTGGTGGCACCGAGGTCGACCTGGACCCACTGGTCGTCGCTCCACTCGCTGGCCCAGCGGGTGCCGGTGTCGCCGTCCACGGCCCGGCCGGGCGCGTAGCTGACGAACGGGTTCCACCACTCGGTGGTGCTGGCCGTCGCCGGGTGGCCGGCGGCCAGGTTCACGGAGGACCGGTGCTGCTCCGAGGCCCCCCAGGTGGTGAGGTAGGACTCGGCGCCGCGGAACAGGTCGTCCAGCACGTCCTGGCCGCCGACCTGCCGGATGTCCTCCAGCCAGTCCGGGACGAGGCCGTAGTGCGCGGCGCCGTCGGTGTTGATGTCCCAGGTGCGCGAGCCGGTGGTCTGGCGGTCGATGAGGGAGCCGCCGTCCTGGCTGCGGAACGGGTAGTGCACCGGGTTGGCGGTGTCCGCCCCGCGCGGCCCGGGCCAGCCGCCGACGCCGTTCATGTCGGTGCCGTAGCCGTAGCCCACGTGGTACTTGTCGCGCAGCGCGTCGGTGCGCTTGGCCTCCGCGCTGAACGCCTCGGCGCCGTTCATGTACTGGGCGACGAAGCCGCCGAGCTTGTAGACCCGCTCGATCCAGTCGAGGTCCATCCAGCTGTGCGAGGAGATCACGCCCGGGTAGGACTCGGACTCCAGGATGGAGAACGAGCGGTCGGCCGCCTTGACGCTCATGTGGTCGACCTCGAGCATCATCTTGCGTTTCATCAGCCCGCGCACCGCGTACTCGCCGAGCTCGGTGAGCCCGCGGCTGTTGCACTGCGCGTCGCCGGCGTAGGAGGGCACCGCGACCCCGGCGGGGAGCTGCTGCTGCACCGCGGGCGTGGGGGCGAGCCCGATCGGGTTGTCGTGCTGCGGCCCGGCGCACTTCTCGGTCTTCCAGAAGGTGCCGGTGGAGAGGAACTGGCCGACGTTGATGGCCGTCCCGAGCGCGCCCTCGTCGAAGCGCACCCCGCACAGCGCGTTGTCGAACTTGTGGCAGAGGAACATGCTGCGCACGCCCAGCCCGTACAGCTCGTCCAGGCCGCGGTCGATGTCGGCCTTGCTGCACTGGGCGACGTCGAGGATCTGCTTGCAGCCGAAGGGCTCGGAGGTCTCCACGCCGAGGACGACGGCGAGTTTGCCCTGCTTGACGACCTCGCGGGCCTGTGCGCTGTCGGTGACGATGCGGAACCAGCCCTTGCCGGGCCCGCCGTACATCGAGTCGACGTAGGCCTGCAGGTCGTACGTCTTCTGCGCCTGGAGGCGGATGGAGGTCATCTCGTCGCAGCTGCGGTCCTTGAAGAAGTAGACCGAGCAGATGACCCCGTTGGTGACGAGGTCGTTGACCAGGACGCGCTGGCCGCCGCGCCAGGCCCGTTCGATCCACGCGTAGTAGTTCTGCTGGTGGGTGAGCGAGTCGTGGGCCGGCCAGTCCTTGAAGGTGGGCCAGCCGACCGGGTCGTGCTTGCCGTCGCCGCCCTTGGTGATGAGGTCGAAGATGGCGAGCGAGCCGTCGGGGTAGTGCTCGGGGCAGTCCTGCAGGGCGTCCGCGATGCCCGCTTCGGAGAAGGACTTGCCGCAGATGAGGCGGCCGCCGAACGCCTCGTTGGCCATGATGTGGTCGTGGGCGTCGACGAAGCCGCGCACCCGGCCCTGGTCGTCGGTGCCGCGGAAGGGCTCACCGGTGACGTTGATCTGGGAGTCGGGCGAGGGCCGTGCGGTCGGGTTCCACCAGCCGTCCCCGCCGGGTGCGGCGGGCGCCGGTGCGGCGAGCACCATGGCGGCCAGGGTCAGGAGGGCGGCCAGGAGCGCGGCTAATCCGCGTCTGCCGTGAGGGAGTCGGTGCAAGGGGTCACCACCCGTGTCCGAGGTGAGGGGGTGGCGCGGACGGGCACCGGGCACCGTCCGGGACGTGCGGACCGGCCCGTCCGGGCCGGATGTCATGAACCGCGCACTCGGTTGTGACGAGAATCGCCACTGTTGGACTGGTAGTCAATAGCCGTGCCCGGACTGGGCTCCCGGGTGCTCCGGGACTCGGCCCGGACTCGACTCCCGGTCCCGGCGGCCGCCGCGGCCGCCGGGACCCGTGGCTACCGCGGCCCGCCGGGCCCGGCCAGGTGTCGCAGCAACGAGGTCACCGTGCGCTCGTCCAGGCCGGCGGCCCGCCCGGCGGGGCCGAAGAACGCCGCGTCGACCTCCTCGACGGCGACGACGGCGGTGCGGGCCAGTTCCGTGCCGCGCGCCGTGATCCGCAGCCGGCGGGCCCGGGTGTCCCGCGGGTCGGTCTCCCGGTCCAGCAGCCCCTTCGCCTCCAGCTTGCGGACCAGCTGGGAGGTCATCTTCACGTCGGTGCCCGCCTGGCTGGCCAGCTCCTGCTGGTTGGGCACCTCGCCGCGCCCGTTGAGCCACCAGGCGCAGGCCAGCAGCACGAACTGGGCGTGGGTCAGGTCGAACGGCGCGAGCGCGGCCGCGATCTCGCGCTGCCAGCGCAGCGTGGCGTGCCAGAGCCAGAAGCCCGGGCTGTCGGGCCCGCCGTCCGCGGCGGGTGCGGCCTCGCTCACCGGGCGCCGCCGCCCGTGGTGCCGCCCGTGGCGCCGTCCGTGCCGGTGCCGGCGGCGAGGTCGACGGCCCGGGCGAGCAGGGCGGCCATCGCCTGCGGGAAGTCCTCGGTGATGGCGGGCCCCAGCTCCGGGCCCACCCGGTCGGCCTGCGGGCCGGAGATCTCCAGCCGGTGCACCACCCGGGTGCCGCCGTCGCCCCGGGGGCTCAGGGTGTGGCTGAACCGCAGGACGACGCCCTCGAACTCGGTCTCGTCGGCGTAGCGGACGCCGTCCTGGATGTCGGTGATCACCGAGACGATCGGCTCCTGGCCGGTGGGCGTCATCGACACCTTGCCGCCGACCTCGAACGCCCCCAGCAGGGAGACCGCCTCCATCGAGGTGTCCCAGCGGGCCCAGTCGTCGATGTCCTTCAGGACCGCCCAGACCGCCTCCGGCGCCGCGGTCGTCTCACCGGTGTACTCGTGGTTCCACATGGTGGTGCCCCTCTCCCCGTTCCCGATTTGCTCTACGCGCAGACTATCTCCGCGACGACTTTCTTTCAAGGGGTCGATCCAAGGGGTCGAGGAACCCAGCCGAGAGCCCCCGCCCCCGGCGCCCGTCCACCGTGGACGGACGCCGGGAGCAGGGGCTCATCGACCTGGACCGGGGGCCGGAGCGGGTGCCGTCAGCGCACGGACTGCGCCACGCGCTGGGACGGGACGCCCGCCCGCGCGCCCGCCGCCGGGGCGGCCCCGGCGACGGATGCGGCCGGCGCGGCGCCCAGGGCGGTGCCGCGGGTCTCCTCGGCCCACAGCACGCACACCAGCAGGCCCAGGGCCGTCGTCCCGGCCGCGATCAGCATGGTCGGGCCGGTGCCGAGCCCGGTCAGGGACAGCGGCAGCAGGTAGGTGCCGACGGCTGCGCCGATCCGGCTCACCGAGGTGGCGACGCCGACGGCGGTGGCCCGGATCTCGGTGGGGAACAGCTCGTTGGGGTAGGTCCAGTCGAGCACGTTCGGCCCGCCGCACAGGAAGGCGTAGGCGCACAGCGCGGTCAGCGCGACGGCGGCGGGGGCGGTGGGCCACACGCCCAGCAGGGCGAGCGGGACGGTCATCAGGGCGAACGACCAGATGATCACCGGCCGCCGGCCCCGGGTGTCGATCAGGCGCAGCGCCGGGTAGCAGCCGAGCAGGAAGACCAGGCTGATCAGGCCGGTGCCCAGGGTGTCCATCACCGTGCCGCCCGGCATGCCGAAGGACGAGAGGATCTGCGGGCCGAAGGTGAGCATCGCGAAGAGCGGGCCGACCTGGCAGAGGAAGAACAGGCCGCAGAACAGGGTGCGGCGCCGGTAGGGCGGGGTCATCAGCAGGCGCAGCCCGCCGGGCCGGGCGGCCTGCGCGGGGTCGGGCATCAGCTCCCGGCCGTCGACCCGCACCCCGAGGTGCCGCTCGACGACGCGCACGGCGTCACCGACCCGCCCGTTGGCGGCCAGCCAGCGCGGGGACTCCGGCGAGCCGCGGCGGATCACCAGGAAGACGACGCACAGCACGGTGGAGCTGGCCAGCATCCAGCGCCAGCTGCCCGGGCCGGCCAGGCGCAGGAAGGCGTAGCCCGTCACGTAGGCGAGGACGGAGCCCGCGTACCAGGCGACGATCTGCTGACCGAGCAGCCGCCCGCGGTGCTTGGCCGGCAGCCACTCGGCGAGCAGCGAGGTCGCGATGGGGTAGTCGGCGGCCACGGCCATGCCGAGCACGAAGCGCAGCAGGGCGATCGCCCACACCGTGTCCACCCAGAAGGAGAGCACCGAGCAGACGACCATGACGAGCAGGTCGGCGGTGTACATCACCTCCCGGCCGATGCGGTCGGTCAGCACGCCGAAGAGCGCGCCGCCGACGAACATGCCGACCAGGGCGGCGGCGCCGATCAGGCTGACCTCGGCGGTGGAGAGGCCGAGCTCGGGGCGCATCCCGATGAGGGCGACGCCGACGATGCTCAGGATGTAGCCGTCGAGCAGCGGTCCACCGGAGCAGGCCAGGGCCAGTCTGCGGTGGAAGGCGGTATACGGGGCGTTGTCGATGGTGCTGGACATGGGTCTTCGGGTCCTCCGGAGCGCACGGTGTGCTCCCGCACGGCGTGCGCCGGGTAGACGGCAGGGAACGGCACCGCCCGGCGGGTGGTGCCGTCGCCCGGTCACACCGGGCGACCGTCCACGGTTGCCCGGGTGGGGAGGGGGCGCCACCGGGCCGAAGGTCGGGCGGATTCGTGACCAAGGTCCCGAAGCGGACGGGCCCTGCGCCCGTGCCGCGACGGCCCCCGACCAGTCCTGCCGGGCCCGGGCCCGCATCGCCCCGCCGCACCGCCCCCGCGGGTGATCCTTCTCACCCCTGACCCCTTTTCGGCCCATTTGCCCACCACCCGTGGGGTTGGGCCCGTGCTCGCGAGCGCGGCTCGGAGGGGCGGGGCCGGCCGGAAGCCGGTGCGCAGGAAGTCGGCCCGGCCGACTTCCTGCGTACCGGTGGGGGAGGGGCCGCAGGACACGGCCTGGATCACGGATCGAACAGCGGCGGCTTCCCCGCGGTCGGCGGCCGGAACGGCCCGGCACCTGAACCGGTGCCAGGCCCTGCCGTGTTCCCGCAGCCGCCTCAGGAGGGGGTGATGTCCCACAGCTGGCGCGGGTTGTCGTCGCGGAAGCTCTTCACGACCGGGCTGCCGCTGGTGGTCGCCTCGATGACGTAGTTCTCGTCGAGCATCTCGCCGATGACGACCCGGTCCCCGACCCGGTCGAAGGCCCACTGCTGGGTCGGGACGTTCGGGTTGCACTTGACCACCGGGAGCGGCTCGCCCGGGTTGGCCGGAGCCTGGAGGCAGTTGCCGCGCCTGCCCACGCTCTCGATCAGGTAGCCCCGGGGGGAAGGGCGCAGGAGCCAGTCCTGGAAGGCCCCGCCGTTGGCCTCCCAGGTGACGGCGACGGGCCCGAACGAGCTGGCGTCCAGCGCTCCGTTCGTCTCCTCGTTGAAGAAGCGCACGTTCTCGGCCACCACCACCGGCCGACCGGCCGAGGCGCCGGCGGCCGCGGCGGCGGGGGCGGTGGCCGGCACACCGGCGACGGCGATGGCCGTGGCCGCGACGGCGGCGGCCTGCTTGACACTGAACAAGAGGATTCTCCTTCTGCGCTGTTCCCTCGGATCCGTGACTCGACGTCCGGTCACGGATCCGACGCAAACACCCGCCCCGGGCCCCGGCAAGACGGGTGACCCCTCTGGATCCGTACACCGACCGGATGGCCCGGAACCGCCGCAACCGTCGGCGTGTCCCCGGGGCCGCGGCGGGCGTCCCTACCGGGGCCGGCACGCCCCGACGCGAGGGGCGGACGGGGGGAAGGCCCGGGGGAGCGGCCCCGCGCCCGGACCGGCCCCGGGTGGTGCACGGACGAGCCCGTCGCCGCCGAGCGGGACCGGCCGGGCGCCGGGGCGCCGGTGGCCCCGGCGGGGGCGTTGTCACAGGGGGGTGCCAGCATGCTGCCCATGCTCGCCACCTGTCCTGACCAGCGCCGTAACGACCCGTCGGACCCGCCCGGCCTGCGGGGTGACTTCGAGGTGCACCTGACCGTGGGGCCGGGCGCCGCCGAGGCGCTGGCCGCGTGGGCCGCCGACCACGGCCTGAAGTTCACTCACATCCTGCTGGCCCGGGGAGCGGCGCCCTCCCAGCCGATGCTCACCCTGCGCGCCCGCGGCACGCTGGAGGAGGCGGCCGCGGCGACCGCCCGCACCGCCGGGCGGCTGGCCCGGGCCGGGTTCGCCGTCCTGCGCACCAAGATCGAGGCCACGCCCTGGGCCGAGGGCGTCCCCGCCACGGACGGCGACGCCGCGGCGCACGGGCCGCACCGGTACTTCGAACACCATGTCAAGCTGCTCCTGCCGCCCGCGCCGCCCGCCGCCGCCGCCCGCGCTGCCCTGGCCGCCCTCGCCGTGCGGCACGACGCCCACCTCTCGCACAACCCGCGCCGCACGCGCGAGGACGGCCACCGCGAGTGGTTCGTCACCCAGCGGTGCCGCCACGTCGGCCTGGCCACCGCCGGTCGGCGCCTGGACGCGCTGCTCGCGGACCTCGCCGCCGCCGGGCACCGGGTGCTGTCGGCGGAGCGCGAGTTCGTCGCCGTCGACAGCGACGAGGCCCTCGACGCGGGCTGGATCACCGAGCACGACCACCCGGCCCCCGCAGCCAACGAATCAGCGACCGCAACGGCAGAACGAGAAGGAGACCCGCGATGACCGAGGACCAGTCCGCACCGTCCACCCAGTGGACGGGCCTGGAGTACGGGCCCTGGCAGGGCGTGCGACTGCCCCGCAGGCCCCCCACGGAGGAGGTCCGCGAGGACCTCGACCTGCCCCGCAGCGTCCACCCCATCGACGACGAGGCCGTCACCCAGCAGCCCGTCTTCGACCCAGCCCTCGCCGGGTACAGCCGCGCCCTGCGCCCGAGCGAACCCGCCTTCACCGACCCGGCGCTCGCCGAACGCTGGCTCGCCGCCCGCAAGGCCGCCCTGGACACCGTGCTGTCCGCCGTCGCCGCCTCCCCGTGGGCCGAGCACCTGGTGCTGCGCGGCAGCGTCCTGCTGCGTGCCTGGTACGGCGAGCAGGCCCGCGAGCCCGGGGACCTGGACTTCGTGGTCCGCCCGGTCGACTGGCAGCTGGAGGACCCCCGCACCGACCGCATGCTGCAGGACCTCGCCACCGCCGCCGACCACCTCTCCACCGGGGACGCCGGGGACGCCGGGGGCACCGCCGCCACCGGGGGCACCGGGGTGCGCCTGCACGCCGACCAGGCGCTCAGCGACGAGATCTGGACCTACAGCCGCATACCCGGCCGCCGGCTCGTCCTGCCCTGGACGGCGCCGGGCGTGCCGGGCGGCACCGTCCAGCTCGACTTCGTCTTCACCGAACACCTGCCCGTCGAACCGCAGACCTGCGAACTGCCCGGCGTCACCGGCCCGCTGCTCACCGCGACCCCGCAGCTCTCGCTGGCCTGGAAGATCCTCTGGCTGGTCTCCGACAACCACCCCCAGGGCAAGGACCTCTACGACGCCGTCCTGCTCTCCCGCACCACCGAGGTGCCCTACGAGCTGCTGTACGCGGTGTTCGCCCAGGCCGACGAGGGCTCCTGGTGGTCCCGGTCGCCGGTGCTGCCGCACCACATCGGCGAACTCGAGGTCGACTGGGACGAGTTCGCCAAGGACTACCCGCAGTTCGCCGAACCGGTCGAGGAGTACCCGGCGCAGCTGCTCGCCGGCCTCGGTGCCACCTTCGCCGGACGCACCGAGTACGCGCTGCGCGCCCGCTGGCTGGCGCCGCTGATCGGCGAACTGCGGCCGGTGCTGGCCGAGGAGGGCCTGGACGCCGTCCTGCGGCACACCTCCGAGCGGCACACGGGGACCGCCGACTCCCTGGTGATCGTCTGCGAACTGCTGGGCGGCGACCTCGAGTCCGCCCGAAGGGCCATCGCCGACCACCACGGCGGCGAGGCCGACTGGCGCGTGCGCGGGCTCGCGGACGCCGCCGAGCGCTACGCCGCCCAGCGCGCCACCGGCTGACCCCTGCCCGGAACCGTCCTTGACGGTCCGTCAGTCTGGGCGGGGCCGGCACGCCAGCCGTGCCGGCCCCGCTCCCCGCAGGTCGCAGCCCCGACCCGACACCGGGCCCGGTTCCGGGGCCGCCCCGGCCCGGTGCTTCAATCCAGGCAGGTGCATGCCGACCAGGGCGACCGAAACCGCCCGCGCCGCCACGCACCCCGCACCCCTGCACGCCCGCCCGGCCCCCGCCCGGCCGGACCGACGGGGACCCCGGGCGGACCAGCCCGGGCCGCACCAGGGGAGGGAGCCCGCGTGGCGTCCGTGGGAGAGAGACTGAGCAGGACCCGGGCCCGGGCCTTCATCGGCCGCGAGGAGGAACTCGGCCGCTTCACCCGCGCCCTGGCCGGGGACCCGCACGCACCCTTCGCGTTCTACGCCTTCGGCCCCGGCGGCATCGGCAAGTCCGCCCTGCTGCGCACCCTCGCCGACCGCGCCCGCACCGCGGGCCGCCCGCTCCTCGAACTCGACGGACGCTTCGTCAGCCGCGACCCGGCCGACTTCGAACACGCGGCCGCCGGCTTCCTCGACACCCCCGGCACCGTCCTCCTCGTCGACTCCTTCGAACACTGCCAGTGGCTGGAGACCTGGCTGTGGCAGCGCTTCCTGCCCCGCGCCGCCGACGACACCCTGGTCGTCCTGGCCGGCCGCCTCCCACCCCAGCCCCAGTGGACCGCCGACCCCGCCTGGGCCGGCCTGCTCGACGTCCGCGAACTGCAGCCCTTCTCCGACGACCAGGCCCGCAGCCTGCTCACCACCGCCCGGGTCCGGCCCGAACTGCGCGAACGCGTCCTCGGCTTCGCCGGCGGCAACCCACTGGCGCTCTCCCTCGCCGCGGCCGCCGGCTCCACCGGCTGGAACCGCGAAGAGGTCTGGGCCCCCTCCGCCGACCTCCTGCGCACCCTGCTCACCGGCCTGATCGGCGAAGTCCCGACGGCCGCCCACCGCCGTGCCCTGGAAGTCGCCGCCCAGGCCCACGCCACCTCCGAGGAACTGCTCGCCGCCGTCCTGCCCGACGAGGACGCCCACCCCCTCTTCGGCTGGCTGCGCGACCTGCCCTTCATGGAATCCACCCCCCGCGGCCTGCACCCGCACGACGCCGCCCGCGAGACCCTCACCGCCGACCTGCGCTGGCGCGCCCCCAACGCCTTCGAGACGATCCGCCGACGCCTCGCCCAGGAGTACCTGCGCCTGCTGCGCGAAGCCCCCGAGGAACGCGTCTGGACCGTCACCGACGAGCTGTTCTACCTCTTCCGCGAGAGCCGGACCCTGGCCCGGCTGCGCACCTGGTCCCGCGAGGACGAGGTGCACGACTGCCCCCTGCGCCCCGAGGACACCGACGCCGTGCTGCGGATGGCCGAACAGACCGAGGGCCCCGCCTCCGCCGAACTGGTCCACTACTGGATGCGCCGCCAGCCGCAGGCCTTCAGCGTCTACCGCCGCGTCAGCACGGGCGAGACCGTGGCCTTCACCGCCCGCCTCGTCCTGCCGGCCCCCGCCGACCCCCTCGACCTGGCCACCGACCCCGTCGTCGCGGCCGCCTGGGCCCACACCGAGGCCACCGCACCCGTCCGCCCCGGCGAACACATCGGCGTCAGCCGCTTCACCGTCTACCCCGAGCAGTACCAGGTCCCCTCGCGCGTCATCGACCTCAGCAGCTCCCGCGCCCAGGCCGAGGCCGCCCGGGCCCGCGGCCGCGCCTACGGCTTCGCCGTCTGGCGCGACGCCGACACCTGGGCCGAACGCGTCAAGGGCACCCTGGAGGACACCGGGGCCCGGCCGCTCGTCGGCGAGCACACCTACGGCGTGTTCGGCGTCGACTGGCGCGAGGAGGGCGTCGAGGCCTGGCTCGGCCGCTTCCTCGACGCCACCGACACCCCCGCCCAGCCCGGCCCCTCCGCCCTCTCCCGCAGCGCCTTCGACCAGGCCGTGCGCGAGGCACTGGCCCACTGGCGGGACCCAGCCGCCTTCGCCGCCTGCGCCCTGACCCGCACCCGCCTGGCCGCCGACCTCGCCGACCCCGCCGAGGAACTGCGCGCCCTGCTGCGCCGGGCCGTCGACGACCTCGCCGGCGACCCGCGCGGCGTTCGCGCCCGCGAGGCCCTGACGGCGGGCCACTTCTCCGGCGCCCCGACCCAGGAGGCCGCCGCCCGCCGCCTCGGCCTCCCGTACGGCACCTACCGGCGCCACCTGCGCCAGGGGCTGGACCTGCTCTGCGAGGCCCTGTGGCGCCGGGAGCTGCACGGGACGCGGTGACGACGGGCCTGGCGGGTCCGGCGGGTCCGGCGGGTCCGGCGCGGCCGCGGGGGAGCGGGGCCGGGCCGGCCGGCGTGCCCGGTGGACAGCAGCGGACAGCAGTGGACAGTCCCCGCCCCCGCCGGGCCTGGAGAGTGGACACCGCCCCGCACCAGGGTGTCCGTCATGAACCCCCACCGCACACCGCCGGGGCGCACCGCCGCCGCCACCGCCCCCGGCACACCCCCGGCCCCCCGGGCGCCGTCCACCCCCCGGGCGCCGTCCATCCGCGGGGCGGACGGCGCCCGGCGGCCGGGGGCCGCGCTCGCGGTGCTCGCCGCGGCCCAGTTCACCGTCATGCTCGCCACCTCGATCGTGAACGTGGCCCTGCCCCGGATCCGCACCGGCGTCGGCCTCTCCGACACCGGCACCACCTGGGTCGTCAACGCCTACGGCCTGGCCTTCGGCGCCCTGCTCCTGGCCGGCGGGCGGGCCGCCGACCTGTTCGGCCGCCGCCGGGTGCTCACCACCGGCCTCGCCCTGTTCGCGGCCGCCTCGCTCGCCGCGGGCCTCGCCACCACCCCCGCCGCCCTGATCGCCGCCCGCGCCGTCCAGGGCCTCGGCGCCGCCGCCGTCGCCCCCGCCGCGCTCGCCCTGACCATGGACCTCTTCCCGCCCGGCCCCGGCCGCGGCCGCGCCCTCGGCGTCTGGGGCGCCGTCTCCGGCGCCGGGGGAGCGGGCGGCGTCCTGCTGGGCGGCGCCCTCACCCAGGCCTGGGGCTGGCCGTGGATCTTCCACTGCGTCGCCCTCGGCACCCTGCTGGTCCTCGCCGCCACCGTGGCCCTCCTACCGCGCACCGCCGACCACCGCACCGCCGACCGCCGCACCGGCCGCCTCGACCTGCTCGGCACCGCCACCGTCACCCTCGCCCTGACCTGCCTCGTCTGGGGCCTGACCACCGCCCGCGCCGCCGGCTGGAGCGACACCCCGGTCCTGGCCGCCCTCCTCGCCGCCGCCACCCTCCTCGCCGCCTTCGCCGCCCTCCAGCTGCGCCGCGCCCGCGGCGGACCGGACCCGCTGATCCCGCCACGCCTGCTCACCACCGGCCGGGTGGCCGCCGGCAACCTCCTGATGGCCCTGCTGGGATCCGTCTGGATCGCCCTGTTCTACTTCCTGCCGCTCTACCAGCAGCAGGTCCTCGGATCAGGACCGCTGCTCACCGGAGCCGGCCAACTCCCCCTCGCCGCCGCCAACATGCTCGGCTCCACGCTCGCCCCGCGACTGTCCCGCCGGATCGGCGCCAGGGCGACGGTCACCGCCGCCCTGGCCACCGAGGCCGCCGGCCTGCTGTGGCTGTCCCGCATCGACGCCCACGGCGGCTACCTCACCGACGTCCTGGGCCCCAGCGTCCTCGTCGGCCTCGGCCTGAGCACCGCCTTCGTCCAGCTCACCGCCTTCGCCGTCGGAGGCCTGCCGCCCCAGGACACCGGACTGGCCGGCGGACTGGTCAACACCACCCGCCAGGTCGGCGGCGCCATCGGACTGGCCGCCCTGGCCACCCTCGCCGGCTCCGTCACCGCCCACGCCGCCACCCACACCCCCCACCCGGAGGCCCTCACCGCCGGCTACCGCGCCGCCTTCACCGCCTCGGCCGCCCTGCTGGCCGCCACCGCCGCCCTCGCCTGGATCCTCACCCGAAACACCAAGTCATCAGCACAGCAAGCGATCTGACGTCCACCCGCTCCACCCGGAGGAAGAAACCCGCCATGACCACCGCCAAGCCCTACCTGACCGGCCACTACACCCCCCTCGTCGACGAAGTCACCGCCACCGACCTGACCGTCGAGGGCACCCTGCCGCCCGAACTCACCGGCCGACTGCTGCGCAACGGCCACAACCCCAAGCCCGGCATCACCCCCACCCACTGGTTCAAGGGCAGCGGCATGGTCCACGGCATCCGCCTGCGCGCCGGCCGCGCCGAGTGGTACCGCAACCGCTGGGTCCACACCCCCGCCCTCGACGGCGCCCCCTACATGACCGAGACCGGCCCCGACCTCACCGCCAGCACCGCCGGCACCCACGTCATCGAGCACGCCGGCCGCCTGCTCGCCCTCTGCGAGGCCAACCTCCCCTTCGAACTCACCCCGGAGCTGGAGACCGTCGGCGCCTACGACTTCGACGGCAAGCTGCGCACCGCGATGACCGCCCACCCCAAGGAGGACCCGGTCACCGGCGAGCTGCACTTCTTCGGCTCCTCGCCGATCCCGCCGTACCTCGTCCACCACGTCGTCGACGCCAAGGGGCAGCTCGTCCACAGCGCCGAGGTCCCCGGCGCGAGCGCCGCCCTCAAGCACGACTTCGCCCTCACCCGCCGCCACGTCGTCTTCATCGAGGGCAACGTCACCTTCGACCCGCAGGAGCACTCCGGCATCCCCTACGCCTGGCGCGACGACCAGCCCGCCCGCATCGGCGTGATGCCCCGCGGCGAGGACGGCGCCCGGCACGTGCGCTGGTTCTCCATCGAGCCCGGCAACATGCTGCACGTCTCCAACGCCTACGAGGACGGCCGGGGCCGCATCGTCCTGGAGGGCCCGACCGTCGACCGCGAGGGCTTCCGGCTCTCCTGGAACTGGTGGGTCGGCGCCCCCGGGCGCGGCACCGAGCCCAACACCCGCTCCTTCACCCGCCGCTGGGTGATCGACCCGGCGGCCGGCACCGTCGACGAGCAGATCATCGACGACCTGGCGGTGGAGTTCCCGACCCTCAACGAGCAGTACCAGGGCGTCGAGAACCGCTACCAGTACGCCGTCTCCTTCCCCGACGAGCAGGGCTTCGGCGGCTACGGCGTGGTCAAGTACGACCGCTCCACCGGCGCCCGCCGCATCCACCGGATCGGCGACGCCCGGCTGCCGAGCGAGGCGGTCTTCGTCCCCGCCGCCGGAGCCACCCGCGAGGACGACGGCTACCTGCTCACCGTCGTCTCCGACCTCAAGCAGGACGCCTCGCAGCTGCTGGTCCTCGACGCCTGCGACCTCGACCGGGTCGCCGCCGTCCACCTGCCGCACCGGGTGCCCGGAGGCATCCACGGCTCCTGGATCCCCGACACCCCGGCCGACCGCCCCGCCGCCTGACCGGCCGGCGCCCCGACCGGTCCCGGCCACCCGCCCGGTCCCGGGCGCCCGGCCACCCGACCACCTGACCGCGTGGCCCCCGGGCCGCGCCGGGCCCCGCCGAGCGACCTCCCCCACCGCCCGGCGGGGCCCGCCCGTTCTGCCGACGGATTATGGCCCATCTCCCGAAATCTCGGCCGTGAAGAGGGGGCATGACGACCCGGCATCAATGTCAGTGGCGTGCGCTAGGTTCCTCAGCCATGGATGACGGGAGGTGTTCCTTTGCTGTCCGGACGTAAGTACCGGCTTGAACTCGACACGAATCAAGCCGAGTTGTGCGAGATCTTCGGTGGCCTGTGCCGTTCGGTGTGGAACACCGCCCTGGAACAGCGTCGCGAGTACCGCCGGCGCGGTGCGTGGATGAACCCGGCCGCGTGCGCAACCGCCGCGCCGACTTCTGCGCACAGACGGCCAGCACGCTGGCCACCCGCAACGCCGTCGTGGTGCTCGAGGACCTCCGTATCCGCGACATGACCGCGTCGGCGGCCGGCACCCGGGATAAGCCCGGCCGCAACGTGCGGCAGAAGGCCGGACTCAACCGCGCCATCCTGGACAAGGGCTGGCACTTGCTGGAACAGGCGCTCCGCAATGCGGCGCGCACCACCGGCACCAGCGTGGTGCTGGTCAATCCCGCGTACACGTCACAGACCTGCCACGCCTGCAAGAACGTGGACCCGAAAAGCCGCAAGAGCCAAGCGGTCTTCGAGTGCACCGCCTGCCGACACCAGGACCACGCCGACGTGAACGCCGCGAAGAACATCCTCAACGCCGCAGGACATGCGGTGTCAGGGCGTGGAGACCTCGGGAATGCCCGGTCCGGGAAGCGCCAACCGCCGACCACACTCACCCGCACGGTGCGCGCGGCCGGAATTCCCGCCCCCTGGGGCGGGGAGGACGTCAACCAGTGGCCCTGCGGGAGCTGCGGACTGGCGCACGGAGTGACTACCGGGCGGTGGGCGGGCTGATCCGGACCTCCTGGCCGCAGACGGTGACCCGGGCCGGCTTGCCGGCCTGGTCCACCACCGGGACGCGGACCTCGGCGCCCCCGCCCGGCGCGGTCACCTCGGCGGCGCCGGCGGTCACCAGCGGGTTGCAGTTCCCGCTGTCCGGCCCCTTGCCGTTCATCTCCGAGTAGCGCAGGGCGAACACCGCCCGCTTGCCGGGGCCCAGCGCCAGCGTGACGGGGCCGCCCCTGCCGGCCCCGGTGGCCTGCGGCCCCTTGCCCAGGTGGAACTCGAGCCTCGGGTAGCCGGCCAGCGTGCAGGCGTGGGAGCCGGAGTTGAGGGCGACGAGTTCGGCGTTCGCCGGGTCCCGGTCGGTGCTGCCCTCGGCGGTGAGCCGGGTGAGCGTCCACGTCAGCTCCTCGCCGCGGCACCTGCCGTCCTGCGGCCCGCCGGAACCGGATCCGGAGCCGGCGGTCGCACCGGTGGTGGCCGGCGTGCCGGGCCGCCCCGTGGGCGCGGTCGTGGACTGGCCCGCGAGCGGTGCGGCGGACACCGGCGCGGCGGACACCGGCGTTTCGGACACCGGCGCGGCGGCCTCGGCCTTCGGCGAACCGGCCGTGGAGCCGGCCGTCGAAGTGGCCGCGGAGCCGGAAGCGGAAGCCGAACCGCCGCCGGCCCCGCAGGCCGTCAGAGTGAGCCCGGCCAGCAGCGCGGACACCGAAACCGTCAACAGGGAACGCGAACCCATGGATCCCCCCGGATCATCAGGACAGCCGACAGGCCGCCCCCGCCCGGCCTGGCTGTGCATCGTCAGTCAGCAAGGAAGACACCGGGACCGGCCCGGCGGTTGCCCCCGCCCGCGAGGGTCTGGCCGACCCCCGTCCGCGCGGTTAGCCTCACCCGTATGGATCATGACGACAGTCACGGCACGCCTCCTCCTTCGGCGCGGCCGCCACCGCCTACGCCGAGCACCGCCCCGACTACGCCCGGGCCGCGGTGCACTGGGCGCTCGAAGCCGCCCCCGGCCCCCGCGTGCTCGACCTCGGCGCCGGAACCGGCAAGCTGACCGCCGTCCTGGCCGCCCTGGGCGCCGACGTCACCGCCGTCGAACCCGACCCGGCGATGCTGGCCGAGCTGCGCCGCCGCCTGCCGGACGTCCGCGCCCTGCCGGGCAGCGCGGAGGCGATCCCGCTGCCCGACGCCTCCGTCGACGCGGTGCTGGCCGGCAACGCCATGCACTGGTTCGACATGGCCGTCGCCGGGCCCGAGATCGCCCGGGTCCTCGCCCCGGGCGGCGTGCTGGCCGGCCTGTGGAACCTGATGGACGACCAGGTCCCCTGGGTCGCCGGGCTCGCCCGGGTCGCCGGGAGCGCGGCCGTCGGCCCCCGCGACACCCCCGCGAGCTGGCGCGCCGCGACGGCGCACATGCACCTGCCCGGGGCCGGCGCGCCCGCCCGGTTCGGCTCGCCGGAGCAGGCCGACTTCCCGCACGGGCAGCACCGCACCGCCGACACCCTGGTCGACACCCTCGCCACGCGCGCGGGGATGATCGTCATGCCGGAACCGGAACGGGAGGACGCCCTCGCCCGGATCCGCGCCTTCCTCGCGGACCGGCCGGAGACCGCCCACGGCGGGTTCACCCTCCCGATGCGCACCGGCGTGCTGCGCACCCGGCGGCTCTGAGGCCGCCGGCCGTCACAGCTCTGGGCCGCCGCCGACAACTGCCGGTGGGCCCGCGGCGCCGTGACGGCGGGCCCGTCAGCCGTCGCCCTTGATGATCTTCATGGTCAGGTGCGAGTCCACCCGGGCTACGGCCGGCAGCCCCATCAACCGGGCGGTGAGGAAGCTCTCGTAGGCGGCGTGGTCGGCGACCGCGACCCGGACGAAGTAGTCGGGCCGGCCGAAGAGCCGGCGGAACTCGATCACCTCCTCGTAGGAGGCCACCGTCGACTCGAACTCCTCCACCGTCTGGAGGTCGTTGACGCCGATCTCGACCGCGACCACCACGTCGAAGCCCCGCCCGGCCGCCGCCGGGTCGATCCGGGCCCGGTAACCGGCGATGATCCCGGCCTCCTCCAGCCGCTTCACCCGGCGCAGGCACGGCGGCGGGGTGAGGCCGACCCGCTTGGCCAGTTCGACGTTGGTCAGCCGGCCGTCCTGGCGCAGGTGGAACAAAATTTCACGATCGATGCCGTCCAGCATTTCTTTGTTGCTCACAGTGCTACTCCCGGGCAATGATTGGAAACCATATTACCCGGAATTCGTCCTAGAATTTCCCTCATGGATTCCGCACCAGGCGGGACGCTCACCCGTCCCGTTCCGCCGCCCCCTCCCGCCGCCGGACCGCACACCCCCGGACCGAACGCCGCCGGATCCCACGCCGACGAGCCCGACACCACCGCGCCGAGCGCCCGGGCGGACCTGGCCGCCGCGCTCCGGGACTCCAGCTCCGTCGGCCTGGGCCTGTTCCCGCTCGGCATCGCCTTCGGCGTGCTGGTCGCCCACGCGGGCCTGAGCTGGTGGTGGGCCACCGCCTTCACCGCGCTGGTCTACGCCGGGTCGCTGGAATTCCTGCTGATCGGGCTCGTCGTCGCGGTCACCCCGCTCGCCCAGATCGCCCTGACCGCGTTCCTGGTGAACTTCCGGCACGTCTTCTACGCCCTCTCCTTCCCCCTGCACCGGGTCGGCGGCCGCTTCGGCCGGGCGTACAGCACCTTCGCCATGACCGACGAGGCCTACGCCCTGACCACCGGCGAGCAGGCGCGCTCCTGGAGCGGGCGGCGCATCATCTGGCTCCAGGTGCTCTGCCAGGCCTACTGGGTCGCCGGCGGCACCGCCGGAGCCCTCTTCGGGGCGCTGGTGCCGGCGAAGCTCGTCGGCCTCGACTTCGCGCTCACCGCCCTGTTCGTCGTCCTGGCCGTCGACGCCTTCCGGGCCCGGCGCGACATCCCCACCCCGGCGCTGGCCCTGGTCTGCGCCCTCGCCGCGCGCTTCGTCCTGCCCGGCCAGATGCTGCTGGCCGCCACCGCGCTGTTCACCGCCGCCCTGCTGGCCCGCCGCGCCCTCGCCGGACGCCGCGCCCTCGCCGGACGCCGCGCCCTCGCCGGACGCCGCGGCCCCGCCGGGCACCGCACCGCAGACGGCCGCTGTACCGCCGCCGCGAAGGAGCCGACCCGTGCCTGACACGTCCTACCTGCTCGCCGCCATCGGCGTGTCCGTCGCCGTCACCTGGGGCCTGCGTGCGCTGCCCTTCGCCGCCCTCGCCCCGCTGCGGGCCAGCGCGGTGCTCCACTACCTGAGCGCCCGGATGCCGGTCGGCGTGATGGTGATCCTCACCGTCTACGCCCTGCGCGACCTCCCCCTCACCAGCCCCGTCCGGGCCGCCCCCACCCTGCTCGCCCTGGCCGCCACCCTGGGCCTGCACCTGTGGCGGCGCAACGCCGTCCTGAGCATCCTCGGCGGCACCGCCGTTCACGTCGCCCTCGCCAGCACCCTCTTCGCCCACCCCTGAGGTCGGCGGCACGCCCCGGATTTCCGCCAACCACTTTTCCCCGGAATAGGCTTGACGCCTTCGAGGAAACCTCGCCCGCCGTCCGGGGAACGCCCGCCACGCGGCGGCCGACCGGCGTATTCCGGCCCCGGAAACGCGACGACACCGCGCACAGGGAAACCGTCCGCCGCGGAACTAGAGTGACGGTCCACGGCATGCCGCATCAGTGAACTGGTCATCGACGCCGCCGATCCCGAGCGGCTCGCCGCGTTCTGGCGCGAGGTCCTCGGTTACGTCGAACTCGACCGGGACGACGACGGGAGCATCGAGATCGGCCCGCCCGGGTCCGTCCCCGGGGGCCCGCAGCCCACCCTCCTGTTCAGCCCGAGCGAGGACCCGCGCACCGGGAAGCTGCGGATGCACATCGACGTCAACGCCACCGACCGCGACCAGGACGCCGAACTCGAGCGCCTGCTCGCCCTCGGCGCCCGCCCCGTCGACATCGGCCAGAGCGGCGAGGAGAGTTGGCACGTCCTGGCCGACCCGGAGGGCAACGAGTTCTGCCTCCTGCGCACCCGGCTCAGCCCCCTGTGACGGTCGACCGTCCGGCCCGGCCGGGCGCCGCGTCGGCATCCGGCCGGGGCGCTCCCGAGGCGGTTACAGCACCTCGGCCGGGTCCGCGTGGGCGTGCATGGCGACCACCAGGCCGTCGCGCAGGGTGAAGACGTCGGCGGCGGTGATGTCCAGCGGGCTGCCGTCGGTGAGCACGCCGTGCACGTGGTGGACGATGACGACGTCCTCGCCGCGCCGGTAGGCGGTCGGCTCCGAGTGCATCTCGCCCCACATCGCGTACGAGGCGCTCAGGTACTTGTGCACGGCGTCCCGGCCCCGGTGCACGCCCCCGTTGGGGAACTCCTCGGGCTCCACCCAGTCCACGTCGGGGTGCAGGTCGGCGACGGCGGTGTCGATGTCGCCCCGGGCGTAGGCGGCGTAGGCGGCCAGCACGAGGGCGACGTCGGGATCGGTGGGGTCCGCGGGCTGCGCGGGGGAGGAGGTCATGGGCGGGACGCTATCCCGGGTGCCGCCGCCCGGCGGCGCTCGTTCGTGGCGCCGGGGAAGCGCGTCGGCCCGCCCGGCGCGGCCGGGGTTGTGGAGCCTGG
This sequence comes from Kitasatospora sp. NPDC004745, assembly GCF_042873275.1. Classification (NCBI taxonomy): domain Bacteria; kingdom Bacillati; phylum Actinomycetota; class Actinomycetes; order Kitasatosporales; family Streptomycetaceae; genus Kitasatospora; species Kitasatospora sp. NPDC004745. Next base: position 49,642 of record NZ_JBIALK010000013.1, on the reverse strand, counting down.
CCGCACGCCCCACCAGGTTCCGCGCGCCCCACCAGGGCCTACGGGCGCCGGGCCACGAACACCAGCTCCCGCCCCGGCCGGTCCGGCGCGCCGCGCACCTCCTCCAGTACCAGGCCGGCGGCCGCCAGGTCCGCCTCGACCTCCGCCCGCTCCCGGAAGCGCAGCGTCGAGTCCGAGGTCAGCACCTGCCCGTCCGCGCCGAACACGTACGTCCAGCGGAACGCCACCAGCGGCCCGCGCACCTCGACCAGCTCCACCCAGCTCTCCACCGGCCCGGCGCCGGGGACTTCGGTGACGCGGTGGGAGCGCTCCCGGGTCCACTCCTCCCAGGCCCGGGCCGCCGGATCGCGGGTCTCGAACACCAGGCGCCCGCCGGGGCGCAGCGCCTCCCGGGCTCCCCGCAGGGTGCGCCGCCAGGCGGGCGGGTCGGCGATCGCCTGGGCGACGTTGGCCGTCATCGTCGCCAGGTCGACGGCTGGCGGCGGCAGATCGTCGGCGTCGCCGTGGATCCAGCGCACCCGGTGGCCGCCCGGTTTGGCCCTGGCCACGTCGATGGACGCCGCGGCCGGATCGACCCCGGTCACCTCGATGCCGCGCCCGGCCAGCAGCAGTGCGAACACCCCGGTGCCGCAGCCGATGTCCAGGACCCGACGCGCGCCGAACTCCTCCACCATCAGCAGGTAGGCGTCCAGGTCGGTGCGGTCGGGGTCGAGGGCGTCGTGGACGGCGGCGAGCCGCGGGTGCCCGAAGCACTCGTCAGCCATGCGAACGGCCTTGGGCCTCCCCGGCGGTGGCCCGGGCCTGCCCGGAGGTGGCCCGGGCCGAGGTGGCGTGGAGGGAGCCGAGCAGGGCGAGGGCCCGGGCGCTGGGGCTGCCGGGTTCAGCCTGGTAGACGACGAGTTGCTGGCCGGGTGCGTCGCGCACGTCGAAGGCCTGGTAGGTGAGGGTGAGCGGGCCGACGTCCGGGTGCAGGAAGTGCTTGGCCTCCTGGGTCTTGCCGCGTACGGTGTGGGACTCCCACAGGCGGGTGAAGTCGGTGCTGTGCGCGGTGAGGGTGCGGACGAGCTCCTGCAGCCGGGGGCTGCCGGGGTCGAGCCCGGCGGCCTGCCGCAGGTGGCCGACGACGGCCTGGGCGGTGTGGCCCCACCGTTCGTAGAACTGCCGGCCCGCCGGGTCGAGGAAGACCATCGAGGCGAGGTCGTCCATCCGCTCGAAGGGCGAGTGCAGGGCCTCGGCCAGGGCGTTGGCCGCCAGGACGTCCAGGGTCCGGTTGACGACGAACGCGGGGGCGGCCGGGTATCCGTCCAGTAGTTGGCGCAGGGCGGGGCTGACCAGGTCCGTGGTGTGGGCGAACCGGTTGCCCGGCACCGTCTCCGCCACCTGGTGCAGGTGCGCCTGCTCGTCCGGGCCCAGCTGCAGGGCGCGGCCGAGCGCGTCGATGACCTGGGCCGAGGGGTGGCGTTCGCGGCCCTGTTCCAGGCGGGTGTAGTAGTCCGCGTTCACCCCGGCCAGGACGGCGACCTCCTCCCGGCGCAGTCCGGCGACCCTGCGCATCCCGTGGCTCACCACACCCGCGTCCTGCGGCCGCAGGGCCGCACGGCGGGCGCGCAGGAACTCTCCCAGCTGGTTGTCCGTCACGCCCCCACCCTAGGGTCCCTCTCCGTGCCCTGCCCGGGTGCACCGCACCCAGGCGGGGCGCGTCCTGGCCGGTCGTTTCCGGCGTGCCCAGACTCGGTGGCGCGGGAACGGTTCCGCACGCAGTGACGAAGGGAGTCCGTCCTTGACGGGCAGCACCGAGCAGGGCGGTGTCGACGTGGTCGGCACATGGGTGACGGCGGACGGGTACATCCGCCAGGAGCTGCGGGCCGACGGCCGCTACGACGAGGCCCGCGGCAGCCGCCGCCACGCCTACACGGGCCGCTACACGCTCACCGGCCACCACCTCGACTACGTCGACGACACCGGGTTCACCGCCACGGGCGACATCCGGGACGGGGTCCTCCACCACGAACACCTCGTGCTCCACCGAGAGGAGAAGCAGGCATGACGCAGGACAGGGACAAGGTCGTCCTGGTCACCGGGGCGAGCAGCGGGATCGGGGAGGCCACCGCGCGCCGCCTCGCCGCCGACGGCCACCGCCTGCTCCTCGGCGCCAGGCGCGCCGACCGCCTCGCCGCGCTGGCCGGCGAGCTCGAAGCCGCGGGCGGCACCGCGGCGTTCCGGCGCCTGGACGTCACGGACGCCGCCGACGTCCGGGCCTTCGTGTCCGAGGCCCGCAGCCGTTACGGCCGGGTGGACGTGTTGGTCAACAACGCCGGGGTGATGCCGCTCTCGCCCCTGGAAGCGCTGCGGACCGACGAGTGGGACCGCATGATCGACGTGAACCTGCGGGGAGTCCTGCACGGCATCGCCGCCGCGCTGCCCGTGATGCGGGCCCAGGGCGGCGGGCACCTGGTGAACGTCGCGTCCGTCGGCGCGTACGAGGTCTCTCCCACCGCCGCCGTCTACTGCGCCACCAAGTTCGCCGTGCGCGCGATCACCGAGGGGCTGCGCCAGGAGTGCGGCGGGGACATCCGGGTCACCCTCGTCTCTCCCGGCGTGACGGAGTCCGAGCTCGCCGACGGCATCGCCGACCCCACCGCCCGGGAGGCCATGCGGACGTACCGCGCCGTGGCCCTGCCCGCGTCCGCCGTCGCGGACGCCATCGCCTACGCCGTCTCCCGGCCCCGGGAGGTCGACGTCAACGAGCTCGTCGTCCGCCCCACGGCGAGCGCCCAGTGAGCGCTGGCGGCTACGGGCCGGTCGGGGTGCCGAGCGTCGCGGCACCTTAGGGCGTGTCTTTCGGATCACGCCAGGCGGTCGCCGCCGGGGCACGCACCTCGCCGGCTTCTCGTCAGTCGCCGATGCTCCGCATGGACTCCCTCCTCGGCGCCGCCGATGCACGCACCCCAACGACGCCCGCTGATCCGACGTGATCCGAAAGACACGCCCTAGGCGGGCCGTTCCGCGGGGGTCCGGGGGCGGCCGGCGCGGGCATACTGACCGGGCCGTCCGGCACGGCGGGGGATCAGGAACCGACTCAGCGTCAGTTCCGCTTGTCTGGCGGCGAGTTGATCGTGCGATGTCAGCCGTCATCGAGCCCGAGGAGCCCCCCTTGCCCGACCAGACGCCGAGACCCGGCGAGAAGCCCGGCGCCGCGCCCGACCCCGCCCAGGAGGCCTTCGAGCAGTGCACCCGGCTGGTGCTCGCAGGCCGGTACGAGGAGGCGCTGGCGGCCACCGACGAGGCCGCGCGGCTCCTGCGGGGCCGGCTCGCCGGGGCGAGGGGCGCTGCGGCCCGGGGTGCCGCCGCCACGCTCGCCTACGTGCTGGTGCTCCGCTGCGAGGCGCTGTCCAAGCTGGCGCGGTGGGAGGAGTGCCTGGCCACCGCCTCGGAGGCGGTGGCGCTGGGCCGGGGCCGGCAGACCGACGCGCCCTTCGCCGCGCCGCTGGGCGCCACGCTGCTGGGGCTCGGCACCGCCCTGTGGGGGCTGGGGCGTCCGCAGGAGGCGGTGACGGTGACCGGCGAGGCCGTCGGCCTGTACCGCAGGCTGTCCCGCGCGGACGCCGCCTACCGCCCGCAACTGGCCAACGCGCTCAGCCAGTTCGGCGTGGTGCTGTCCCGGCTCGGGCGGTACGCCGAGGCGTTGAAGGTCACCCGGGAGTCCGTGGTGCTGATGCGCCGGCTGGCCGCGGCGGACCCGGTGGCCCACACGCCCGGGCTGGCCCAGGCCGTGAACAACCTGGCCCGCCGCCAGTCGGCCCGCAACCAGCACCCCGGGCGCTCAGGAGCGCCCACGAGGCCGTGGCGCTCTACCGGCGGCTGGCGCAGACGAACCCGGCGGTGCACCGGCGGGACCTCGCGATGGGGCTCGGCAACCTGGCCAGGATGCACGACACCCGGCAGGGGGCGCTGGCCGCGGTGGAGGAGTCGGTCGCCATCCTCGAGGAGCTGGACCGGGCCGAACCCGGCGCCCACGGCGCACTGCTCGCAGATTCGCTGTCCCTGCTCGCGGCGGCGCTGGCAGACCTGGGGAGGTTCGGCGAGGCGGCCCGGGTCACCACCCGGGCGCTGGCGATGATGCGCGAGCAGGCGGCGCTCAACCCGGTGGCCCGCCGCGGCGACCTCGCGCTGGCCCTGGCCTTCCACGCCCGGGTTCGGGCCGAGGCCGGGACCGACCTCGCCGAGGCCCTGGCCGCCGCCACGGAGTCCCTCGGCCTGATGCGCGGGCTCGCGGCCGAGATCCCCCGGCTCTACGGCTCCCCGCTCGCCGAGGTCACCGCCCTGGAGGCCCGCCTGCGCTCGATGGCGGGGCCCCCGGAGCGCGGGTAGCGAACCCCCGGCCCGCCCGGGGCGCCCGCCGGCCCGGACCTCGGCCGGTTCACCGCGCAGGGGCACCGGCGGGCGCCGGGGCGGGCCGATCGGGCCGGGGGCCGGGCGCGCCGGTTGCCGCCGTCCGGCGCAGGGCCCAGATTGGCAGGGGCGGCGCCGTCCGCGGCCCCGGGGCCCCTGGTCCCGTGCGACGGGCCGACCGGGCCGCCCGGAGGGCCGATGCGGCCCGCCCCGGTCCGGCCCGGACGAACGTGAAGAGGTGCGGCGATGAGCATGGTGGAGGAGTCGATCGACGTGGACGTGCCGGTCCGCGTCGTCTACGACCAGTGGGCGACCTTCGAGGAGTTCCCCGAGTTCATGGAGGGCGTGGAGGAGGTCCGGCAGCTGGACGACCAGCACGCCCACTGGCGGACCAAGATCGCCGGTCTGGCCCGGGAGTTCGACACCGAGATCGTCGAGCGGGTGCCCGATGCGCGGGTCGCCTGGCGCACCACCGGCGAGAGCGTGAAGCACACCGGCACGGTCGACTTCGAGGCGCTCGGCGCGGACCGCACCCGGGTGCGGATGACCATGGTCTTCCACCCCACCGGCCTGGCCGAGAAGGCCGCCGACAAGCTGGGCGTGCTCGACCGCCAGGTGCGCGGTGACCTGCGCCGCTTCAAGACCTTCGTCGAGGACCGCGCCACCGGGAGCTGACGCGGGCCGCGGCAGGACCGGGGCCCGCGGTGTCGTACGGCCGGAGTAGCTTCGACCCCGATACCGAACGAACCGGGGGGCCGACCGCATGACCGACCAGACCACCACGACCACCGCGACCGCACCCGCCGTGGGCACCGCCTCCGCGACCGCGACCGCACCCGCCGTGGGCACCGCCTCCGCGACCGCGGCCCGACTGCACCGGCTGGCCGAGGCCTCCGGCGGGCTGGTGGCCCTCGACCCGGGCATCGACGACGCCCGGATGGACGCCTGGCCCGTCCCGGTGCCCGAGGAGGTCCGGGCCCTGCTGCGCTCGGTCGGCGGGGTGCGCGTCACCGTCAGCCGCTCCGCCGTGAACGGCCACGAGTCCCACGAGCACGTCGACCTCGACCACGCCTACAACCGCGGCCGGTACGCCAACGCCGACGTCAGCTGGTACCAGGACCACGCCGGCGGGGTCGGCACCCACTGGTTCGTCCACACCGACCACGGCGACGGCCACACCTACGTGGACGTCGACCCGCGCACCGGGGCCTGGGGCCCGGTGTTCCGGTTCTGGGACGCCGCCGACACCGACCGCATGGCACCCTCCCTGACCGCCTGGCTCGACCACCTGGCCGACTGCCTGGAACAGGCCCTCGCCGCCACCGGCACCAGGGGTACCGCGGCCGACGTCGGAGCCTTCGGCCGCCGGTTCGGGGACCTGTGGCCCGACGGCGACCGGCGCACCACCAGCGTCGAGGACGTCACCGCGGCCCGGCTGCGCACGAGCGGCGACGACGTGCTGCGCGCGGCCGCGGAGGGCCTGCCCGACGACGCCAGGCTGGCCGACCTGCGCTCCGTCACCGGCCGCGCCGCCGTCGACTTCTGGGCGATCGGCGCGACCTGCCGCTACGCCCGCCTGGCCGGCGGGGGAGTGCTGGTGGCCCTGCCCTGGGACGGCGAGTAGCCCGACCACGGCCCGGGCGGGCAGCCGCCGGTCAGCGCGGCCGGTGGGCGACGGCGGCGAACATCGTCACCGACAGGTGGCAGGCACCCTGCTCGGCGGCGGCGGTGAGGCCGGCGTGCAGGCGGTCGCGCTGCTCCTCGGTGACCAGGCCCCGCCCGACGGCCGCCGCGCCGAGCGCGCGGACGATCGGCCAGGCGACGGCGTGCGGGTCCTGCAGGAGGACGTCGGCGCCGAGCTCGTCGACGCTCAGGCCGGCCGCGCTCAGCCAGCCGGCCAGGCGGCGTCCGGCGTCCGGGGTGGCGGCGGTGGCCCGGGTGACGGCGGCCAGCGCCGGGCGGACCTCCGAGTCGGCCGGGTGGAGCACGAAGGTGGACCAGTCGGTGTCCAGCAGGGCGACCCGGCCGCCGGGGCGCAGGACCCGCGCGATCTCGGCGACGGCCCGCGCCGGGTCGGTCAGGTGCTGGAGGACGCGCTCGCACCAGACCACGTCCTGGTCGGCGTCGGGCAGCGGCAGCGCGAGCGCGTCGCCGTCGAGGAACCGGGCCGGGGAGGCGTCGACGGCGGCCCGCTGCAGGGCGACGGCGCGCAGTCCGGGGTTGGGTTCGACGCCGGTCGCCTCGCCGCCCGGGGCGACGGCCGCCGCGAGCACCCGGGTCTCCGAGCCGGTGCCCGAACCGACGTCCAGCGCCCGCTCACCGGGGCGCGCGCCCAGCCGCGCGTGCGCCCACTCCCGCAGTCTCCGCACACCGGGGTTGGCGGCCTGGACGTCCAGCGCGGCGACCATCCGGTCCGTGACCGCGGGGTCGGTGTTGGCCGCGTGGAAAGCCGAGGTGGGGCGCGGGTCGGTCATGGCCCCCACTGTAGGCAGCCACCCGGGCCCGCCGCCCGCTGCGCCGCGGTGAGTCGGTGAGCCGCCGTGAGTCGGTGAGCCAGGGCATCCATGGTGGCCGGTGGCCAGGAGTGGGCCGGGGCTCCTGTCGTTGACGGCGGTTGACTGCCCGTCGCCGGAACGTCGCCGGAACGTCGGCGGAACGTCGGCGGAGCCGTCCGGACCGCGTGACTGCGTAACTCACCGATTTCCTTGCGTCATTTGACGGATCCGCAGGTCCGGACCAAGCCGCCAGGATCGTCGTCGGTGCGCCCGCCACCGCGCGGGACGGCCGCACCGACGACCAGGAAAGCAGGCGAAGATGAAAGACCTCCTGACACGCGGCCGCGCCGCCACGCAGGCGGACACCGCGTCCGGGACGACCCGCGCCACCCGGGTCCGTCGCCGGGTCGCCACGCTCGTCGGCGCCGGCGCCCTGGCCCTCACCCTGCCCGGGCCGGTCGCCCAGGCGGACTCGCTGCCGAACCTGCCGCAGCGGGCCGGCGGCTACGAGGCGTCCTTCTCGCCCGCCTACGACTACGACACCGACGGCTGCTACGCGGTCGCCGCCATCGCCCCGGACGGCACCCTCAACCCGGGCCTGAAGCTGGGCGGCGACGTCAACGGGAACTGCCGCGACAAGTCCGACCTGGACCGCTCGCAGACCTACGCCCGTTCCAAGTGCAACAACGGCTGGTGCGCCATCGTGTACGCCAGCTACTTCGAGAAGGACCAGACGCAGAACGGCGGCGCGGGCGGCCACCGCCACGACTTCGAGCACGTCGTCTCGTGGGTCAACCAGTCGTCCAACCAGGTCGAGTTCCTGACCGTCACCCAGCACAACAGCCAGCACACCTACCCGCGTTCGTCGGTGCGCTTCGACGGCAGCCACCCGAAGGTCGTCTACCACAAGGACGGCGGCACGGGCGGCCCGGGCAGCCACCTCTTCCGGCTCGCCAACGGCAACGACGAGCCGCCGGAGAACCACTACCACAACTGGCGCCAGCCCCCCATCGTCGACTGGAACGGCTGGCCCAGCACCTGGCTGCGCGACCGCCTCAACAACGCGGACTTCGGATCGGCGACCATCAAGACCACCGACAAGGACGACCGCTTCCGCAACCTGCTCAACGCCTCGAAGCCCGGCGGCATCCCGTTCAACCCCTGGGCCTGACGCCGCGGCCGCCCCGCGCACGTCCAGATGCGGGCCCGGTGACCCCCGTGCACCGGGCCCGCACCGTCCGTCCCCGGGTTCGTCCCCGGGCCCGGGGACGGGGACGGGATCCGGGCGGGCCGGGCCGCGTTCGAGTGCCTTTCTAGCAGCCCCCGCGACCCTTGTGTCCGGGCACCCGCCAGGAGGATGGTTTGCTAGTAGCAACTAACTATTTCAGGCGTTCCAGGAAACCTCACCCGGGCGGAGTGGTGGCATGCCGGCGGTCCCGCAGGAACACCCGCGCCACGAGCGGGAGAACCCGAGCCACGAGCAGGAGGACCCGCGCTACAAGTGGGTCGCGCTGTCGAACACCACCCTGGGCACGCTGGTCGCGACCATCAACAGCTCGATCGTGCTGATCTCGCTGCCCGCGATCTTCAACGGCATCGGCCTCGACCCGCTGCAGCCCGGCAACGTCAGCTACCTGCTCTGGATGCTGATGGGCTACCTCCTGGTCACCGCCGTGCTGGTGGTCACCCTCGGACGCCTCGGGGACATCCACGGCCGGGTGCGGATCTACAACGCCGGCTTCCTGCTCTTCACCCTCACCTCCGTCGCCCTCTCCCTCGACCCCGTCTCCGGCGGCGGCGGCGCGCTCTGGCTGATCCTGTGGCGGGTCGCCCAGGCCGTCGGCGGATCGATGCTGATGGCCAACTCGGCGGCGATCATCACCGACGCCTTCCCCGCCCGCCAGCGCGGCATGGCCCTGGGCGTCAACGTCGTCGCGGCCATCGCCGGATCCTTCATCGGCCTGGTGCTCGGCGGCGTCCTCGCCGAGTGGAACTGGCGCTCGATCTTCTGGGTCAACGTCCCGATCGGCCTGCTGGGCACCGCCTGGGCCTACCGCTCGCTGCGCGACACCGGCGTGCGCCGCCCGGCCCGCATCGACTGGTGGGGCAACCTCACCTTCGCCGTCGGCCTGACCGCCCTGCTCGCCGCCATCACCTACGGCATCCAGCCCTACGGCGGCCGCACCATGGGCTGGACCAACCCGTGGGTGCTGGCCGGCCTGATCGGCGGCACCGCCGTCCTCGCCCTCTTCTGCCTGGTCGAACTCCGCGCCCCCGAACCGATGTTCCCGCTGCGCCTGTTCCGCGACCGCGCCTTCACCGGCGGCAACGCGGCCACCCTGTTCGGCTCCGTCGCCCGCGGCGGCCTGCAGTTCATGCTGATCATCTGGCTGCAGGGGATCTGGCTGCCGCTGCACGGCTACCAGTACGAGGACACCCCGCTGTGGGCGGGCATCTACATGATCCCGCTGACCATCGGCTTCCTGATCGCCGGCCCGCTCGCCGGCCACCTCTCCGACAAGCACGGCGCCCGGCTGTACGCGGCCGCCGGCCTGGCGGTCATGGCCCTGTCCTTCGGCGGCCTGCTGCTCCTGCCCACCGACTTCGGCTACGGCTGGTTCGCCCTGCTGATCCTCCTCAACGGCCTGGGCGGCGGCCTGTTCGCCGCCCCGAACACCGCGCTGATCATGTCCAGCGTCCCGGCCGACGCCCGCGGCGCCGCCTCCGGCATGCGCGCCACCTTCCAGAACGCCGGGATGGTGCTGTCGATCGGCGTGTTCTTCTCCCTGATGGTCGCCGGCCTGTCCAGCTCGCTGCCCCACGGACTGGACACCGGCCTCACCGCGCAGGGCGTCCCGGCCCCCGCCGCGCACACGATCGCCGCCCTGCCCCCGGTCGGCACCCTGTTCGCGGCCTTCCTCGGCTACAACCCGGTCCGCGAACTCCTCGGCCCCGACCTGCTCGGCCACCTCCCGACGGCCAACGCCCAGACCCTCACCGGGCGCCAGTTCTTCCCCCAGCTGATCGCCGGCCCCTTCCACGACGGCCTGGTGGTGGTGTTCTGGTTCGCCATCGCGCTCTCCCTCGCCGGCGCCGCCGCCTCCCTGATCCGCGCCCGTCCCGCCGAGGCCGCCCCGCCGGCCGGTACGGTGAAGCAAACGCCCGCCCCGGCGCGGACCGGCACCGACCCGCGCACCTGAGGAGGACCACCGGCCCATGGCGACCACCACGACCCCGCCCGGGGCCGAACACCCGCTACCGGCCGACGACCTCGCCCGGCTGCGCCTGGCCGTCTCCCGGCTGCACCGGCACATGGTCCAGGCCTCCGGCCGGCGCGACCTCACCTTCGCCCAGCTCTCGGCCCTCGCCAGGATCGAGGCCCACGGCCCGATCCGGCTGGTCGACCTCGCCGCCCGCGAGCAGGTGTCCGCGCCCTCCCTGATCCGCACCCTCGCCCCGCTGCACGCCGACGCCCTGCTCACCAAGGAGGCCGACCCGCAGGACCGGCGCTCCGCCCTGATCCGGATCACCGACGACGGCCGCGCCACGCTGGCCCAGATCCGCGCCGAACGCAACCAGGTCCTCGCCGAACGCACCGCGCTGCTCACCGCCGACCAGCGCGCGGCGCTGCTCGCGGCCCTGCCCGTCCTCGAACTCCTCGCCGAGGACCCGCAGTCCTGACCGTCCGGCCCGCCAGACCGCCCGTCAGGCCACCCGCCCGGATGCCTGGTAAAGCGTCCGCCCGGTCAGCCCGTCCGGCGCAGGTGGCGGCTCAACAGCCCGGACAAGGGCGGAACGGGCGTGTTCGCCGCCCACGGGGTCGCCATGACCGACGCGCAGAAGGCCAAGTACTGCGGAGGAAACCCTCCCGGCCTCGTGCCCGTCCCCGACAGCGAGGCCCCTTCCTCCTGGTCGGCCGCAAGCGCTGCGACTGCCCGGTCGCGTCAGTGGCCGCGGCGGTGGACGACCAGGCCCGGTAACAGGAGCCCCTCCCCGCGGCACCCGCCGAGGTGTCAACACCCGCCCCATGGTCTCGGGCCCGGCGTTCCTGCGCCGTGCCCGAGGCCATGGGGCGGGTGTGTTCCCCGGGCCGGCAGGGCCCGGGGGCGGCCCCGCCGGGAACTCCTCTCCCCGTGCGTGCGCGCCGGGTGAACGTCAAGTCCACTACTCGGCAAGGCAATTCCTTCATCAACCTTCCCGCTGCTCCTCTTGCCCGGCTCATGACAGTCGGTAATCCTGACTGCCACCCCACCACGGCCGCCCCCACGGCCCGACTCGGCGTGTGAGCCGCCGGCCCGCCCCCCACGAAGGAGCCAGCATGCGCACGTTCCTGATACGCGTCGTCACCCTCGCGGCAGCAGCCACCACCCTCGCGGCTCCCGCCGCGCCGACCACCGCGGCGGCCGCCCGGGCGATGTCCTTCCGCCCCCTGCAGTACAACACCAACGGCTACAACTGGGGCGGCTACGCCGCCACGGGCAGCGGTTTCACCTCGGTCTCGGCGACCTGGACCGAGCCGCACGCGACCTGCAACTCCACCAACGACCTCTACGCGCCCTGGGTCGGCATCGACGGGTACGGCTCCTCCACCGTCGAGCAGACCGGGGTGGCCACCGACTGCTCCAGCGGCAGCCCCGTCAACCAGGCCTGGTACGAGATGTACCCGGCGAGCCCGGTCTACCTGAGCCTCAGCTCGTACCCGGTGTCGGCCGGCGACGTCATCACCGCCTCCGTCACCTACGCCGGCAGCAGCAAGTACACCCTCAAGCTGACCGACTCCTCGCGGGGCTGGACCTACAGCACGACCAAGTCCCTGTCCGCGCAGCGGACCAGCGCCGAGGTCATCATCGAGTCGCCGACCGGCTCGTACCCCAAGTTCGGGACCCTCGCGTTCACCTCGGCCACCGTCAACGGCAAGTCCCTCGGCTCCTTCGGCCCGGTCGCCCTCGACCCCAGCTCCAACGGCACCTACGAGGCCCGCACCAGCGCGCTCGGCTCCGGCGGCACCAGCTTCACCGACACCTACCTCCACCAGTGACCGTACCGGCGCCCGGGCGGCCCGCTTCCCGCACACGGGGGGGCGGGCCGCCTGCCGTCCCCCCCCCCCGGCCAGAACGGCGGATCGGGCGGGACCGGGCGGGCAGAGCCCGGTCAGGGGTAGCGCAGGTTCTGGTACGAGCAGACGGAGTTGACGCCGCTGCCGACGATCGTCCAGCCGGCCGGCACGGGGTAGCCGTAGACCCGGCCTCCGGGCATCGTGCAGCCCACGTCGGCGGTGACCGTCGCACCGTGGGGCGCGCCGCCGAGGTAGGCGACCTGGGAGGTCCGGGCGTCGGTGGACACCGCGACCAGCACCCAGCCCGCGGGCACGGTGGTGTTGGCCAGCACGGCGACCCTGGCCAGGTAGGGCGCACCGCCGAGGAACTCGATGGTCTTCAGCCCGGTCGCCTGGTTCTGGGCGACGGCCGCCCAGCCGGCCGGCACCGGCGCGTACAGGCCGATGGTGGTCTGGGTGCCGAACGGGGGGTCGGCGGCGAGGGCCGAGGGGGAGGCGGAGGCCGCTGCCGTCGGCCACAGCAGGGCGGCCAGCGTGACCACAGCGGAGGCCAGGGCGGGGATGCGGGCGGGGGTTCTTCGGACGGAGGTGCCGGAGCGACGCACGGGAACTCCTCGGGCGTACGGGGGCGTTAGGGGCGCTGCCTGCGGGGCGGGTCCTGTCCGCCCCGGGCCACGCTCCACCCCGGCGTGACCGGGCGTCAACGCCGCCCGGCCCGGGGCCGGAGGCACGGCGCGCACGATTGCGCCCGGGCGGGAGCGGGGCGCGCACGAGCCCGCCCTGGGCGGGCAAGGGGCGCGGGGACGGGCCGGGGCCGGGCTCGCCCCGGCCGGGCGCCTGCACGAGCTCGTCACGGCCCGATCAGACCCCGCCGGAACCGAACGGGACGGAAGTCGGCTCCGCACACTGCCGGAACGCCGCCTGCAGCTCCTCCGAGGTGAGGGTCGCCGCCAGGCCGGCGCGCCGTTTGGCCTCGACCGCCCGGCCCACGGCGTGCTCGCGCCACCGCAGTACGTCGTGCGAGTGGGCCATGCAGCGGGCCGCCTCCTCGGTCTCGAAGCCGGTCCTGTCCCCGGCAGGGGCCCCTGCGGCTTCCTGCGGCATGGGGCCCTCCTCCTGGTTCCGGCTCCGCGCGCTCACCCAGGCTGCGATCACCGTGTTCGCCGGGGCGGAGACCTTCGGGTGGAAGACCGGGCAGGCTCCCGCGTCCTTCCTGCCGGATCGGTCGGCGCGTCCGCCGACAACCGGTGCGAAGCCCCCCGGACGCTGCCCCGAGCCCCGCTCCGCCGCGAGCCGGGCCTTCCCACCTGCACGCCGCCGGTCGGCGCAGCGCGTTCCGCCCGGGGCGTGGACGGAGGGGCTCCGGGGAACCGGGCGGATGCAGGGACGGCACGAGCGTTCACACAATGACGCCACGGCGCCGCAGCCGTACCCTCCCGACATCGACGGGGATCACGAGGGTCTGCACTGGGACGACTGCGGTTGGGAGCCCCCTCCTGGACCCGCAGCGTGGAGAGGTTGGTCGGGACCGTGGCCGGCGCCGCGGGGGAGACCGTCCGTCGACTGCGCAGTCCTCTCCGCCTGCGGTTTCCCGCCGGTCAGGCCCGGGGCGGACGTCGACGTGCGGGCCCCGGGGTCATGGCCGGGTTGCTCTGCGGGAGGCCCGGCGGCGGGTCAGGAAAGTGCCGATCAGCATGCCGACGAGGATCGTGACGGTCAGGACGACCCAGAGTGGCAGGGTGACGTCGGCGACCCACAGGGTGATGGTCACGGAGGCGGTGTTGACCGCGATGAACCAGACGGCCAGGACGGCGATGACGCCCATGGCGATGGTGCGCAGTCGTACCTCGCGGCCCTTGACCGTGAGACGCGACGGCTCGTGGTGCGTGCGGGCGTTCTGCGCCATGGCTTCAGTATCCTGCGATCGGCTCGATTCGTCCCCATGAGGTGTCGGCGGACGGGCCCGGGGCCCGTCCGTCCGGCTCAGCGTGCCGTTCAGACGACGTACTCGCAGACAGGTGACCTCAACGTGAATCTCAGGGGGCGCGGACGAGCCGCCACCACCGCCGAACGGCCAGTCGAAGCCCTCGGGGTCGGGTGGCCCGGTCAAGGGCCGAGCGCTCGACGCGTTGCTGTCGGGCACGACAGCTGCTGTCCTTCCACACCCAGGTCGGCGGGGCCGTCGCCAGCGGCGAGGTGCCGCTGGCCCGCCGCACCGCGAGCTGCTCGATGCGACGATCCGTCGCCGACCGACCGGGCTCATCTCGGCCCGGGACGCGCAGACGGCTGAGCAGGCGGCGTGGGCGTGTGCCGTCACGTCACGCCGGCTTGGTGGCCCTGCACCAGGTGCACCGGTACCCGTCGTACCGCTTGCCGGAGTCCACGCCGAGGTCCTCGTTGATGAACTCCAGGGGGCCCCAGCTGTGGCGCAGTTCGGTCTCGCGGCCGCGGCACCTGCGGCACCGTCTGAACCAGAGGCAGTGCTCCGCCTCGGGGGTCCCCCTGGCACCCAGGACGATCCCGTAGAGCGTGAAGCTGCCGTCGTACCGCTCCCAGTAGCCCCAGTCGTGCCCGTTGCAGAAGGCCTTGTTGAACGCGTTGCCGAGCGGCATGGAAGTCCCTTTCCCCAGGGGGAACTCGAGGAGCGAGGCACCCGCGGTATCCCCGCGGGAGGAGATCGACAAGCCCGCGGGGCGCTGCCGGTGGTGCCTGCGCAGCGCCTCGGCGGGCTCGTCGCGGTCCTCGGCCCCGCCCTCCCCCGCCGTCCGCTATCCGAGCTCGAGCATCGCCCCGGTGACCTCGCCGACCGCCGCGGCGGGGAGCGCGGTGGCGGCCTCGTCGAGGACGAGCAGCCGGGCCCCGGGGATCTCGCGCGCCAGCGCCTCGCCGTTGCCGACGGGGAAGAACCGGTCGCGGCGCCCGTGGACGACGAGGGTCGGCACCCCGACGCCGGGCAGGCGCTCGCGCCAGCGGGGCGTGCAGTCCAGCCGGGAGAACACCACGCCCAGCTGGTTGGCCAGCTGGACCGGGGGAGCGGTGCCGGGCGTGCGGTCCCAGACGCGTGCGGCGACGGCCCGGGCGGCGGCGGGGTCGTCGCCGAGGACCTGCGCGCCGGCGGCGGCGAACTCCGCGACCGCCGCGCGGTCGGCCCAGTCGGGCGCCGGGCGCGCGAACAGTCGGCCCATCGTCTCCCCGTCGTGGTCGGGCAGGTCGTCGTCGGGCGGTCCGGGGGCGACCGGGCGGGTGCCGACCAGGGTGAGCGCGCGGAACGCGCCCGGGTGGTCGAGCACGGCCACCTGGGCGACCATCCCGCCGACGCCGATCCCCCCGAGGTGCGCGGGCGCCCCGCCGAGCGCGCCGGCCAGGGCGGCGGCGTCGGCGGCCAGGTCACGCAGGGTGTAGGCGGGTGCCTGCGGGTCCGCGGTCGTGGACTCCCCGCTGTCGCGCAGGTCGTAGCGCACCACCCGGCGCCCGCCGGCGGCCAGGCGCTCGCAGAGCGCGTCGGGCCAGGAGAGCATCGTCGGCCCGCCCGCGAGCAGGACGAGCGGCGCGTCGTGGTCACCGAAGGACTCGACGCCCAGGGCGGTCCCGTCGACGTCGACGGTGGTCATCGTGGTCATCGCGATCACCTGCCCTCGTCGGACCCGAGACCGCGGTCGGGCAGGCTCATGTCGCCCGTCCCGGGCGTGCCGTCGGCGAGCCCGTAGCGCAGGTACACGGTGCCCTGCGGGCCGGCCACCGGCGGTTCGAGGAGCGTGACGTTCGTGGGCACCGCGCCCCCGTCGAACACCTTCTTCCCGACGCCGAGCACGATCGGGTGCACCCAGAGGTCGAGGCGGTCGAAGAGCTTCTCCCGCAGCAGGGACTGCACCAGGTCCAGGCTCCCGACGACCTTCACGTTCTCGTGCCGCTCGCGGATCTCCCGCACCGCGGCGGCCAGGTCCGGGCCGAGCTGCACGGACCCGGCCCACGGCAGCTCGGGCGTGCCGCGGGAGGCCACGTACTTCGGGACGCGGTTGAAGAGCTCGGCGATCTCGCCGTCCTTCTGGTGCGGCCAGTAGGAGGCGAAGATGTCGTACGTCCGCCGGCCCAGCAGCAGGGCGTCGGTGCCCTCGTACGCGGCGAGGATCTGCGCCCCGGTGGTCTCGTTCAGCAGGGGTGCCTGCCAGCCGCCGAACGGGAACCCCGCCGGGTCCTCGTCCGGCCCGCCGGGCGCCTGCCCGACGAGGTCGAGGGTCGCGAACATTTCGATCTGGATGAGGCCCATGTCTGTACTCCCGGTGCGTCGGTCTACCCCGTCGAGATGTAGACCTGCCGGAGCCGGAAAACTCATCGCCGCGCCGCGGACCGGTTCCCGAAGTGTGCCGCGACCCGGTCTCCGGGGGCGTCGGGCCCACCCTTGTAGCCCCGCGCAGGCGCTCCTACCCGCGCGCGGCGGGCTCCAGCACGAAGACGGGGATCTCCCGGTCGGTCTTCTGCTGGTACTCGGCGTACGGCGGGTACGCGGCGACCGCGCGCTCCCACCACTCGGCCTTCTCCTGCCCCGTGACCTCCCGGGCCGTCATGTCCTGGCGCACGGGACCGTCCTGGAGCTCCACGTGCGGGTCGGACGTGACGTTGAAGTACCAGAGCGGGTGGCGCGGGGAGCCGCCCTTCGAGGCCACGGCCGCGTACCGCCCCTCGTGCTCCACGCGCATCACCGGGGTCTTGCGGATCCTGCCGCTCCTCGCGCCGCGCGTGGTGAGGATGACGACGGGCAGGCCCGTGTCCCGGAGCGTCAGCCCCTGCGTGCCGCCCGAACCCTCGTACAGCTCGACCTGCTCGCGCACCCACTGCGCCGGACTCGGCTCGTACTCGCCCTCGAGAGGCATCGCATCACCCCGTCGTCACGTCATGAAGTGCGGTGTCCCGCCGTGGCCGGGTGGCCTGCACAGTGCCTCCGACCAGCGCGAACGCGGATCGTCGAGGCCCGTGCCCCCCACTCCTGCCGCAGGCACCTCCCAGCTGGGGGAGCATATCGGCCGCCACCCAGGCGCGGAGCGCTCCCGCAGGGCCCCGCGCGTGTCCGGGCCCCGCGCGTGGCCGGGCGCGGCCGGGACCGGGGCGCCGGGCGGCCCGGGTCAGCTCCGCCAGAAGCAGAGCACCACGGCGCCCGCCATGACCAGCGCGGTCAGCAGCGGCGCCCCCATCCGGCCGTGCGGCCCGGACGTGACGGCGAGCATCGACACGACCGGCACGGTGAAGCCCAGACCCACCACCAGCACGAGCACCACACCGGACGGCGCGCCGGCGACCACCGCCCCGAACACCACCGTGAACATCAGCACCAGCCACAGCGACGCGGTCACCAGCAGCCAGGCCGCCCGCGCGGTCCACCGGGCCGTCCGGTCGTCGGCGTAGAAGTCGGCGCGGGTCGTCGTCCAGAACCTCAGCAGGGGCCGGTCACGCCGGGCGGAGATCAGCATGCCGCCAGTCTGGCGTGCCCCGGGCCGTCACGGCACCCCCCGGGCCGCCGGATCTCCCGGCCCCGCCCGAGTAGCATGTGGCGCCACGGCCGAAGGGGGCGCGACCATGGGGGACGACGCGACGCAGTCCGCGGGCTTCGGGTGCACGGCGTGCTGCGCCGAGGACGCCGCGGTGGCGCGGGCGCACCACCGGAGCCACACCGGGGTCCGGGTCGAGACGATGATCCGGGACGACTCGCACTTCATCGTCTCCGTCCAGCGCTGCGCCCTCTGTTCGCAGGCCTTCGTGAGCGTCTTCACCGAGTACGTCGACTGGGCCGCCTCACAGGACGCGCAGTACCGCACGGTGCTGCCGATCACCGACGCCGAGGCGGACGACCTGGCGGCGGGGCGGTTGGGCCCGCACCGGGTCGGGGCCCTCGGCCACGGCCGCCGCCACCTGCAGAGCGACTGGCCGAGCGAGGCCGACGAGCCCTCCGTGTACTGGGACAGCGGCGTCTTCGAGGTCCGCGAGGGGTACTGACCCGGACGGGCCCCTGCCGCCCCCGGGCCCCGTGCCGGCCCTGTCGGTCGTGGACAGTACGGTTGCGGCGAGCACCATCGGAACGCACGCACGGGGGCACACATGACCGTTCACCGGCCGGGACTGCCGCAGGACCTCCCGCCGGCCGAGGAGCTGTGGGCGCGCTGGGCGCTGCTCGCCGCCCTCCAGGCGACCACCGCGGACGAGGAACGCCCGCCGCGCCACCGCACCGGCCGGTGGATCGATGACAAGGGCCTGCACTGGGACGACTGCGGCTGCACCTGGTGGGTCATGTCCCAGCGGGGCGACGGCCGGTTCGTGCTCTACGGCGAGGACGAGTCGAGCGGCGTCAAGTGGCACGAGCCGGCGATCGACGTGCTGGCGGGCGGCCCCGACTGGCTGCCCCACGAGGAACTGCGGGACCTGATCCAGGCGTACGAGATCGGCTGCGTCTACTGGTACGAGAACGGCGCCTGGGCCCGGGCGCCGTACCCGGACGGCCTTCGCGACGACGGCCTGGACTGCGGCATGAGCTCCGTCATCGACCGCGGCGAAGTCCTGGGCGAACTGACGGACCACCTGGACGACACGGTCGACACGGCTGACGGGCCGGATGCGCAGGGCCTCCTGGCCGACGCGGAGGCCTACCGGCTGGACCCGCACCGGCTGCTGGAACGGCTGGCCCCGACCAACGCCGACGACGACCCGCTGGACGGGCCGGCCATCGCCCGCGCCCTGACCCGCGCAGGCCTGACCGGGCAGGTCGCGGCGACCGCCACCACCCCCTGACCGCAAGGACACCGCAGCCCACCGAGGGGGCGGGCCCCGGCGACCCGCGCCGCCGGCGCCGACGTGCATACTTGCCGGACGATCAACGGCACGCAGAGGGTGGATGACGCGGTGAAACTGGCTGAAGCGCTCGCACAGCGCGCGGCCGCGGTGCGGCAGGTGGAGCAGCTGCGCTCGCGCGTCGTCGGCAGCGCCCGCTACCAGGAGGGCGAGGAGCCGGCCGAGAACGCGGCCGAGGTCCTGGCCCAGGCCGGGGAGGTACTGGACGAGCTGGAACGGCTGATCCGCCTGATCAACCGGACCAACTCCACCACGCTCGTCGAAGGCGGCGGCACGCTGACCGACGCCCTCGCCCGCCGGGACGTCCTGCGGCTGCGCCACTCGGTGCTCACCGCGGCCGCCGACGCCGCCTCCGGACGCGACCAGCGCGGAGCCGTACGGCAGTTGCGGTCCGAACTCAGGATCCTCTCCGCCCTGCCGGTCGCCGAGCTCCGCGCCCGGGCGGACCTCCTCGCCAAGGAGATCCGCGAGGTGGACACCCTGATCCAGCGCACCAACTGGGAGATCGACCTGCTCGAGGACTGACCCCGCAGACCGGGTGTGGGACAGCAGGTAGTCGCCACGGAGGCGTGCACACACCGAGACCGGCGGTCAAACCGGTCCTGGCGCGTGAAGAGCAACGCAGGGGTTCGATTCCCCACCAACAGTGCAGCTCAGCACCGCGCACAGGTGACGGCACACGCCGCACAGCTCACCACCATGTGCAGATCCGGACGACGAGGGCGGGAACGGGGCGCCCCACACCCGGGTGCGAGGGCCGTGCACACCGCACGGCCCTCGCACCCACTCCACCCGGGGGCCGACGTGCCGCCAGGCCCGGGTTGCCCGCCCACAGGGGCCCGCCGGGCAAATCCGGTGGAGGCGGTTCCGCCCGTCCGGTTAGCCTCGCGCCGTGGTCGATCAGGAGCAGTACGAGCGGTACAGGGAAGACGCGAAGGTGCTGGCGGTGGTCGGGGAGCACGTCCACCTCCAGGTCGGCCGGGTCACCGTGCGACTGCCCGGGGACCTGGCCCGGGCCGCCGTGGACGCCTGGGAACGCGACGAGGAGTCCTCGGGCGACCTCGGCGAGGAGAGCCGCGAGCAGTACGAACTACGGGACCAGGCCGGCACCCTCGCGCTGATCGGCCTCGCGATCTCGGAGTCCGGCCGCTGGGAGGACGACGGGGTCGCCGTCGACCTGCACGTCCACAGCGCGGGCGCGGCCTGGCTCGCCTACGCCGACTCCGCGGGCACGTCCTTCCGGGTACTGGAGTAGCCCCGCCCGGCCGAGGAAGGACCTTCGAGGGCAGCGCCCGCACCGCCCGCGCGGCACCCCCGTCGTCGGTCTGGCCCTCCACCCGGCACAGCACCGGCACCGGGCCCGCCGGGCCCGGTGCTACACGCCGGTGGCGCCGTCGACGCGTTCGCGGACCAGGTCGGCGTGGCCGTTGTGGCGGGCGTACTCCTCGATCATGTGGACGTAGATCCAGCGAAGGCTGACGTCCTGCTCCATGAAGCGCCCCGTGTCGGTCAGGGCGTGCTCGGCGCAGTGCGCACGGGCGCGGGCGATCTCCGCGTGCCAGACGGCGAGGGCGTCGCTCAGGGCGGTGCCCGCGGCGACCTCGAAACCACCGTCGGGGCCGTCCGGGTCGGCCTTCGGGTAGATGGGCGGCGCCGGTTCCCCGGCGAACACGCGACGGAACCAGTTCCGCTCCACCTCCGCCATGTGCTGGACCAGGCCGGTCAGCGTGAAGCCGGACGGCGGCACGGAGGCCGTGGCGGCCTGCTCGTCGTCCAGCCCCTCGCACTTCATGGCCAGGGTGGTGCGGTGGAAGTCGAGCCAGCTCTCGAGCGTCGTGCGCTCGTCGGCGTTCAGGGGCGGCATGGGGCGGTCGATGGCGTTCATCGGTCGATGATCGCAGGCTCCGCGGCCGGCGACGGACGGGGCGTCACCCCGGGTCGGGCGTCGCATGATCCGGCACTAGCCTGGCGCGGTGACGAGTCGAAATCGAACCTCCCGTACCGGCGCGGCCGCCCTCGTGGCTGCCGGCCTCGTGTTCCTCACCGCCTGCGGCGGCGGTGGCGGCACCGCAGGCAGTGGCGCCAGTGCCACCGCCGGCAGTGGCAGCAGCAGTAGTGCCGGCAAGGCGAAGGAGGTCGGCTGGTACCGCACGGTCGGCGACCTCTGCGCGGCGGTCGGCGATCCCGGTCTGCCGGGGCAGCTGAGGAGCTCGATACCGGTGACGAGCGAGGGGATCGCGGACGACCCGTCCTCGACGCTCAGCTGCAGCTACGACGGCGGTCCGGCGACGGAGGACTGGCGGGTGACCATCGACGCGACGGTCTTCGAGGCGGCCCGCGGCTGCCACTGGATGGAGGTCGAGGCGGACATCGCCAAGTCCCCGCTCGGCGGGCCCAAGCCGACCGAGACGCGGAAGTTCGCGATGAACGACGGCGGGGGGCTCGGTCAGGAGGGCTACCAGTCCTCGGTCCGGCACCCGCTCACCGACACCACCCCCGGGCCGGTCGACCAACTGAGCTTCAAGTCGGCTTTCTGCGACGGGAACCTGAACCTGGCGGTCGACGTCGACTACGGCGCCGGCTCGGCCATGTCCGCCGACTACCCGGGCGCGCTCGACAAGGCGGAGGAGGCGTCGCGCAAGAAGGCCGCCGAACTGCTCAAGCGGGCGCGGGAGAAGCTGTACGAGCGGGCGATGAGCCCGCAGCCGACGGCATCGTGACGGGAAGTCGCCCCGGCCGGGGGCCACAGCGGTCGCCCCGGCAGGCCGGCTCGCCCGGTGGACGCGGCCCGTGCGGTGCGCGGTGTCCGGCGGTCGTGCCGCCGGTCCCGCGTCCCCGGGGCCCGGGCTTCGGTGCCCGGCGCTCGCACCGGGTCGGGCCGTCTGCACGGCTCCGGCGTCCGGTGCGGGTCAGTGCTTGAACGCGTCCTTGACCTTGGCTCCGGCCTGTTTGAGGTTTCCCTTGGCCTGGTCGCCGCGGCCTTCGGCCTCGAGGGTACGGTTCCCGGTGGCGCGTCCGACGGACTTCTTCACTCCGCCCTTGACCGCTTCGGCCTTGTGTGCGGCCTTCTTGCCGATGCCCATGGCTGAATCCATCTCCTTTCGTGGTGTCGCGCGTCGTGTGTCGGTGCGGCCGGTCTGCCGCGCCTACGGCTGGCCTTCGTGCGGCTACCCGTCGTTCCCACGGCTATTCGGGCGTGGCGGGGCCTCCGAGGAGGAGGTGCGGTCTGCGGATGCGGGGACTCGGCCTCCTGTTCGTCGGCGCGCGACGCGCCGCGAGGATGCCGGCCGCCGCGACGACGGCCGCGGCAGCCAGGAGGATGAGTCCGAGAAGGATGATCATGACGTGCTCCATTCGGATCTACGTCGTATGCCTACAGCTTGCACCCGGGACTACACTGGTATCTACACCGTAGGTCTACGAACTCTGGGTCACCGGTGCTCACCCTCCGGGAAGAAGGTGCCGACATGGTCGCCCCCACGGCCCGCCCGACCGTCGAGGTCGGGGACCCGCCTCCGACGAAGCGGCTCAGCCGGGAGCGCATGCTCGCCTGCGCACTGGAGATCATCGACCAGGACGGCATAGAGAAACTGTCCATGCGCCGCCTGGCGCGAGCGCTCGACCACGACCCGATGAGCCTCTACCGCCACGCACCGAACAAGGCCGCCCTGCTCGACGGCGTCGCCGAGACCGTCCTCAACCAACTCGAGGTGGACTCCACCGACCCCGACTGGGCCGCCCAACTGCGCGCCGTCGCCCGCCGCTACCGCAGGCTCGCCCTGGCCCACCCCAACGTCGTCCCCCTCCTGGTCACCCGCCCCCTGGCCACGCCCCTCGCCCTGCGTCCCAAAGGCACCCTGCGGCCGCTCGAAGCCGTCCTCACCCTCCTCACCCGGGCCGGCTTCACCGGACCCGACGCCCTGCACATCTACCGCGCCCTGTTCGGGCTCCTCCACGGCCACGTCCTGAACGAACTGCAGGAACTCGTCGACAACCCCGACGAGACCGACGACCTGTTGCGCCTGGGGCTGCACCGGCTGCCGATCGGCGAATTCCCGCTCCTGCGCAGCCTCGCCACCGCCCTCGCCTCCTACGACGGGGCCGCCGAACTCGAACGCGGCCTCGACATCCTCCTCGCCGGCCTGGCCACGCCGCACCCCTAGGGCACCGAAACGACAGCCCCGCACGGATCGCCGTCGAAGGCCTGGCCGGAACCCTCGAAAGGATCTGGTACACGCATTTCCTCCGCACCGCGGAGCACTGCATCGGGGGGAGAGAACGGAGTACGTCATGATCGTCCTCGGAGTCATCCTCCTCGCCATCGGACTCGTCACGGGAATGTCCTTCCTGTGGACCGTCGGCATCGTCCTGGCCCTCATCGGCCTCGCCCTGCTCATCATGGGCTCGCTCGGCCACGAGGTCGCCGGCCGCCGCCACTACTGGTAGACCCGGTGACCCTGATGTCCACCGGCCGACCGGGAGCCCGCACCACGGGCCCCCGGTCCCACCCGGGCCACGGACCGGGAGGACGCGCACTGGTGGCTCACCCAGGCTCGTCCGGCCGACAAGGAGGCATGTGATGGTTCTCTTCCTCTCGATCGTCATCGTGGCGATCATGCTGGGCATCGTCGGCGTCGCGGTGCACGGGATGCTGTACCTGCTCGCCATAGGCGTCCTGCTGCTCATCGCCGACGTGGTGTTCCTCGCCGTGCGCTCGGCACGGAGCCGCCGCCCCGCGGCGCGGTGACACGCGCGCCGTTCACGACAACCGATCCACCCGGGCCCCGGGGCGCGGGCCGTCCCGCGCAGACCGCGGATCGTCCAGGTCCACGCTCGGGTCCACGCTCAGCACGTGGACCCCTGGTGGGGCCGTGTCTCGGTGCGCGGTTCCCGGGCGGATCCGTCAGGCGCCCCGGTGGGCCCGTGCCGCGTGCGGACGCGACCACGACCGTGCGGCGCCCCGCACCCGCGACACCTTCGGGATGACGATCCGCCGCGGACCGGCCGCCACGCGTGCCGACACCGCCCCGGCAGGGCGCTCAGCACGACCGGCGACACAGGGCAGGCACCCACACACGCGCGATCGTACGGACCGCCCCCGGGCGGCATGTCCCGCCGTGAACGCGCACCCTCCCACGCGACAATGACCATCCGACCGGCCCATCCCGATCCCTCGGGGTGCGGCCGGCCACCGGCCCTGCGGAGAGGACGGCTTCGATGAGCGGCGGCGGCGCCTGGACCGCGGCGGCCGTGGCGGCCGTCACCGCCGGCTACGGGCTCTTCTCCCGCAGACTCGCCTCGACACCGCTGTCGGCGCCGATGCTGTTCACCGGTCTCGGCGTGCTCATCGGCCCCGCCGGCCTGGACGTCATCCACCCGGAACGCGACGCCGGCGCGGTGCGCACGCTGGTCGAGGCGGCGCTGACCCTGGTCCTCTTCGCCGACGCGATGACCGTGCGCCGACGGGACCTGCGCACCGGAGGCTTCCTGCCACTGCGCCTGCTGGCCCTCGGCCTGCCGCTCACGATCGGGGCCGGCTGGCTGCTGGCCTGGCCCCTGCTGCCGGGCCTCACCGGCGGGGAGCTCGCGCTGCTCGCCGCGATCCTCGCGCCCACCGACGCGGCACTCGGCAAGGCCGCCATGACCAGCCCCGCGGTGCCGCCGCTCGTCCGCGAGGGCCTGAACGTCGAGAGCGGCCTGAACGACGGGCTGGTGCTGCCGTTCTTCGTCCTGTTCCTCGCCGCGATCCCCGGCACGGCCACCTCCGCGGAGGGGGCGAACGGGGTCCTCTGGCGGACCCTGCTGCTCAGCACCGCCGTGGGCCTGGCCGTCGGCCTCACCGGCGGGCGGCTGCTGCCCTGGTCACAGGCCAGGGGCTGGGTGACCGGCGAGTGGCGACAGGTGTTCGTCCTGGCCGTCGCCGTCGGCGCCTACACGGTGGCGACGGCGGCGGACGGCAGCGGGTTCATCGCCGCCTGGACGGCCGGGTTCGCGTTCGCCCTCGGACTGCGCCAGGCCCCGCCGCTCCCCGCGGACGGATCCGGCGGGCGGCCCGCCGACCTGACCGAGTACCTGGGCGGGCTGCTCGCGACGCTGAGCTTCCTGGTCTTCGGCGCGGTACTGCTCGGCCCGGCCCTGGAAGAGCTGGACTGGCGGGTCGTCACGTACGCGGTGCTCAGCCTGACGGTCGTGCGGATGGTGCCGGTGGTCCTCGCGCTCGCCGGCACGGGCTTCCGGTGGCCCACCGCGGCCTACATCGGCTGGTTCGGGCCGCGCGGCCTGGCCTCCGTGGTCTTCGGGCTCCTCGTGGTCGAGGAGCACGTGCCCGGGATCCACCGGCTCGGTCTCGTCGCCGCGGCCACCGTCGGCCTCAGTGTGGTCGCCCACGGCATGTCGGCCCCGTTCCTCGCCGCCCGCTACGGCACCTGGTACCGGGCCGAGAAGGCCCGCACCCCCGAACTCCGCGAAGCCCTGGCCCCGCCGGAAGCGACCGGGCCCGCCCACCCCGCCCGCCGGCGCCTGAACTGACCCGGCACCAGCACGAGCACGAGCACGAGCACGAGCACGAGCACGAGCACGAGCACCCGCACCCGCACCCGCACCAGCACCCGCAGGACCCGGGTCGCGAAGCCCTACCGCGACCGTCACCGCCCGGGCTTGAGTCTCCCGCAGGGGGAGACGGGAGAGTTACGGGCATGGACGGCGACACGCTCTTCACGATCGGTGACCTGGCCCGGCGGACCGGGCTGACGGTCAAGACCATCCGGTTCTACTCCGACACCGGAGTCGTGCCGCCGACGGACCGCAGCCCGGCCGGCTACCGGCTCTACGACATCGACGCGCTCGCCCGCCTGGACCTGGTGCGCACCCTGCGCGACCTGGGACTCGACCTCGCCCTCATCCGCCAGGTCGTGGACCGGGAGGTCTCGGTGCCCGAGGTCGCCGCCATCCACGCCGATGCCCTGGAGGTGCAGATCCGCACCCTCCGACTGCGCCGCGCCGTCCTGCGCGCGGTGGCCAAGCGGGGCTCCACTCCCGAGGAAACGGACCTCATGCACAAGCTCGCCAAGCTCTCCGACCACGAACGCCGACGCCTGGTCACCGACTTCATCGACGAGGCCTTCGGCGGGCTCGACGCCAACGCCGACCTCGTCGACATGCTGCGCGCGGCCATGCCCGAACTGCCGGACGATCCCGAACCCGAACAGGTCGAGGCCTGGGTGGAACTCGCCGAGCTCACCCAGGATCCCGACTTCCGTGCCGCCGTGCGCCGCATGGCCGAGTACCAGGCGGCCGAACGCGTCCGCGGCGATGCCACCGGTCTGCACCACGACCTCACCGAGGCCGTCCGCGACGGCGTCGGCCGCGCGCTCGACGCGGGCATCGCCCCGGCCGCGGCCGAGGCCGAACCCGTCGTCGACGCCCTGACCGCCCGCTACGCGCAGACCTTCGGCCGCGCCGACGACACGGACCTGCGCCACTGGCTGCTGACCCGCCTGGAGATCGCCGGCGACCCCCGCACGGAGCGCTACTGGCACCTGCTGGCCGTCATCAACGGATGGCCCGTCCCGCCCAGCCTGGCCCCGGTGTTCACCTGGTTCACGCACGCCCTGCGCGCCCACACCGGGCCGTAGTCCCACGCCGGCCTGCCGCCCCCGGCCCCCGCGGCTCCGATCACATCGCGAGGGCCCCCGGGGCGTCCGACGAGGACGCCGTCCTCGGGCCCGGGCGCGGGCCGCCGGCCGCGCAGTAGTCTGCTGGTCGCCGGCGCCGGGGCGGCACGCAACCGGCAGGCACCCGAACGGACAACGGATTCGACGCTGGGGGGACGGGATGTTGACCGGGATCGTGATCGACGCGCTGGACGTCGCGCGCATGGACCGCTTCTGGCAGGAGGCGACGCAGGGCCGCACGGACGGCCTGCGGCTGCGCTTCGTCCCGACCCCGAAGCCGAAGACGGCGCACAAGAACCGGCTCCACCTCGACCTCGCCGGGGGACCGGACTGGGAGGCCGAGGTCGCGCGCCTGCTCGCCCTCGGGGCGACGCGGGCCGACATCGGCCAGGGGGACGTCCCGTGGGACGTGCTGGCCGACCCGGAGGGCAACGAGTTCTGCGTGCTGCGCCCCGGTCACCCGGGCGTGCTCGCCGACTCGGGGCTCGTCGCGATCTGCCTCGACGCCGCCGAAGAGGACCGCCACGCGCAGGCCGCCTTCTGGCAGGCCCGGGCCGACTGGCAGTCGGTCGAGTCCCACGACTGGGGCACCTGGCTGCGCCGCAGGCCCACCAGCACGGTCTCGTTGGTGATCGGGCCGCCCGCGGCGCCGAAGGTCCGGCGGAACAGGCTCCGCCTGGAGGTCGGCCACCCCGACCGGGAGCCGGGCGAGTTCCTGGACGCCGGCGGGAACGAGTTCCACGTCTCGCGCTGACCCCGGCGCCCTGATCCCCGGCCCGCTCACCCGGCGCTGGACCCTCCCCCCGTGGGAGGGTCCACGATGGCGGCGTGCGAGACGAACTCCTCACCATCGGGCGCTTCGCGCGCCTGTGCCGCCTCAGCGTGAAGCAGCTACGGCACTACGACGACACGGGGCTGCTGGCTCCCGTCCACGTGGACGCGGGCTCCGGCTACCGCTACTACGCGCCCGAACAGGCCCGTGACGCCCTGACCATCGCCCTGCTGCGCGAGATGGACCTTCCCCTGGCCGTGATCGCCCGGGCCCTGGCCGCCGGGCCGGAGCACCGGGCGCGGATCCTGCGCGCCGAGCGGGACCGGCTGGCCGAGCGGATCGGCAGGGACCAGGCCCGGCTGAAGACCCTGGAGCGGCTCGCGGAAGGCGGTCTGCCCGGCTACGAGGTGACCCTGGGCAGGGAGCCGGAGCGGCGGCTGGCGGTGCTGCGGGCGACCTGCGCCCCTGCCGGGATCGGGGCCGGGGTCGGGGAGTGCGTGGGCCGGCTGCTGCCCGCGCTCGGCGGGGCGGCGGCCGCGTGGGAGCCGCCGCTGTGGGGGCTGTACCCGCTGGACCTGGACGAGCGGGTGGAGATCGCCGTCGGAGCGCAGGTTCCGCGCGGGGAAGCCGTGCCCGGCCTGGAAATCGTGGTGCTGCCCGGCGGACTCGTCGCCGAGACCACGCACACCGGGCCCTACGCGCACCTGCGGCTGGCCTACAACGCGCTCCTCGCCGCCGTCCACGAGCGCGGACTGCGCCCGCAGGCGCCCGTGCGCGAGGCGTATCTCGTCGGCCCGGCGGAGGCACCGGAGGAAGAACTGACGACCCGGCTGGTCATCCCCGTCCAGGAGGGCGCATGACCACGGTCGCGGGCATCGACGCCCGTGGTACGCAGCACTGCGAGTCGTCAACCCTGGGGGTGCTGCTGCGGCACCAGGGACTCGACCTGTCCGAGCCGATGTTGTTCGGCCTCGGCTCCGGCCTGTCGTTCGTCTACTGGGACGCCAGGAACGCGGACTTCCCGTTCCTCGGGGGACGGGTCAGGCCGTTCGACCTCACCAGGAACCTGGCCGCCGGACTCGGGCTGGACCTCCTGGTGCAGGAGACGACCTCGCCGCGCAGGGCGTGGCGGAACGTGGCGTCCGCCATCGACTCCGGGCGCCCCGTCGGACTCCAGCTCGACAGCTACCACCTGGACTACTTCGACACGAAGGTCCACTTCGGCGGCCACGTCGTCGCCATGTACGGCTACGACGACCACGACGCCCACCTGGTGGACACCGACCAGCAGGGCGGGGCCGTCTCCTGCGGCCTGACCGGCCTCGCCCGGGCCCGGGCCGAGCGCGGCCCGATGACCGCCCGACACCGCTCCTTCACCCTCACCGTCGTGCGGGACCTGCCCGCCCCGCACGCACGGATCGTCCCCGCCATCACCGCCTGCGCCGGCGCCTTCCTCGACCCGCCCATCGCCAACCTCGGTCACCGCGGCATCGAGAAGGCCGGGAAGCTGGTCCGCACCTGGCTCCAGCGCACCGACGACCCCCGGCGGGACCTGCCGCGGGCCGCTCTGCTGATGGAGCGGGCCGGCACCGGCGGCGCCCTGTTCCGCAACCTCTACCGCGACTTCCTCGCCGAGTGCACCGGTCTGCTCGACAGCGTCCACCTGCGCACCGGCCACGCGCTGTACGCCGAGGCGGCCGTCCTGTGGACGCGGACGGCGGCACTGATCGAGGAGGCCGGCGAGTCGGGCGACGCCCGGTGCCTGGCCGAGGCCGGCTCGGTCCTCGACGACCTCGCGCGCGTGGAGCGCGAGGCCATGCGGGCGCTGATCCGCCTGGAGGCATGAGGTCCCGGGCGGGCTGCGGTCCTGACCGCGGCCCGCCCGGCCCGCATCACCCCGCCGGCCCGGCCCCGGAAGCCTCCGGGGCCCCGAGGCCCACCGCCAGCGTCAGTTCGAGGACCCGGTGCGGCGAGGCGAGATCCGGGAACAGCCCCCGCAGCTGCGACATCCGGTACCGGACGGTCTGGGGGTGGACGAACAGCGCCGCCGCCACCTCGTCCCGCCGGCCCTGGTGCAGCAGCCACGCCCGCAGGGTCTCCTCCAGCCGCCCCGCGGTCGCGGCGGGCAGGGTCCGCAGCGGTGCGAGGGCCCGGGCGCGCAGGTCCGCGAACGCGTCCGCGTCGGCGCTCAGCACCAGCTCGGGCAGGTGGTCCTCGGTGTCGCGGATGTCGGGGGAGAGGGAGCGCGCGCGTACGGCCCGCGCGTACGAGGCGGACGCCCGGGCCCACGGCCGGGCCGGGCCGACCACGGCGGTGCGGTCGGTCAGCTGCCGCAGGAGGTGCGACCGGTCGGCGTCGGGGACGAGCAGCACACCGGTGGCGTCCGGCAGGTCGTCGAGGACGAGGGTGCCCGGGTCGAGCACGCGGTAGGCGGGCCGGGTCTGGGCGGCGGGCAGCAGGACCGCGGTCAGCGAGACCGGAGGCTGCCACCCGGCCCGCTGGACGGAGGCCAGCAGCACGTCCGGGCCCGCGCCGGCGAGGAGGTCGCGGGCCAGGTGTTCCAGATGGCGCTCCTGGGCCCGGCCCCGGGCGGCCAGTTCGTCGGCGTGGCCCGCCGCGCTCGCGGCGGAGAGCTCGTCGATGTAGGCGAAGGTCAGCTCGGCGAACTTGGCGACCTCGGCGGCGGGCAGACCGGCCGGTACGGCACCCGCTGCCAGGCACCGCCAGGCCACCCGGGCGCCGACCCGGTAGGCGCTGAGCAGGGCGTCCATCGAACGGCCGTCGCGCACCTCGCCGCGGCCCAGTTCGTAGGCCGCGCCACCGGCGTCGCCGCCCGTGGCGTTCCCGCTCGCGAGGTCCAGGTAGTTCCCGAGGGCGGTGCGGACGGCCCGGCGGATGGTGGCGCCCATGCGGCCCGACAGGGCGTTGGCGTACGAAGGGACCTCGTCGATGATCGCCTGGACGACCTCGTCGGCGGTGGTCTTCAGCGTGGCCCGCAGCGCGGTGACCGTCGTCTCCTCCAGGGCCAGTCCACTGGCCCTCCGGATGGCATCGCTCACGTTCTTGTTCCCTGCGAACAATTCGGCCGAACAGATTTACGTCCTACGGTCAGGACTTTACGCCCTGAGGCGCAGCAAGCTGGGAACCATGACGAGTACAGCCCTCCGCAGCAGGGCGTGGAAACTGCTGGAGATGGTCACGACGCCGCTGCTGCCGTCGGACTACCTCGACCTGGTCAGCCCACTGCGGGCCGGCGCCGACCTGCGGGGGCGCATCGAAGCCGTGCACCCCGAGACGGGTGACTCCGCGACCGTCGTGATCAGGCCGGGACGGGGCTGGCGCGGCCACACGGCCGGCCAGTACGTGCGCATCGGGGTCGACGTCGACGGGAGGCGCCTGTGGCGTTCCTACTCGATCACCTCGCCGACGAACCGACGGGACGGCCGCGTCACCATCACCGTGAAGGCGATCCCGGGCGGCAAGGTCAGCAACCACCTGGTCCGCAGGGCGGCACCCGGCACCCTGATCCAGCTCGACCAGCCGGCCGGCGACTTCGTGCTGCCGCCGACCAAGCCCGCCAAGGTGCTCTACCTGACGGCGGGCAGCGGCATCACGCCCGTGATGGGCATGCTGCGCGACGCCGAGTTCGACGACGCCGTCATGGTCCACTGCGCGCCGCAGCCGCACGACGTGATCTTCCGCGACGAACTGCACGGCCTGGTCGCGGACGGGAAGCTGCGCCTCACCGAGGTGCACACCGGCACCGACGGCCGGCTCGACATCGCCCGGCTCGACGAACTCGTGCCCGACTGGGCCGAGCGCGAGACCTGGGCCTGCGGGCCCGCGGGCCTGCTCGACGCCGCGGAGGAGCGCTGGAGCGAGCACGGCGTCCGGGAGCGCCTGCACACCGAACGCTTCCGCCCCGCCGCCGCCGTCGTCGTGGGCGACGGCAGTGACGGCGGTGAGGTCACGTTCAGCGCCACCGGCAGGACCGTCGAGGCCGACGGTGCCACGCCGCTGCTGGACGTCGGCGAGGAGGCCGGCGTGCTCATGCCCTCCGGGTGCCGCATGGGCGTCTGCTTCGGCTGCGTCACGCCGCTCAAGGCGGGCGCCGTCCGCGACCTGCGCACCGGCGAGATCACCGAGGCCGAGCCGGGCGTCCTCATCCAGACCTGCGTGTCCGCGGCAGCGGGTGCCTGCGACATCGAACGGTAGGAGCACCTTGACCGCCATCGACCCCACCGCCCACCTGAGCGCGGAGCAGATCGAGGAGCTCGGCCGCGAGCTGGACGCGATCCGCGACGAGGTGATCGCCGACCGCGGCGAGAAGGACGCCGCCTACATCCGCAAGGTCATCTCGGCGCAGCGCAAGCTCGAAATGGCCAGCCGGGGCGTCCTGCTGTTCTCGATCTTCCCGCCCGCCTGGCTGATCGGCACCGCCGGCCTGTCCGTGGCGAAGATCATGGACAACATGGAGATCGGCCACAACGTCCTGCACGGCCAGTGGGACTGGATGCGGGACCCGAAGATCCACTCCACCACCTGGGAGTGGGACCACGTCTCGCCGTCCGACCAGTGGAAGCACTCGCACAACGAGCTGCACCACACGTACACCAACGTGATCGGCAAGGACAACGACCTCGGCTACGGCATCATGCGCGTCGACGAGGACCAGAAGTGGCACCCCTTCCACCTCGGCCAGCCGCTGTGGAACTTCCTCAACGCCTGCTTCTTCGAGTACGGCATCGCGGCGTACGACCTGGAGCTCGGCAAGAACCTGAGCAAGCGCCGCCGCAGGAACCCGGAGTTCCGCGCGCGGGCCAGGGCCGTGGGCCGCAAGATCCGCAAGCAGGTGCTCAAGGACTACGTGATCCACCCGCTGCTGTCGGGCCCGTCGTTCCCCACCACGCTCGCCGCCACGTTCACCGCGAACCTGGTCCGCAACATCTGGTCCCACTCGGTGATCATGTGCGGGCACTTCCCGGAGGGCGTGAAGGTCTTCGAGCGCCGGTCGATCGAGGGCGAGACGCGCGGCCAGTGGTACCTGCGCCAGATGATGGGCTCGGCGAACATCAGCGGCAGCAGGGCCATGCACTTCATGACCGGCAACCTGTCGCACCAGATCGAGCACCACCTGTTCCCGGACCTGCCGAGCAACCGGTACGCCGAGGTCGCGGTGAAGGTGCGCGCACTGTTCGAGAAGTACGAGCTGGAGTACGTCACCGGGCCGCTGCCCAAGCAGGTGTTCTCCGCGTGGCACAAGGTCTTCCGGCTCTCCCTGCCGAACAGGAAGCGGCCCGCGGCCGGGACGCCGCAGCGCGAGCGGGAGCTCGTCGCGGTCTGATTCCCGGCCTCCCGGCCGTTGGGCCGCCCGGCTGTTGGGCCGCCCGGCCTCCCGGCCGCTGGGCCGAGCCGGAACGGTCGGCACGTCCCATACCGAACGACCCCGCTGCCGAGACCGGCCGCGGGGTCGTTCGGCACTCGTGCCGAGGGGGACCCCGGCGGTGCCGGCGCCGGGCTACCGGCCGGCCGCCTCCAGCACCTGCGTGACCAGGTCGGTGTCGGCCTTGGGAATCACGATCACGTGCTGCGCGTCGCCCGCCGCCAGGTCCAGGCGCGCCATCTTCGGGAGCGGGGACTTCTGGCCCGACGGCGACAGGCGGAACGGACCCGTCAGGGCGACGTCCTCGCCGGTGCGCCGGTTGCGCCAGGTCACCCGGTCGGCCGCCAGGTAGAGGTGGCCGGAGGCCGTGTGCGGGACGGTGCGGCCCTTGCCGACCGACAGCATCCTGACCGTGCCCAGCGTCGGGCTCGAACAGAACACCTGCAGGGTGGTGCCCGCCCGGAGGTCGGCCAGGTCCTTCTCCGTGCTCAGCCGCCGGATGCCGAACAGCGAGAGCAGGGTGTCGGAGAGGGTTCTGGTGCCCGCGGAGCGGCGGATGGTGCTTGTCATGGCGCAGATCCTCTCAGGGGCGACCGGAAGGCTCGTGACCAGGGCCTTTCCTCACGCAGACGGCCCCGGGCAGCCCGTGCGCCGGGAGCCGGGCCGGCACGCTGCGCACCGTGTCCGAAGGGCCACGGAGCGGCGTCCCGGAGGTTCGACCGCCCGACCGTGCGGGTACATACCGATTGTTCGGCGGCTTCGACAGCCGGACGTCCAGGCAGCTGAACGGCTCCCCGAGGGGGTGGCCATGGCCACGCTGATCGCCTTGTTCGCGGGCCTCGCCATCATCGTGACCGGCCTCGCGGTCTACCTGCACCGGCGGCCCGACGGTCGGACCGAGACCGTCGAAGGGCTGTTGGTCGAGCAGGAGCGCACGGCCCGTCTGCGCGCCGCCCGCTCCTCCTACAGCTCGATCGCCATGCACAGCACCCACGGTCTGACCGTCGACGAGCTGGAGCGGTACCGCAGGTAGGGCCGGCCCCGTCGCCGCGACGGGCGGTGAGGGGCCGGACCCTGGGTGGGTGCACCCGTACCCTGACGGTCAGGCGCTGCGTCGGCGGCGGGCGATGAGCGCGATGCCGCCGGCGAGCAGCGAGGCCGCGCCCAGCGAGACCTTCAGCGTGCTGTCCGAGCCGGTGTGGGCGAGCTCGCTGGCGGCCGTCTGGATCGTGTCGGAGGAGGCCGCGGTCCCGGCGGAGCCGGTGGTCCCGGTGGAACCGGACCCGCCGACCGTGCCGCCGGCGGAACCCGTGTCGGACTTCGTGTCGGAGGCGCTGGTCAGACCGGCCGCGGCGACGGTGCTGTTGCCGCTGTTGCCGCTGTTGCCGCTGTTGCCGACGGCGCCGGTGGCACCAGGGGCGCCCGTGCTGCCGGAGTCGTCCGTGGGGAAGCCCAGGGTGAGGTCGACCGGGAAGCCCTGCGGGCCGACGCTCGCGGGCGCGCCCTGCCCGCCCTCGAAGATGACCTCCGGGTTGACGTGGGTGGTGCCGACGGGGGCGAGGGAGGTGAAGGCGATGCGGACGTGCCGGGTGACGGAGGCGCCGGCCGCCAGGTTCCGGTCCTCGGTGAGGTAGTAGGTGACCGGGCCGCCGTTCTGGCGGCTGGGCACACCGAAGACGTTCTGCCAGCTGCCGTCCTCCTGCTGGACCTGGAGCGCGCTGTTCCGGTCCGCCAGCACGGCGGGGCGGACGTTGTCGTAGCGGGAGGCGCTGGCGTTGGACACGGTCACGTCGAACTCGACCGGGTCGCCGCCGGCGACGGCGGCGGTGGGGGCGTTCTTGACCGACACGTCGAGGGCCTTCAGGGCGACCTCCTTGGTGCTCTCGGCGATGACGTACTGCCCCGTCTGCTCGAGGACGGAGGAGGAGAGCTTGATGGTGCCGCTCGCGCCGGCCCAGTCGTTGTTGACCGGGGCGGACAGGCGCAGCCGGAACGTCTTCGTCGCGCCGGCGGGGACGGTCACGCCGGCGTACCCGCCCTTGAAGTGGAACCCGTCGTTCTGCTGCCGGAAGGTCGTCAGCACCGGCTTCCAGGCGCCCTCGTCGTCGAGGAGGTCCATGGCGATGCGGCCCTCACCGCGGGCGTACTGGTTGCTGGCGTCGAACTCCAGGTTGTAGGTCGCCTGGGTGTTGCCCGGGTTGGTGACCGTCTGGGTGAACTCGACCGGCCCGCCGGCGTTGCCGATCGAGGCGGGTGCCTGGAGCGACAGGGTGGGCGCTGCGCTGACGACGTTGATCAGGAGGTACTGGGGGCCGACGGTGACGGGGGAGTAGCCGCTGCCGATGTCGAGCTTCGCCCACGGGTGGATGTAGCCGGTGCCGGTCGGGGCGTCGGCGGTGAAGGCGAGCCGGACGTGCTTGGTGAAGGTCTCGCCCGGTGCCATGGTCCGGTCGTCGGAGAGGTGGTAGGTGACCCGGTCGGCGACGGTCGGGTTGCTGCCGGGGACGCCGGTGATGTTCTGCCAGCTGCCGTCGGCCTTCCGGACCTGGAGGGTGGTGTGCTGGTCGGCCTCGATGACCTTGTCGACGTTGGTGTAGGCGGAGGCGCTGCGGTTGGCGATGGCGACGTCGAACTCGACCGGGTCGCCGCCGGCGACGGCGGTGGTCGGCGCGTTCTGGACCTGCAGGGTGATGGCCCTGGCCGCGACCTCCTTGGTGCTCTCGGCCAGGACGGCACCGGCCTCGTCGAGCACTGCGGAGCGGAGCGTGACGGTGGAGTCGGTGTTGGACCAGTAGGTCGCGAGCTCGGTGGTCAGGCGCAGCCGGACCGTCGTGGTGGCGCCGGCGGCGACGGTCAGGCCGGGGACCGTATCGGTGACGGGCTTCCAGGTGCCGTCCGCGTCGCGGTAGTCGACCTTGATGGCGCTCGCCGAGACGGGGCCCGCGCCGCTGGTGGTGATCTTCAGCTTGTAGGTGGCCGCGGTGCTGCCCGGGTTGGTGACGGTCTCGGTGAACTCGACCGGCTGGCCGCCGCGGCCGACCGACGCCGGCGGGGTGACGGTCAGCGACGGCTTGTCGTCGGCGGTGGCCTTGGCGGCGGCCTTGGCCGTCGGCTTCGCGGCCGGGGCGGCCGGGGCGGCGGGGGTGGTCGGGGTGGTCGGGGTGGCAGCCGGGGCCGGGGTGGCGGCCGTCGGCTTCGCGGTCGGGGCGGCCGTGGCCGGGGCCGGGGTGGTGGCCGGGACCGGGGTCGCCGCGGTCGGGGTCGCGGTGGCGGTCGGGGCCGGGGCGGCGGCGGTGGCGGCCGGGGCCGGGGCCGGGGCCGGGGCGTCGGCGGCGTAGGCGGCCGGGGAGACCACCACGGCGCCGGTGGCGAGCAGCGCGCCGAGGGTGGCGGCGGTGAGGACCGCGGAGCGGGAACGACGTGCACGCACAATGGACATTCTGAATACCCCCCGGGGTGTTTTCATCGGCAGACGTGTGTCGCTGCTCGATGGATTGCGATGAGTGCGGTGGCAGGATCCGAGGCCCGGGAGTCGGTGCTCCCGGTCTGCCTGCGGTCCGCCGCGGCGGGCTTCCCCGCCGCTCACTCACATAGACGTGCGGGGCCCGCGAGGGTTGCAGGTGAGATCGAAACTTTTTTGACGACTTCTGGAGACCTGCCCGAAAGCCCCTCCGACCAGCGGTTTCGGCAGTGAGAGGGGTGGCTGCCCGGGATGGTCCCGGGCAGCGATCGTCCGAGCAGGCCCGGCGCCGGGCCCGAGGAGGGAGTGCCACCGTGGCAGAGACCTGGGGGCCGTACCGCCCGTGCACCGCCGAGGACGGGAAGGCGTTCCTCGCGGTGCCGAACATCACCGACTACGTGACCCGGGGCCTCGGGTTCACCGGCCGGGTCGACATCGCCCCGGAGGCCGTGCGCTCCTCGACGGGAAACCCGAAGCAGCTTCAGTACCTGGTCATGGGCGGGCAGCCGGGATGCCGAGGTGCTTCTTCACGCTGTCCTCCGTGGTGTCCTGCCGGTCGACCGGGCGGGCGGGTCTGCCGGGGGCGCCCGCCCGTGGCGCCTGGAGCCGAGACTGCCCTGAGGTGCGCCGGGCCGCATGCGGGCGGTGGCACACGGCTGACATCGCCGCAGGGGTGGCCTCCGGGCCCGCGCCGGATGTGCCCGGGGCTGCGCCTTGCCGTCGATTCGGCAGCCCCGGGGTTGCCCGGCCACCGGCGGCGTGTGTCCGTCGGCCCGCGAGGTGACCCTGCCGGAGCGAGCGGTGGAGGAACGCGCCACTGCTCAGTGGTGCGGCGGGGCTCCTTCGGTGCTGATCACCGCGTTGCCGGTGAGACCTGCGGGTGGGGCAGGGCGACTTCGACGTCTTGACGGGTGCCCCAGCGGTTGACGCGGTGGCAGGTGGCCATGGCGTAGAGGTACATGGGGCGCAGGACGAGGGTGCGCCAGAGTGCGGCGAGGGGAGCGCAGGCGAAGCAGGTGAGGAGTTGGCGGCGGGTCATGTCGGAGCGGGAGACGGTGAACAGGCGCAGGGCCATGAGGTAGCTCATGGCGGTGGCGATGGCCAGGCCGTAGAGGGCGATGTCGCCGAGGTGGGCGCGGTAGTCGGCCATGGTGAGGAGCGCGACGGGGATGACGAGGCCGAGCGCGAGGTGGAGGTACTCGGCGACGGTGGTCCAGAAGACGATGCCGGTGGCGGGGAGGTAGCGCAGCCACCACAGGTGGCGGACGGTGGTGCCGCGCATCCAGCGCAGCTGTTGGTTGAGGTAGTGGGGGAGGCGTTCGGGGGCGAGCGTGAAGACGAGCGCGGAGGGCTGGTGGACGGTGTCTCCGGCGAGCATGGCGTAGAAGGTGAGCATCGAGTCGTCGTTCATCTGCATGGGACGGCCGCGGAACTGCTCGTTCTCGTAGGTGCCGGCGGCGTCGCGGACGATGTCGGCCCGGTAGAAGGCGAGGGTGCCGGAGTTGATGGTGACGCGTTTGAGGACGGACTGTGCACTGCGCAGACCCCGGGTGAAGGGGAGGTAGAGCAAGCCGATGAGGCGGGTGAGGGCGTTCGCGTCGTGGTTGAGGACGACGACCTGTCCGGCGACGGACTGGGTCCGGGAGTCGGCGAAGGGCTTGAGTCCTTCACGGACGGCGTGGCAGTCGAGGACGGAGTCGCTGTCCAGGGTGATGAAGACGTCGGCGTCGTCGTTGGCGAGGACGTGCATCTGGGCGTGGCGTTTGCCGCGGTTGGAGGTGCGGTCCCAGGTGGCCTCGATGCCGGCGGCGGCGGCGAGTCGGGCGAATTCGGCCCGGGCCTCGTCGTAGGTCATGGGGGTGCCGTCGGGCCGGACGGAGCCGTCGTCGACGACACGGATGCGCTGGACGGGGCGGGACTGGGCGAGGACCGAGTGCAAGCAGGCCCGCAGGGCGGCCGTGTCCTCGTTGTAGACGGGGATCTGCACCGTGACCCGCAGCCGGTCGAGGCCGTGCTGCTGTTCGGGGGTGGCGGTGCGGGGCCGCTCCCACCAGGACAGGGGGACCCACCACAGCAGCAGGAAGGAGATCAGCCAGGGGGCGGCCAGTGCTCCGGCTCCGTGGTGATGGTGGATGTGGGCGATGAGGGCGGCGGTGTGGGCCGCGGCCCAGGCCGTGAAGGCGGCCACTGGCAGCACGGCGAGCAGCAACAGTGCGCGGGGCGGAGCGTGTTCGGCACTGGGTAGCGGCACGTGTCCGACGGGGGCCGGGGGCGTCACTTGTGGAGCGGACCGCGGCCGCGTCGGAAGGAAAGGCGTACGGCGGCGATGGAGGACAGGACCAGGGCGGTGGCGATGACGACGGGCCAGATCTGCCCGGCCGCCACTCCCGTCGCGGCGAGAGCGGTACCGGGGGCTGCGAACGACGCGTACGGCATGGTGGATCCTCCTCGAAGCGGGGTGTTCGGCACGTCGACCCGTCCGACGCCGGATCGCGGATCCGTGCTGGCGGACGGTCGTGTTGCGGTGCAGGGCGGCGAGCGCGTTGTGTCACGGTCTGGCAGGATCGGGCAGGCCGTTGCCGGCTCCGACGTGCTGCTGTTCGTCCCAGCCGTCCGCGTTCCGACCCTGCGCGGTGCCACTCAGTGCTGCCGACGATAGGAAGAATGCTGCGGTCGTGCACGCCGCGTGCTCCGAAGGGCTACAAGGTGCACCCGCGCGGAGCAGGCTGCCGACAGCAGGCATCCGCATTCCCCCGGCCTCGCCGTCTGGTCCGGCACCGAACCACCGGCCACCGACGGCTACGTGACCGGCTGGATGCGTGAGGGCAGCCTGATGCGCCACCGCCACCGCGAGATCGGCGAATGGTTCGCCGACCGAGGCCTGCGCGAGCCGGCGCCACACCACGACACCCTGTTCTCCTGGCTGCGCGCCCAGCCCCGGCTCACCGAGTTCGTCCGCCGGCTCTTCGACGTCCCCGACGTCGGAACCGAGTTCGCCGACCCGTACGCCGCCCGCTCCGGCCCGGACAACGAGTGGCCCAAGGCGCTCACCGCCCTTGCGGAAGAGGGCCTGCTCGACCGCGCCGAACTGATCGACCGTTGCCTCGGCCGGCTGCTGCGCGGCGACCGGCCCGGCAACCTGCGCGGATTCCTCCAGCTGTACGCGGCGCTGGCACCCGACACCGAGGAGATCCTCGCCCGAGCCCGCGACCACGTCCGGCTGGCCGTCGACGGCGCGTCCGGCCCGGCCAGGACCGCCCTGGCCGCGCTGCGGACCGTGGACGCACGACTGCCCGCAGACCTGTTCGCCGAACTCTCGGCCGCAGTCCTCGTCCGACCGGAGAAGACGCTCACCACCGCGCAGTTGAGCCGAGTCGACGCCGCTAGTTGCCCGGAGGCCGCACCCATGGTGCGAACCGCTGACCAGGTGCCACGTCCTCGCGCCAGTAGCGCAAGACGGTCTCCTGCACGACGTCCAGGCGGTCCGCGGCGATCAGGCACGAGACGGGCTCCGACCCGCCCGCGTCCGCTTCGAAGGCGACGAGCACGGACGGCGTCTCACCGAGCCGGCCCGTGATCCTCGCCAGCTCCTCGGACGTGGGGGCGCGAAATCGGGGATCGTGAAAGTTCGCCGGGCAGCTGACGAACACCGGGGCGGTGAACACCAGCTCCAGCGAGTGGTGATAGGTCAGGTCGTATCCGGCTGCGAGCCGGAACCGGTCACGATCCCAGGCGACGACGTCCCAGTCCCACCAGGACCCTTCCGGGAGCTCGATCGCGCTGTGGAGCTGCTCGACGTCCACTCGGAAACCCCCCTCTCGTTCGAACGGAACCGCAGGCTACGTAGCAGCGTGGGGCGCCGACTCGACGGGTCGGGCCTCTGAGGTGTCCTGGTGATCGGCACGCGGAGACGTCCGTCACCTGCGGGCACCTTCAGCCTTCAGCCTTCCGCCTTCCGCCTTCCGCCTTCCGCCGGGACGGCGGCGTCACCCCGCTCGTGGGGCAACGCGAAGGGGGCTGCAGGATCAGGCCCCGCGGGTGCGGTCCAGGTGGTGGGTGAGGGCGGTCGCGAATTCGGCGGGGTGGCTGAGGTGGGGTGCGTGGCCGGCGCCGGTGAGGGTGTGGACGGTGGCGGCGGGCAGTCGTCGGGCGAGGAGCTCGGTGATCCGGCGAACGGCGGGCGGGCCGTCGGTGCCGACCGTGAGGGTGATCGGGACGGGGCTCGCGGCCAGCGCGGTGAGGTCCAGCGCGTAGTGGTCGGGGTCGCGGAACTGGTCCAGGAACGTCTGGGCGTTGGCCGCGAGCATGGCGCGCTGCGGTTCGTCGAACAGGTCCCGCCAGCGCTCGCCGAAGGCGACCTGTTCCGCGAAGAGGGCGACGGCCTCCTCGGTGCGGCCCGCCTCGATGTGCTCGGCCACCGTGACGACGTGGGTCCGGGCCGCGTCGCGCATCGGTTCGCCGACCGGGTCGCCGGTGAGCAGGGGGAAGGCGGGCGGCTCGTGGACCAGCACGCTGCGGACCAGTTCCGGGTGGCGGGCGGCGGCCATGAGTGAGACGAGGGCGCCGTAGGAGTGGCCGACCACGTGGGCGCTGCCGCCGGAGACCTCGGTGATCACCGAGACCAGGTCGCCGACGTGCTCGTGGATGACGCTCCGGCCCGGCGCGCCGCTGTCGGAGTGGCCGCGACGGTCGTAGCGGACGGCCGTGACGCCGGGCGGGAGCAGCGGGACGACGCCGTCCCAGCTGGTGTGGTCGTCGAAGGAGCCGTGGACGAACACCACCGGCGTCGTGGCCTGGTCCGCGTGCCAGCTCAGTTCGGCGCCGCCGGTCCGGAGACGCCCGGTGCGGTGAACGGTGGTGGTGGCCGGGGGAGTTGCCCGGGTTGCGAGATCCATGTCGGGAAGGGAATCATGTCACCTGTCGGAGAGTCAATCATTGACCCTCTAGTGATCTCGGGGAGTGGATGGTGAAGGTCGGGTCGAGCTCGCGCGTCGAGCAGATCGCGGAGACCGTGCTGGCGGAGATCGCCGCCGGACGCTGGAGGGTGGGCGAACGCATTCCGCCGGAGCCGGTGCTGATGGAACTCCTCGGCGTGGCCAGGAACACGATGCGCGAGGCGGTCCGGGCGCTCGCCCACGCCGGCGTGCTGGAGATCCGGCACGGGGACGGCGTCTACGTGCGGGCGCGCACCGACACGGAAGGCATCCTGCGGCGCCGCTTCGGCACGGAGGACCTGCGCGAGATCCTCGCCGCACGCCGGGCCCTGGAGGTGGAAGTGGCCCGGGCGGCGGCCGAACGCCGCACGCCCGAGGACCTGGACCGGCTCGCCGAGGCCTGGCACCGGCTCCACGGCGCCGGCGAGGGGGAGGGCGAGGGGGAGGCCGACCGGGTCGCGGCCGGAGTCGCCTTCCACCGCGCGGTGCTGGAGGCCTCGCACAACGTCGTCCTGATCGAGCTGTACCAGGGGCTGGTCAGTGCGGTGGCCGAGAGCCTGCGGCGCGCGAACGTCCTCGCGGACCTGCCCCGACCGCCGGTCCACCTGCACCGGGGCCTGTACGAGGCGATCCGCTCCGGTGATCCGGCCCGGGCGGCGGCGGAGGCGGCCAAGCCCCTCGACGCCATGATCGACCTGCTCGGGGCGCAGGCGGCGGGGACGGCGCGCACGGCTTACTGATCGTTTCAGAATGTCGGTGGTGCTCGTGAAGCCGAGCAGGTGAATCTTGCTGCTCGAGCGGGTGATAGCCGTGCTCACGCATGCGTCCAATCCGCGCTGTTCGTGGACGACATGAGGCCTTGGGGTGCAAGGCCGACAGGGCTCTCCTGGCATCAGGTCCGGGGTACTGCAGCCGTCCCGGCGCTTTCGCCCGGTGTGATCAGATTTCACCGGATTCGGGCAGCAGGCCCGAAGCACTGAAGGAGAATCGATGCGCCCTGCCCTCCCGACCAAGCGCACCCTCGCCCTCGTCCTGGCCGCGACGGCCGTCGGCACGGCCGTCGCGGTCAGTGTGCCCGCCATGGCGAGCGACACCCCGCAGGACCACAAGAACCGCTCCACCCGGGCCGCCCAGGTACCGGACCTCATCCTCGACTACACCGGCTCCGAAGCACTGTCCGGGGCTCCGGTGATCGGCGTTCCCTACGGCAATCGCGCCAAGGTCAACGACCTCGACGGCAACCAGATCGGCACCGCCTTCGGCAACTGCGTCAAGGACCAGATCGGCTCGACCCAGGACCAGGTGCTCTGCAGCACCGTGCTCAAGTTCACTGGCGACGCTCAGATCGCCATCACCAGCGTGCGGCCCATCGCGCACCCGGGCGCGGAGCTCCAGTCCTTCGATGCGATCGTCACCGGTGGCACCCTCAAGTACGAGGGCCTCACCGGCAGTGCCCGCTTCACCCCCCGCGGCGCCAGCGTCTACGACGTCAGCTTCAGCTGACCCATCCAGCCCCTGAGGTGGCCCCGACCCCTGCGGTGTCGGGGCCACCGCTCGCCGGAGCCCTGTGAAGCCGTCGCAGGCAGATGAGGCCGCAGGCGGGTTGAAGCAAGCCATGATGGAGATCTGCTCGACGTTCGTAGCGGATGCGCAGGCGCTTGAACTGGTGGAGCCAGGCGAACGTCCGCTCTACCACCCAGCGGGTGCGGCCCAAGCCGGAACCGTGGGCAACGCCGCGACGGGCGATGAGCGGCTTGATGCCTCGCTTCCACAGCAGGCGACGGTACTTGTCGTAGTCGTAGCCCCGGTCGGCAACCAGGCGTCTGGGTCTGTTGCGCGGGCGCCCACGCAGCCCCCGGATCGCTGGACGCGGCGCCACCTCACCGGCGGGCGGGGGAGTTCGACGCCGGGGCTGCAGGCCTCCGGGTCAGCGGTGGCCGATGCCGCGGCCGTCGAGGTAGTCGACCAGCGCGGCCTCTTTCCGGAGCAACCGGTCGCGGTCGTCGGCGGGCAGCGAGGCAAGGGCGTCGACCAGGACGCGCCTGCGAGGAACGTGGACCATGGCGCCCGAGTAGATCCGGCACCCCGAGCACCAGGCGAACCCGATGCAACGCTCGAAGCTGGAGGAATCGGGCGGATGGAAGCGGTACTGGTAGGAGCGGACGGGCTCGTGGCACACCCTGCAGATCCTGCGGTCACCGTCGAGGACGGACCAGCCGTTCCCCCACGTGCGCCAGGACTTCCGTCCGGCCGCTGCTCTTCACGTCGCCATGCGCTGATTCTGCCTGGGCGGTGGTCGAGGGACAACCGAGTGTTCTGGCCGCAGGTTCCGTGGAAGTGGTCTGTGGCTTCTACTGCCGCACCTCGGCGAGGGCTTCACGGCCTCGACGGGGCGAGGTCCGGGGTCGGTCAGAACCACTGAAATGGGCTCATGATCGTAGATCAGCCAACTGTACTCGCCCGTCATCACGACTCCTCGAGGGTTCGGGCCGGATAAGGCGGCAGCGTGGAACACGAGCCTGATGGCACCCAGGTTCCTTGTCGGCCAGGTACCCGGATTCGCAGGAGCCGGCGACTGCTTCACCGCCTCCAGGAGGTTTCGAGGCCGCCTCCGAGGATCGGCCGACCAGGGCAGGGACGCGGGAGTAGGTTGTGGCGGTGACCGAATCCCTGCCGCCCGGCGGTGTTGTGCTCGACGCGGAAGAGTTGGACGCCCGGTGGGCGGACGCGTGGCGGCCGGAACAGGTCGCGGAGCGACTGGGAGGGGTCGGCGCGCCCTGGTGCGTCGCCGCGGGTTGGGCGTTGGACCTCTTCCGCGGGAGGCAGTCGCGCCCGCACGGCGACTTGGAGATCGCGGTGCCCGCGGCGGGATTCCCCGAGATCCGGGACCGCTTCCCCGAGTACGCCTTCGACGCGGCGGGCTCGGGCCGGGTCTGGCCGGACGCGGGCCCCGAAGCGCTGGCGGCCACCCACCAGACCTGGGTGCGGGATCCGGCGAACGGGCGGTTCCTGTTCGACGTCTTCCGCGAGCCGCACCAGGGCGCGACCTGGATCTGCCGTCGTGACGAGAGCCTGCGGCTGCCGTACGACACCGTCATCGAGCGGACGGCGGACGGGACGCCCTACCTCCTGCCGGAACTGGTGCTGCTGTTCAAGGCGAAGGCCGCGCGGCCCAAGGACCAGGCGGACTTCGACGGCGCGCTGCCGCTGCTGGGCCAGGCCCGGCGGGACACCCTCCGTGGGTGGCTGGAGCGTGTCCACCCCGGGCATCCGTGGCTGGCGCAGCTGGCCGGTTAGCGCCCGGTGCGGATCGATCCTCGGCGGCAGAGAGCCGCGTCCGTCACCTGTCACCTGTCACCTGTCACCTGTCATCTGGACCCGGACCGCGGACCGCGCGTCGGTGGTGCGGCTGGCGCCGGCCGGAGCGGCCGTGCCGCATCTCTGCCTGGTCGTCAGCTTCGCCCTTGACCAGGCCGGCCGACCGACCCGCCACCGGCATGGGCCCGCGGCTGCTCCCGGTGTGGTGGAGGTGTGGGCCGGGGGCGCCCCCGGTGGACCCCGTCGCCGGGGGCCGGGGGACGGTCGGGGTTAGGCCTTGGCGTTTCGGCGGGCCGTGTCGACGGCGAAGACCGCGGCGAGCATCGCCGCGGACAGTGCCGCGACGAGGACGGGGCTGGGGCCGGTCGGGCGGCCGTGGGGCCGGACGGCGCCCATGAAGTCGAGGGCTGACACGTTGTTGACCAGGAGGTACCAGAGCGGCAGGTAGACGACCTGGAAGACCCGATGGGTGCGGCTCAGCGTGCCCAGGGACATGGCCAGGGAGGGGATGAAGAGCGCGCCGCAGGCCCAGTGCGCCACTCCGGCGCCGTCGCCCGCCG
Organism: Kitasatospora sp. NPDC004745; assembly: GCF_042873275.1. Classification (NCBI taxonomy): domain Bacteria; kingdom Bacillati; phylum Actinomycetota; class Actinomycetes; order Kitasatosporales; family Streptomycetaceae; genus Kitasatospora; species Kitasatospora sp. NPDC004745. The sequence continues at coordinate 4,762 of NZ_JBIALK010000013.1, read as the reverse complement.
CCAGCATCCGCAGCAGCGGTACGACGCCGGCGACCGCCGTGAGTACGAGCCCGGAGGCCCACTCCGCGAGCAGACGGCGCCGGGCCGCCGGGTAGGCGCCGAGCAGGACCTCCAGCCCGTTCTCGACCTGTTGGCTTCCCAGCCGGGACCAGATCAGGACCGGCCACAGCCAGGCGGCGGGCAGGAGCAGCCCGGTCAGGGCGTTCATCGGGACGACGAAGCCCGCGACGGTCAGCGCCGCCGCGACCAGCCACCACCACGGCGAGACGCCCTGCAGCAGAATGCGCACCTCGCCGGCGAGCAGCCGGCCGAACGCACCCGCCCGATCGGGCTCGGTCCGCGGAAGTGCGCCCGGCGCGGTGGACCAGCGGGCGGACGGATCCGCTTCCCGGTCCGCTCCGCGCGGAACGGGCACCCGGGGCGCCGCCACCGGCTCCCGCGGAAAGGCGCGGCGCGAGCACGGCCCGCCGCCGGCGGCGCCGCCGCGGGACCGGGCGGGGTCGAACCGGCCGAACCACACGGTGGGCAGCAGCGCCACCGCGACCGCGAGCAGGAGCAGCACCAGCCGGTCCAGGACGAAGCCGGCCGAGACGTCGAAGCCGGTCCACAGGAAGGTGTCGAGCGGCTCGGCGACCTGGGTGAGACCCAGGCTGAACCCGCCCTCGCCGACCTGCCGGTGCTGGGCCGTGATCGACGCGTCCATCGACCGCGCCACCCGGTGCACGCCGAGGCCGCCCAGCGGAGCGGAGGCCGACTGGCCGCCGAGCGACAGCACCAGGGCCGCCACGAACCACACGATGTTCCCGACGCCGCCGCGCAACAGCGGCACCGTCTCGAACAGGATCGCGGCGGCCGCGGTCAGCGCCATCAGCGGCAGCGCGAGCAGCACGAAGGGCTCGACCAGCGCGACCGGGTCGACCGAGCGGTCCTCGCCACGGGCCAGCTGCATCGCCAGCGCCGTGGCCGCGAGGACGCCCAGCATCGAGCCGAGCACCAGCAGGTTGCTCAGGAACTTGGCGCACAGGTAGCCGCCGGTGCGCAGCGGGGTGGCGGCCAGCACCTGGCCGACCCGGGTGGTGTGGTCCCGGGCGATGCCGCTGCGCACCACGTAGAAGCCGCCGAGGGTGAGCCACAGCGTGCCGGCGAGGGCGGTGACCGTGCCGACGTAGGGGCTGTTGTAGATCCCGCGGTGGCCGCCGACGTCCATGATCACCCAGGTGCTGTCCGCGTCCGGTACGGCGAGGTAGCCGAGGCCGACCGCGGCGAGCAGGGTCACCGCGTACGCCGGGCGGCGGACCCGGTCGCGGAAGTCGCCGACCGCCAGGGCGGCCAGGGCGCGAAGGTTCACCGCAGCACCGCCTGAGGGCTGGTGGCCGGTTCGCCGCTGCGGTGGACGAGGGCGAGGTAGGCGTCCTCCAGGTCAGGCGGGACCGGGACCGCGTCCGGGGCGGGTGCGGCGTCGGAGAGCAGCCGCAGGCGCACGCCGCTGGTGGTGCGGACCATCCGGCTGACCACGTGGCGGGCCTGCACGGCCGGGACGTCGGCGGGGGCGGTCAGGAGCTCCCAGACCTGTCCGTCGACCTCCCGGAGCAGGTCCTCGGGGGAGCCGCGGCGCAGCAGCCGCCCCCGGGCGACCACGGCGATGTCCGCGGCGACCGACTCGACGTCGGAGACGATGTGGGTGGAGAGCATCACCATCCGGTCGGCGGCGAGGTCGCTGAGCAGGTTGCGGAAGCGCACCCGTTCCTCCGGGTCGAGGCCGGCCGTCGGCTCGTCGACGACGATGACCCTGGGGTCGGCGAGCAGGGTCTGCGCGATGCCGACCCGGCGCAGCATGCCGCCGGAGTACTTGCCGAGAGGGCGTTTGACGGCCTCGGTCAGGTTGACCAGCTGGATCAGTTCGTCGATCCGGGCCCGGGCGGAGCGGGCCGACAGGCCCTTGGCCGCTGCCAGGTAGGACAGGAACTCCCGCGAGGTCAGGTTCGGGTAGGACCCGAAGTCCTGTGGCAGGTAGCCGAGTTCGCGGCGTAGCCGGTCGGGGTCGGCGATCACGTCGCGCCCCTGGTAGCGGACCTGGCCGCTGGTCGGTCTGGTGACCGTGGACACGATCCGCATCAGCGAGGACTTGCCGGCGCCGTTGGGCCCGAGCAGGCCCAGCATTCCCGGGCCCAGGTGCATCGTGATGCCGTCGACGGCGCGTTTGCCGCCCCGGTACACCTTGGTCACGTCGGTCAGTTCGAGCATCGTCTTCCTCTTCCCCGTCGGACCGTGCGGGCTCAGCCCCTGACGTCCGTCTCCCTGCCGTTGCGGAGCACCGTGACGCCGCGCGGGACACGGTGGAAGCCTCGCCCATCCGCGGGCTCCTGCCATCTGCCGTTCGGCAGATATCGCCGCTCGGGTTGGCGGGTGGGAGGGCGGCGGGTAGGCCGAACGGCCTGGTGCGTCCGGTGCGTCCGGTGCGTCCGGTGTGTCCGGTGAGGGCAGTGAGTCCGGAGGGCGATGGCGCGGGGGCGTCGGGAACGCGCCGACGCGGGTGCGTCAGGAGGTCGCCGGTGCGGGGTGCAACGGGAGGACGGCGCGCACCCGCCAGCCGTCGGCGTGCGGACCGACGGACAGGGTGCCGCCGAGGGCGCCGGTCCGTTCGGCGAGCGCCGTCAGCCCCGTCCCGCCCGTGGAGCGGCGGGCCGGGCCGCCGCTGCCGCGGTGGCCGCGGGGCCGTCCGCCGTCGGTGACGGTCACCCGCACGGCGGGGCCCGCGGCATGGACGGTGCGGACCACTTCCACGTCCAGCCGCTCGGCCCGCGGGGCGTGCCGCCGGACGTTGGTCAGCGCCTCCAGGACGATCCGGTAGGCGGCGTCCTCGATCTCGCGCGGCGCGGCACCGGGCAGCCCCGGTTCCAGGACGAGTGCGCCGGCGGCGCCCGAGGCGAGGAAGCGGTCGACCAACTCCGGGATGTCGGCGAGGCCGTGCACCCTGGTCGGCGGCGGTTCGGCGTCCGCGGAGGCCTGCGGGTCGCGCAGGGTCCGCAGCGTGTGGTCCATCGAGTCGAGCGCCCGCAGGCCCGCGGCCTCCAGGCGGGCCAGGAGTTCCAGGTTCTGCTGCTCGTCGTACCCGCAGACCTGGGCGGCCTGCACCTCCAGCAGGATGCCGGTGACCTCGTGCGCGACGAAGTCGTGCAGGTCGCGGGCGACTTCGAGGCGCTGGTCGTGTCGGGCCTGCTGCACCGCGCGGGCCCGCTGGTCGTCCTGGGCCCGCAGGTGGAGCCCGACGCCGACGGCGCAGGCCGCCGGAAAAGTGGCCAGTGCGACGGCGACCACCGACGGGCCGAAGGCCGGCTGCGGCAGGCGCAGGGTGAAGCGCAGCGGGAGGGCCAGCAGGGCGGCGACCAGGACCCCTCCGGCGAGGAACGCCCGGCGCGGGTCGGCCCGCCGGATCACCCGCCCGCCCAGCACCAGCAACGCGGCGAACTCGAACGGCAGCCAGAGGGCCACCAGGTTCCGCGGTCCCGGGCAGACGGCGTCGGCGATCAGTGAGATCCCCGCGAACAGGCCTGCCGCCAGGACCGGCGAGGCCGGGCCCGGCGGGCGGCGCAGGATCGCCGCGGCCACGGCGAGGACGGCGACGGCCGCCGGGACCAGCGCCGCCGGTGGAGCGATCGTCGCGGGAGCCGCGATCAGGGCCACGGCCATCGCGCAGAGCATGCGTCGACGACGGGTGTCAGGCAGGGACCGGGTGCACACGGACCGAGCCTATGCAACAGGGCCGGACGCTCGGCGAAGAGGTGGCTGGTCGTCAGGAAGGCCCGGTGTGAAGGATCTTGCCGTGACGAGGATCCGCGTTCGCGCCGGAGCGACGGACGCGCACCCGGCCGTCCAGGCCGTCCAGGCCGTCCGGGGTGTCCGGACCGTGGCTCACCCGCCCGACCGGCCGGCCGCGTATCGCCTCTCGAAGGTGCGCACGGCGATGCCGACCCGGTTCCGGACGCCCAGTTTCCGCTGGATGCTGGCCACGTGGGTCTTCACGGTGCCGGGCGAGATGAACAGTTCCCCGGCGATGTCGGCGTTGGTCTTGCCCTCGGCCACCTTCCCGGCGATCTCCTCCTCCCGCCCGGTGAGCGGCTCGACGAGGGCCGGGCCGTCGGGCCGGACGCCGGTGACGTGCCTGAGCAGCCGCACCGTGACGGACGGGCTGATCAGACTGTCGCCCGCGACCGCCGCCCGGACGGCCTCGACCAGCAGGGCCGGGCCCGACCGCTTGAGGAGGAAGCCGGAGGCGCCGTGGCGTAGCGCCGGGTACACGTACTCGTCGAGGTCGAAGGTGGTGACGACGACGACCTTGACCGGGTCCGCCGCCGAGGGGCCGGCGATCCGGCGGACCACCTCCAGACCGTCCATGCGCGGCATGCGGATGTCCACCAGCGCCACGTCGGGCCGCAGCCGGCCCGCTTCCTCCACCGCGGCCACGCCGTCCGCCGCCTCGCCGACCACCTCCATGTCCGGCTGGCTCTCGAGGATCCGCCGCATCCCCCGACGGACCATCTCCTGGTCGTCGGCGAGCAGTAATCGGATGGCCACGAACGGGAATTCTGTCACACCGGCGGATCGCTCACGGGCGGCGGCCGGGTCGGGCACGAAGTGGCGGGGGGGGCCCCCCCCGGGGGGGGCCCCCCCCCGCCCCGGGGGGGGGGGCGGCCGGGCGCGGGGCCCCCCCCCCGGGGCCCCCCCCCCCCGGGGGCGGGGGGGGGGGGTGCAGCCGGGCCCA